>NZ_JAKEIP010000142.1 GCF_021474425.1 Streptomyces muensis | reverse complement strand
CCCCTGGACCCCCATCGGCCTTCGGCCTCGTCCTCAAACGCCGGACGGGCTGAAAGACCTCAAGGGCCGCAGGGGTCAGTCCACCGACAAGTGATCCAGCTTCCGCAGGATCACGCCCTCCCGTAGCGCCCAGGGGCAGACCTCCAGTGTCTCCACCCCGAAGAGGTCCATCGCGCCCTCGGCGACCAACGCCCCCGCGAGCAGCTGGCCCGCGCGTCCCTCCGAGACGCCGGGGAGTTCCGCGCGCTGGGCGGCCGTCATGCCCGCCAGCCGTGGGACCCACGCCTCCAGGGACTCCCGCTTGAGTTCGCGCTGGGTGTACAGGCCCTCCGCGGAGCGGGCGGCGCCGGCGATGCGGGCCAGTTGTTTGAAGGTCTTGGACGTCGCGACCACATGGTCCGGCGCACCGAAGCGGCTGAATTCGCCGACCGTACGAGCGATCTGCGCCCGCACATGCCGCCGCAGCGCGCGTATGTCCTCCGCCTCCGGCGGATCCCCGGGCAGCCACCCCGCCGTGAGCCGCCCCGCCCCGAGCGGCAGCGACACCGCCGCGTCCGGCTCCTCGTCGATGCCGTACGCGATCTCCAGCGACCCGCCGCCGATGTCCAGCACGAGCAGCCTCCCGGCCGACCACCCGAACCACCGCCGCGCCGCGAGGAAGGTCAGCCGAGCCTCCTCCGAACCGGCGAGAACCTGCAGCTCAACGCCGGTTTCGTCCTTCACGCGCGCGAGCACGTCATCCGCGTTGGTGGCCTCGCGCACCGCGGACGTCGCGAACGGCAGCACTTCCTCGACGCCCTTGTCCTCGGCCGCCTGCAGCGCCTCGTGGACGACGCCGATCAGCTTGTCGACCCCCTCGGGACCGATGGCACCGCTGTCGTCCAGGAGTTGGGCAAGGCGCAGCTCCGCCTTGTGTGAGTGCGCGGGCAACGGGCGCGCGCCAGGGTGAGCATCCACCACCAGCAGATGCACCGTGTTGGATCCCACGTCGAGGACACCGAGTCTCATGTACGGAACGCTACTGCCACCGGGCACTTCTCCGACCCTCAAGGTCCTCGAAGCCGCAGGTACGGACGCCGTACCCTGGACCCGTGCCAAAGACGAAAAAGGCGAAGACCGACAAGACGGCCAAATCAGCCAAGGGTTCTTCGCAGGCGAAGGCAGCCACGAAGTCGAAGAAGCCCAAGAAGGACTCCCCGGCAGAGGACGAGAAGGGGCTCGACTTCGCGCGCGCGTGGGTGGAGTTCCCTGATCCGGCGGACGACGAGCAGGTCTTCCGGTGCGATCTGACATGGCTGACCTCCCGTTGGAACTGCATCTTCGGCAGCGGCTGCCAGGGCATCCAGGCGGGCCGCGCGGACGACGGCTGCTGCACGCTGGGGGCCCATTTCTCGGACGAGGACGACGAGAAGCGGGTCGCCGAGCATGTGGCGAGGCTCACGCCGGAGATCTGGCAGCACCATGACGAGGGCATGGAGCACGGCTGGATCTCGGAGGACGAGGACGGCGACCGCCAGACCCGCCCCTTCAACGGCTCGTGCATCTTCCAGAACCGGCCCGGCTTTGCGGGCGGCGCGGGCTGCTCGCTGCACATCCTCGCCCTGAAGGAGGGCCGCGAGCCGCTGGAGACCAAGCCGGACGTCTGCTGGCAGCTGCCGATCCGACGGACGTACGACTGGATCGACCGGCCCGACGACACCCGGGTGCTGCAGGTGTCGATCGGTGAGTACGACCGCCGCGGCTGGGGCCCGGGCGGCCACGACCTGCACTGGTGGTGCACGTCGGCGACCTCGGCGCACGGCGCGGGCGACCCGGTGTACGTGTCCTACCGGCCAGAGCTGACGGAACTGATGGGCAAGGCGGGATACGACCGCCTGGTCGAGCTGTGCGAGCAGCGGCTGGCCTCGCAGCTGCCGATGGTGGCTCCGCACCCGGCGGATCCCGTCGACTAGCGCGCCGGCCACCGGGCGACCGGGCCACCCGGCGGCACCGGCGCCTACGACCTCGACGGGCTCGGGTCGCCGCTCCCGCCGCCCCCGCTCGGCGGCGGCGAGCCTCCCGGACCGGACGGACCTGACGGATCCGTCGGGCCGGACGGTGACGGATCGCCGGCCGTGGGCGACGGGTCGGGGTCGGGCGACGACGACGGCGGCGGCTCGCTCGGCGTCCCCGGGTCGGTCGGAGCCGGAGTCGTCGGCGTCGGGTCGGGTCCGGAGGACGAGGGCGGCGGCTCGCTGGGCGTTCCGGGGTCGGTCGGGTCCGTGGGGTGCGGGTCCGGGCCAGGACCGTGTCCATGGCCCGGGTCGGAGGGGCTCGGGGCGGTGCCGTAGCCCACGATGGAGACGAGGGTGCCGGCCGGTGAGATCGCCACACGCGCGCTCCAGGGCCCGGACGGCTCGCGCAGATGGTCGACGTACACCTTGATCGTCAACGACTCGCCGGGCGCCAGCGTTCCCGCCGACTGGCTCAGATAGAGCCAGTGCGCACCCGTGCTCGCCGACCAGCGCACCGGCGCACGCCCCGTCGCCGTGAGGGTGACGAGGGTGGTGTCACCGCTGTTTCCGGCGGAGACCGCCAGCCGGCCGGTCCCCGCCGCCTGCGCGCCGCTGACGCTGATGACCTCCACCGAGACGTCCGGTGTGCCGCGCTCGCCGAAACGGTCGCCCCGCCCGGCGCTCGCGTTCCCGGCGTTCTCGTAACCGTCGCCCGCCGCGTCGCCGTCGAGGGCGCCCGGGCCGTGGGCCTCGCTCGCACTGGCCGAGTGGCCGTCGACGTCCTCGCCGGTCGGGGTGGACCGGTAGGCGGCCCACAGGGCGAGGACCGGGGCGGCGACGACGGTGGCGACGACGGTCGTGGTGACGGCACGCGCGCGCAGGCGGTCCCTGCGGGCGGCGCGGTCCTTGGGGTCCATCGGGAAGCCGCGCCGGTCGAAGCGCGGTACGGCCACGCCCCGCGCGCGTGGGGCGTGCGCGAGGGCCATGTGCAGGGCCGCGCGGGGCGCCTGGAGGACGGGCAGCTCGGCGGGGGTGGCGGCCACGCCGGGCCACCGGCCGGGGACGGCGCGCTCGGCGGTGCGACGGCAGCGGGGGCAGTCGTCGACGTGCCGGACGAGCTCGCGGCGCAGGGCGGTGCCGAGCACGACCTGGTTGTCGCCGGTGAGGCGGGCGACGCTCGGACAGGCGCCGGTCTCCACGACGGCGAGGGCGGCGCGCGTGCGCTCGACCTCGCAGGCGGCGGAGGCGAGCAGCTCGCGGGCGGTGGCCAGGTCGAGGCCGAGGACGGCGGCGACCTCGTGGGTGGCCAGGTGGTGGCGTACGGCGAGTTCGAGGGCCTCGCGCTGTTCCGGGGTGGTCCCGGCGGCCTCCGGCCAGGCGAGCAGGGCGAGTTCGCGGCGCCGCTGCTCCTGGACCTCCTCGGAGACGGCCGGCCGGGCGGACTGCGCACCCGTCTGCCGATGGCCTGCGGCGCGGCCCGCCGCATGGCTGCCCTGACGTTTCTGCTTGGCCTCGGCCAGCTTGCGCAGACACGCCCAGCGGGCCAGCGCGTACAGCCAGGGCCTGCGGTCCGCTGGGGTCTCCGGCACCCGCTGCCCGCGCCGCTCGGCGAGCGCGAGGACGTCGCCGAGGGCGGCGGTCGCGGTGTCGTGGTCGCACAGCACGGACAGGCAGTAGGTGAACAGCCCGTCGAGATACGGCTCGTAGCGCGCGGGCGGCCGCTGCGCCACGGTGCGCGCCGCCGCACGATCACGCGCCTCCCGATGCGCCCGATGCGCGCCGGTGGTGCGGGTCGAGGTCTCCGGACTGCTGCTCGTCATTGGTGGACCGTAGGCGGCCCGAGGTGGCACCTTCTGCCCGCTTGAGCAGTTTTAATCCGTACGGGTGAAACGATCCCTCAATGGGGTACAGGAACCCCGGATTCCGTGGCTTGTGCATGACGAGTGGGCCGTGCCGAAGCCCGCCGAGCGGCCCCCGCGACGGCCCGGGGAAGCCCCGTGTGCGCGACCGTACGGCGTTGTCAGTGGGCTCGGTTACGGTTCTTCGCATGGCTGCCCGTACCAAGACCACGAAGGACCGCCCGTCCTACCGCTGCACGGAGTGCGGCTGGCAGACGGCCAAGTGGCTCGGCCGCTGCCCCGAGTGCCAGGCATGGGGGACGGTCGAGGAGTACGGCGCGCCCGCGGTCCGTACGACGGCCCCGGGGCGGGTGACGAGTTCCGCGCTGCCCATCGGGCAGATCGACGGGCGGCAGGCGACCGCCCGGTCCACCGGCGTGCCCGAGCTGGACCGGGTGCTCGGCGGCGGCCTGGTGCCCGGCGCCGTCGTCCTCCTCGCGGGCGAGCCCGGCGTCGGCAAGTCCACGCTGCTGCTGGACGTGGCGGCCAAGTCGGCGAGCGACGAGCACCGCACCCTCTATGTCACCGGTGAGGAGTCGGCGAGCCAGGTGCGGCTGCGCGCCGACCGCATCGGTGCCCTCGACGACCATCTGTATCTCGCCGCCGAGACCGATCTGGCCGCCGTGCTGGGTCACTTGGACGCGGTGAAGCCGTCGCTGCTGATCCTCGACTCCGTGCAGACCGTGGCCTCCCCGGAGATCGACGGTGCGCCCGGCGGCATGGCCCAGGTCCGGGAGGTGGCCGGCGCGCTCATCCGGGCCTCCAAGGAGCGCGGCATGTCCACGCTCCTTGTGGGACACGTCACGAAGGACGGCGCCATCGCCGGCCCCCGCCTCCTGGAGCACCTCGTCGACGTGGTGCTCCACTTCGAGGGCGACCGGCACGCGCGTCTGCGGCTGGTCCGGGGCGTCAAGAACCGCTACGGCGCGACGGACGAGGTCGGCTGCTTCGAACTGCACGACGAGGGCATCACGGGCCTTGCCGACCCAAGCGGACTTTTCCTGACCCGTCGTGACGAACCGGTCCCCGGCACCTGCCTGACGGTCACACTTGAGGGCCGCCGCCCCTTGGTCGCCGAAGTCCAGGCACTGACCGTCGACTCGCAGATCCCCTCACCCCGCCGCACGACGTCCGGCCTGGAGACCTCCCGCGTCTCGATGATGCTGGCCGTACTCGAACAGCGCGGCCGGATCAGCGCCCTCGGCAAGCGGGACATCTACTCCGCGACGGTCGGCGGGGTGAAGCTCTCGGAGCCGGCGGCCGACCTCGCCGTCGCCCTCGCGCTGGCCTCCGCCGCAAGTGACACACCTCTCCCCAAGAACCTCGTCGCGATCGGCGAGGTCGGCCTCGCGGGCGAGGTCAGACGGGTCACGGGCGTGCAGCGCAGGCTGGCCGAAGCCCACCGGCTGGGCTTCACGCACGCCCTCGTCCCGGGCGACCCGGGCAAGATCCCTTCGGGCATGAAGGTGCTGGAAGTGGCCGACATAGGGGACGCGCTCCGGGTCCTTCCACGGTCGCGTCGACGAGAGGCCCCACGGGACGAGGAGCAGCGCCGGTAGACTTTGCCCTGGTCTCGCCCGTGCGTACGAACCGAGTGTGCGAAACGGGAGCGCCCCAGAACCTGCGACCGGAGGAGTGCAGTGGCAGCCAACGACCGGGCAGCAGCTCCCGGAAAGTCCGGTGGGAGCTCCGGTGCCGATGGCCTGATGCGCGCCTCACTGAGCGCCGTGGCACCCGGCACGGCCCTGCGCGACGGCCTGGAGCGGATCCTCCGCGGCAACACCGGCGGACTCATCGTGCTCGGCTCCGACAAGACCGTCGAGGCGATGTGTACGGGCGGATTCGTCCTGGATGTCGAGTTCACGGCGACGCGGCTGCGGGAGCTGTGCAAGCTCGACGGCGGCATCGTGCTGTCGTCGGACCTGTCGAAGATCCTGCGCGCCGGCGTCCAGCTGGTCCCGGACCCGACGATCCCCACGGAGGAGACCGGCACCCGGCACCGTACGGCGGACCGGGTCAGCAAGCAGGTCGGCTTCCCCGTGGTGTCCGTCTCCCAGTCGATGCGGCTCATCGCGCTCTACGTCGACGGTCAGCGCCGCGTTCTGGAGGACTCGGCGGCGATCCTCTCCCGCGCCAACCAGGCCCTGGCGACCCTGGAGCGCTACAAGCTCCGCCTCGACGAGGTCGCGGGAACGTTGTCAGCGCTGGAGATCGAGGACCTGGTCACCGTCCGCGACGTCTCGGCGGTGGCCCAGCGGCTGGAGATGGTGCGTCGTATCGCGACCGAGATCGCCGAGTACGTGGTGGAGCTGGGCACCGACGGCCGTCTCCTGGCACTTCAGCTGGATGAGTTGATCGCGGGCGTGGAGCCCGAGCGTGAGCTCGTGGTGCGTGACTACGTCCCCGAGCCGACGGCGAAGCGCTCGCGCACGGTCGATGAGGCGCTGTACGAGCTGGACGCCCTCACCCATGCCGAGCTCCTGGAACTCCCCACGGTGGCACGGGCGTTGGGTTACACCGGCTCCCCGGAGGCGCTGGACTCGGCGGTCTCGCCGCGCGGGTTCCGTCTGCTGGCCAAGGTGCCGAGGCTGCCGGGGGCGATCATCGACCGGCTGGTGGAGCACTTCGGTGGCCTGCAGAAGCTGCTCGCCGCCAGTGTGGACGATCTCCAGACGGTGGACGGTGTGGGCGAGGCGCGGGCGCGCAGCGTGCGGGAGGGGCTCTCGCGGCTGGCGGAGAGCTCGATCCTGGAGCGCTACGTCTGAGAGGCACCCCGGCGTTGGCGCTGAGGGCGGGGCGTTGCGTTGCCCGGCGCTGCGGGGTGCCGCCTGCTAGTCGTTCTCCAGCACGAACGACGTCTGTGCCGTGCCGAAGCCCGGGGCCTTCGCCTCCACCAGATACGTGCCCGCGGCGGCGGCGCCCGCGGGCGGTGTCGCGCACTGCGGGGCGCTCGCCCCGCGGTCCCACTTCATGGTGTAGGTGATGCTCTCCCCTGCGGGCACCCGGAACTTCAGGCTGCCGGCCACCTTGGGGCAGTCGGCGGAGGACCAGAAGTCGTCCTCGGAGCCCGCCTGAGTGACCGTCACCACCGTGTTCTTCGGGCCGAGATCGATCTTGCAGTCGTAGCTGGAGGAGTTCGTCGCGGTCAGCAGCAGGGCGGGCTTCTCGCCGGGCTCGTAGGCGTTGTGGAGGCTCTTCACCGTCACCTTCACCGCGCCCGCGACACAGTCGGGCAGCGCGGAGCCCGCGTCCACCGTGTCGTCCAGGCCGACGCCGCTGCCCGAGCCGCCGCCCGCGGATCCGCCGCCCGAGCCGTCCGACCCGCCGGAGTCCCCGGAACCGTCCCCGGACCCGCCGTCGTCACCGGACCCCGTGTCCGAGCCGGAGCCGTCGCCCGAGCCTTCGGAGTCCCCGCCGGGCGACTCGTCGCGCCCGCCCGGCGCCTGACTGATCGCCGGGCCCGAACCCGAGGGCCCCGGGGTGATGGTCGAGGGCGCGGGATTCTTGCCGTCGGACCCGCCCGCGTTGTTCTTTCCGCCACCGTCGCCCGAGGTGAGTACCCAGGTGATCAGTAGCGCCAACAGGGCGACCACAGACAGCAGTACGGCCCTCCGTCGCCAGTAGATGGTGGAGGGAAGCGGCCCGACCGGATTGCGCAGAGATCCCACGGCGCAAACTGTACGAGAGATCGGTCCGCCAACAGGCTCCACCCGCCGCCCTGGATCGCAACTTTTCCGGATCATCATCCCGGAAACCGCCCCGCGAGGCCCGCGCCACCCCTGTCTTCCGTCAGGTGCGACCCCTGCCGATCGCAGGATGTGACGGGATCGGCCCGCCGCCTACGGTCCGTGACCATGGACTTCGAGGACGCCGGGCTCTACCGCGACATCACCGACTTCGCCCGCGACACCCCAACGTGGGTACAGCACACGGCCGAGATATGGACGGAGGCCGGGCTGCTGGTGTTCGCCGCGCTGTTCGTCACCACCTGGTGGCGGGCCAGACGGAGCACGCCCCGGGCGTTCGCGATAGCGGTCCTTGCACCTCTGGCCACGGCTGTGGCGTATGTGTGCAGTGAGCTCCTCAAGTCGGTTGTCACACAGGAACGTCCGTGCCGGGCCGTGCCGGGAGCGACCGACTCCCTCGCCGCCTGCCCGCCGCCCGGCGACTGGTCCTTCCCCAGCAACCACGCCGCCATCGCGGGCGCCGCGGCGCTCACCCTGGCCCTGGCCAGGCACGCCCTGCTGTGGCTGACGGCTCCCCTGGCCCTGCTGATGGCCTTCTCCCGCGTGTTCGTCGGCGTCCACTACCCGCACGACGTCGCCGCCGGCCTGGCCTTCGGCGCGCTGGTCGCGGTGGCGGCCGTACGACTGACGACGCGCCCGGCGACCCGGCTGGCCGAGGCGATGCGTACGGCGTCGGCACCGGCGTTCGTACGGTGGCTGACGGGGCCGGAGGAGGCGCGACCGCCGTATCGCCGCTGAGCGCACGGCCGCCGCACACGGCTACTCCACGAGCCCCGCCTCGTACGCCACGATCGCCGCCTGCACCCGGTTGCGTACCCCCAACCGGTCGAGCACCGCGCTCACATACGCCTTCACCGTGCCCTCGACGAGGTGCAGCCGGGCGGCGATCTCCGGGTTGGACAGGCCGGTGCCGACGAGGCCGAGCACCTCGCGCTCGCGCGGGCTGAGCTCGGCCACGCGCGCGCGTGCGGCGGCCTCACGGCCGAGTCGGCCGTCGCTGCCGCCGAGTCCGTCGATGACGTACCGGGCCACTCTCGGCGACAGAAAGGCCGCGCCGGCCGCCACCGCCCGTACTCCCGCGATCAGTTCGTAGGGGTCCCCGGACTTCAGCAGGAAGCCGGTGGCGCCGCCGCCGAGCGCGCGGGCCACGTAAGCCTGTTCGGAGAAGGTGGTGAGCATCGCCACGGCCGTGCCGGGGACGGTCCGTACGATCTCCTCGGCGGCGGCGAGTCCGTCCAGGCGGGGCATACGGATGTCCAGCAGGGCCACGTCCGGGCGGTGGGCCCGGGCCAGTTCGACCGCCTCGCGCCCGTCACCCGCCTCGGCGACGACCTCGCTCTCCCCGCCGCTCGTCAGGATCGCGCGGACACCGGCGCGCACCATCGCCTCGTCGTCGGCCAGCAGTACTCGGATCACTGTGCGAACTCCTCACGTGGGAAAGGGCGTTGGGACTGGCCCGCCCTCGGGATCACGTCCTTGGCGACGAGCCGCCCCTCGTCGTCGAAGCACAGCCTGAAGTGGTCGACGGAGACGAGGAGTTCGCCGCTGGCCCGGTAGTAGCGGCAGTCGCTGCCCGGCGGGGGCGGCGCGGGGGCGCGGTCCACGGGCGCGTCACGGACGGTGCGGTCCGGCAGGACGGCGGCGATGTCGTGGTCCGGCATCCCGAGCCGCAGCTCGGCGTACGCGGCCGGCGACAGCACCGAGTGGGTCTCCGTGTACGCGTACCAGGCGAAGGCTCCGCCGACGAGCACGACACCGGCGCCCACGGCGACCGCGGCGGCGCGGGCGACGCGGCGGCGGGCGTGGGTGAAGGGGGCGTGCGGCGCCGGGGACGGCCGTACGGCCGGGGCGGCGGGCTGGTCGGGGACGTACGCCCGCACACGGAAGCCGTCCGGGTGCGGTCCGGCCTCGAAGTCACCGCCGACCGCGGTGACGGCGGCGCGCAGGGCCTGGAGGCCGGTGCCGCCGGAGGAGGGGGCGGGGGCGTTCGAGGCCGGGGGTGCTGCGGAATCCGGTGCCGTGCGCGCCGCGGCCTCGTCGGGCACCGGACTCCGTCCGCTGGTCACCGTGACCGTCGTACCGTCGGCCTCCCGGGCCGCCGCCACGGTGACCGAGGCTCCCGGCGCGTGCCGGGCCGCGTTGGTGAGCGCCTCGCGGACCACCCGGTACAGGACCCGCTCGGCGACGCCGCCCGGCTCGGGCGTGGCGCGGGCCATCTCGTCCCACCGCACGGGCAGCCCCGACTCGGCGGCGCGGGCGACGAGTTGTTCGACGGTCTCCCCCGGCGGGCTCAGGGACACCGGTTCGTCCTCCTCGCGCAGCACGCCGATGATGCGGTGCAGCCGGTCGGTGGCGTCGGAGGCGGCGGCGCGCAGGTCGGCGACGGCGCCGCGGTGGTGGTCGGGGAGGTCGGGGGCGAGCTGGAGGGCGCCGGCACGCAGCGCGATGAGGCTCAGCTCGTGGCCGAGGGAGTCGTGCATGTCCTGGGCGATCCTGGCCCGCTCGCGCAGCCGGGCCCGCTCCTCGGCGATGCGCTGCTCGCCCTCCAGCCGCGCGGCTCGGCTCCAGCCGGCCTCGGTCAGCCGCCGGCTCTGCCGCCAGTAGCGTCCGGCGAGCCACGGGAAGACGCACCCGAACAGCAACGTGCCCGTCAGAACCGCCCATTCCGGTGCCGGGTCGACCCCGAGCAGCGCGATCCGCGCCGTACCGATGCAGCCGACGCCCGCGAAGACGGCCGCCGCCGCTCGCACACCGTCCGCGCGCAGGCCGAGCAGCAGCGCGAGGACGCCGAGCGCGGGGCCGTAGGAGACGGAGAACAGGGCGGGGGCGGCGGCCAGACTCAGTGCGGCGGCCAGGGCGAACGCCGCCAACGGGTGCCGTCGGGACACGGCGACCGCGGCGGCGAGTACGACGAGCCCGGCCGCCTGCTGCCACCCGGCACGCGGCTCGTTCATCCCGAGGCGGTCGGCCGTCAGCGCGGGCAGCACGAGGGCGGCCCAGAGCAGACAGGCCCGCCAGACGCGAGGACGTTCCATCCGCCCGACGCTACAAGCGAGGGACGGGGCGCCACTGCTGCCGATCGTCAGGTGCGGTGCACCGTCCAACCCACCACACACGCGCAGCCACATAACGCACCGCCACCCGCCACCTACCGACCCCGCCGCCACCGACATGGCAGGATCGGAAAGGCCATGACTGCGCCCACAAAGCCCTCACCCGACACCCCCGCCGACATCAACGCCCTCTCCGGCTCCGCCCTCGGAGAGAACCTGCACAGCCCCGTGATCGACTGGTTCGACGAGAACGCCCGCGACCTGCCCTGGCGGCGCCCCGAGGCGGGCCCCTGGGGCGTGATGGTCAGCGAGTTCATGCTGCAGCAGACGCCCGTGAACCGGGTCCTGCCCGTCTACGAGCAGTGGCTCGCGCGCTGGCCGCGCCCCGCCGACCTGGCCAAGGAGGCCCCCGGTGAGGCGGTCCGTGCCTGGGGCCGGCTCGGCTACCCGCGCCGCGCGCTGCGGCTGCACGGCGCCGCCGTCGCCATAGCGGAACGGCACGGCGGGGACGTACCGACCGACCACGCCCAGCTGCTCGCGCTGCCCGGCATCGGCGAGTACACGGCCGCGGCGGTCGCCTCCTTCGCCTACGGTCAGCGCCATCCCGTCCTGGACACCAACGTCCGCCGGGTCCTGGCCCGTGCCGTCACCGGCGCGCAGTACCCGCCGAACGCCACCACCGCCGCCGAACGCAAGCTCGCCCGCGCCCTGCTCCCCGAGGACGAGCGCACCGCCGCCCGCTGGGCCGCTGCCTCCATGGAACTCGGCGCGCTGGTGTGCACGGCGAAGAACGAGTCCTGCCACCGCTGCCCGATCAGCGCGCAGTGCGCCTGGCGGCTCGCGGGCAAGCCGGAGCACGAGGGCCCGCCACGGCGCGGTCAGACGTACGCGGGTACGGACCGTCAGGTGCGCGGCAAGCTGCTCGCCGTGCTGCGCGAGGCCCATGTGCCCGTTCCGCAGGCGGCCCTGGACCGGGTGTGGCACGAGCCGGTGCAGCGGGCCCGCGCGCTGGACGGCCTCGTCGCGGACGGTCTGGTGGAGCCGCTGCCCGGCGGGATGTACCGGCTGCCACTGAGCTGACGCTCGGACACATCACTGTCGTTCGGACACATCACAGTCGTAGGGCCTCTGCAACATCAGACGCACAGCCGATCCACGGGAACAACTCGGACAAACTGCAGCAAATACCACTCAACTTCCTTGTCGTTTTACCCCTTTCCTTCTTCCGTTACACAACCGACGGACAGCCGAGCGCTAGCCGCAGGCTGCTTCGGACAGCCCCGTGACAACGCCTCCGTAGCTTCATTTCCGTACCCGACAGGCGGGGACGACTACGAACCACAGGCAGTGACACCGACGGCGAACGAGCCGGCCGGGAACGGGGAATCGGGAGGCGGTCAACATGGCGCAGGGAGAGGTGCTCGAGTTCGAGGAGTACGTCCGCACCCGGCAGGACGCGCTGCTGCGCAGCGCCCGCCGGCTGGTCCCGGACCCGGTGGACGCCCAGGACCTGCTCCAGACGGCGCTGGTGCGGACGTACCACCGCTGGGACGGCATAGCGGACAAGCGGCTCGCCGACGCCTACCTGCGCCGCGTGATGATCAACACGCGGACCGAGTGGTGGCGGGCGCGGAAGCTGGAGGAGGTGCCGACCGAGCAGCTCCCGGACGCCTCGGTCGACGACTCCACCGAGCAGCACGCGGACCGCGCCCTGCTGATGGACATCATGAAGGTTCTGGCACCGAAGCAGCGCAGCGTCGTGGTGCTGCGACACTGGGAGCAGATGTCCACGGAGGAGACGGCCGCCGCCCTCGGCATGTCGGCCGGAACGGTCAAGAGCACGCTGCACCGGGCGCTCGCCCGGCTCCGCGAGGAGCTGGAGAGCCGCGATCTGGACGCACGCGCGCTGGAGCGTGAGGAGCGGGAGCGTTGCGCGGCCTAGGCACGACGACGGGCGGCACCGGGCACACGGACAGGGGTGACAGGGACACGGAGACGGACGGGGACTCCGAGTCCGCGGACATGGGCTCCGTCCCGTCCGGACCCGCGCGGGTCCGGGGGAGTTTGCAGGCGGCGTTCACGGCGGTGGCCGTGGTCGTCGCCCTCGCCCTTTTCGCCTCCGCGTGCGCCACCGGCGGCACCGGCGCCCGTGACGAAGGGCCGGCCCACGCCGACGCGGTGAGCGGCGCGGACGCCTCGGCGTCCTTCACTCCCACGCCCGCCGCCTCGGCGTCGGCCTCGAAGGTTCCCGACCGCACGGAGGCCGTGCGGCTGGTCAAGGCGGACCCGGCGGTCTCGGCGGAGGTCAAGCGCGCGCTGAAGCCGTGCGTGTCGGACGACTATCCCGTCGACGTCACCTACGGCGATCTGACCGGTGGCCCGGTGGACGACATCGTGGTCAACGTGCTGTCCTGCGGCGACGCGGTCAGTGTCGCCTCGTATGTGTACCGGGAGCAGGGCGGCGCGTACCACAATGTGTTCAAGACCGAGGAGCCACCGGTCTACGCCGAGATCGACCGCGGCTACCTGGTGGTGACGAAGCAGGTGTACGCCAAGGATGACGCGCTGTCGAACCCGTCCAGCGAGAACGTGCTGTCGTACCAGTGGGTCTCCGGCCGCTTCGTCCAGCGGTACGACACCCGCACCGACTACGGAACGCTCGGCGGCGACGAGGAGTCGGCGTCGCCCGACGGCTGACCCCTCCCCCATGGACATGTCCGACGCACCCCCAGCAGAACACGAGGACTGAGAGCACCGGGATGGCAGACCAGACCCACGTCCTGTTCGTCGAGGACGACGACGTCATCCGCGAGGCCACCCAGCTCGCCCTGGAGCGGGACGGCTTCGCGGTCACCGCCATGCCCGACGGGGTGTCGGGCCTGGAGGCGTTCCGGACGAACCGGCCGGACATCGCGTTGCTCGACGTGATGGTCCCCGGCATGGACGGCGTCAGTCTGTGCCGGCGGATCCGCGACGAGTCGACCGTGCCGGTGATCATGCTGTCGGCGCGCGCGGACTCGATCGACGTGGTGCTCGGCCTGGAGGCCGGGGCCGACGACTATGTGACCAAGCCGTTCGACGGTGCCGTGCTGGTCGCGCGGATCCGTGCGGTGCTGCGCCGGTTCGGACACGCCGGCGGCGGCGACCGCGGTGTGGACGAGGCCGGTTCGACCGCCACCGGCGGGGTGCTGGCCTTCGGGGACCTGGAGGTCGACACCGAGGGCATGGAGGTGCGCCGGGGCGGCCGGCCGGTCGGTCTCACCCCGACCGAGATGCGGCTGCTGCTGGAGTTCTCCTCGGCGCCGGGCACCGTGCTGTCGCGGGACAAGCTGCTGGAACGCGTGTGGGACTACGGCTGGGGCGGGGACACCCGGGTCGTCGACGTCCATGTGCAGCGGCTGCGGCAGAAGATCGGCCAGGACCGGATCGAGACGGTCCGTGGCTTCGGCTACAAGTTGAAGGCCTGAGCGGGGCGGCATGCGGGGGATGTTCAGACGCCCGGCTCCGTCCGGGATGGCCCACACGGCGGGCCTGACGGACGCGACCGACGTGCGCGATGCCACGGCCGGCGCCGCTGTCGCGGGCCGAGCGGCGGGGATCCGTACGGCGACGGGTACGGGCGGTGACATGGGTGACCGGACGGGCACGGGCGGCCTCGGCACGCGTGGCCGCACGAGCCTGCGCGTACGCCGGCGCCAGGGCGGCCGGGTGGCGATCCGCACCGGTCTGCGGTGGAAGCTGAGCGCGGCCATCGCGCTGGTCGGCGCGCTGGTGGCGGTCGTACTGAGCCTGGTGGTGCACAACGCGGCCCGGGTCTCCATGCTGGACAACGCGCGCGACCTCGCCGACGAGCGGATCCAGATCGCCCAGCGCAACTTCGAGCAGTCCAAGCGGCTGAACTTCCCGAACGCCACGATCGACGACCCGGAGCTGCCCGAGGCGCTGCGGGAGAAGGTCGAGGAGGGCCGGCGGGCCACCTATGTGACGGACGCCCCGGACGGCGCCCCCGACATCTGGGCGGCCGTGCCGCTCAACAACGGGCAGGTGATGTCGCTGCACACCGGGTTCACCGACCGCAGCGAGGACATCCTCGACGACCTCGACCAGGCCCTGGTCATCGGCTCCATCGCGGTGGTCCTCGGCGGCAGCGCGCTCGGTGTGCTCGTCGGCGGACAGCTCTCACGCCGGCTGCGCAAGGCGGCGGCCGCCGCGCACCAGGTGGCGAGCGGGGAGCCGGACGTCCGGGTGCGGGACGCCATCGGGGGTGTCGTACGGGACGAGACCGACGATCTGGCGAGCGCGGTGGACGCCATGGCGGACGCGCTCCAGCAGCGTCTCGAGGCGGAGCGGCGGGTGACGGCGGACATCGCGCACGAACTGCGTACGCCGGTGACGGGCCTGCTGACGGCGGCGGAACTCCTTTCGCCCGGCCGGCCCACGGAACTGGTGCTGGACCGGGCCAAGGCCATGCGCACGCTCGTCGAGGACGTCCTGGAGGTGGCCCGGCTGGACAGCGCCTCGGAGCGGGCCGAGTTGCAGGACATCATGCTGGGCGAGTTCGTCGGCCGGCGGGTCGCGGCGAAGGATCCCGCGATCGAGGTGCGGGTCGTCCACGAGTCGGCGGTCACCACTGATCCGCGGCGGCTGGAGCGGGTGCTGTTCAACCTGCTGGCGAACGCCGCGCGGCACGGCAGGCCGCCGATCGAGGTCACCGTCGAGGGCCGGGTCATCCGGGTCCGCGACCACGGACCCGGTTTTCCCGAGGCGCTGCTCGCCGAGGGCCCGAGCCGCTTCCGCACGGGCAGCAGCGACCGCTCGGGCCGCGGCCATGGCCTCGGCCTGACCATCGCGGCAGGTCAGGCCCGGGTCCTGGGCGCCCGGCTCACCTTCCGCAACGTACGTCCGGCGGGCGCCGCCGAGCACGTGCCGTCGGAGGGCGCGGTGGCCGTCCTCTGGCTCCCCGAGCACGCGCCGACGAACACGGGCAGCTATCCGATGCTGCCGTAGGGCCTTCCCTGCCTTCGCCGGGGAGGGCTCATCAGAACGACTTGGAGAAGTCGAGCTCCTCGCTGCGCTCGGTCAGCGAGTACCAGTTGCCGTTGTCGTCGCGGAAGATCGCCTCGATGCCGTACGGCCGCTCCTGGGGCTCCTGGATGAACTCCACGCCGCGTGCCTTGAAGGTCTCGTAGTCGCCCCGGCAGTCGTCGGTGTGGAACGCGCCGGCCCCGATGACGCCCTTGGCGACCAGCTTCTTCAGGGCCTCGGAGGACTCGGGGTCGAGGCCGGGACCGTCCAGGCTCATCAGTGCGAGCTCGACGTCCGGCTGGCCCTTGGCTCCCACGGTGACCCAGCGCATGTCGCCCATGGAGAGGTCGTTGCGCACCTCGAAGCCGATCTTCTCGGTGAAGAACGCCTTGGTCCGCTGCTGGTCGAACGTCCAGACGGTGGTGATGGCCATGCCCTTGATCATGATCCTGCGCTCCCTGCTCTGCCTCGCTGATCCTTCCGTCACGTTAGGCAGAGCCGCCGTCAGCGCGCTTCTCCAGAGTTGCTCTCCCCCGGCTCCGGCCGCACCAGGTCCTCCCGCTGCCGGAAGCCGCCGGCCCACAGCATCGCGTAGCACCCGGGTATCAGTGCGGCCCCGCGTCCGACGTGCTTCTCGCGGTACTCGCTCGGTGACAGCCCGGTCCGTGTCTTGAACTTCGCCGAGAACGTGCCCAGGCTGCTGAAGCCGACCAGATGGCAGATCTCCGTCACGGTCAGATTGGCCGCCCGCAGATACTCCTCGGCCCGCTCGATCCGCCGGTGCGTCAGATACTGGCCCGGCGTCTGGCCGTACACCGCCTTGAAGACCCGTACGAAGTGATACCGCGAGTACCCGGCGTGCGCGGCGACGGCGTCCAGGTCGAGGCCGGGGTCGGCCCAGTCCCGGTCCATGGCGTCCTTGGCCAGCCGCAGCTGCCGCGTCTTGTCCATGGCACCGATGGTGGCACGCACCACTGACAGGGCCGACCGGGAAGACCGCGCTACTCCTTCGGGCCCGCTCCCTTGAGCGGGACCTCCTTCACGAACACGGCGGCCGCCAGCGCCAGTACCGCGATTACGGCGCCCAGCAGGAACGCCGAGTGCGTGCCGGCCGACACCGCGTGCTGGTACGCCTCGCGCACCGCCTCCGGCAGCTTCGCCAGGCTCGCCGCGTCCAGCTGCGCCGACTGCTCGGTCACCTTGGAGCCCAGTTCCCCGCCCCGCTCGGCCATGACGTCCTGCACCCGGTTGTTGAACAGCGCGCCCATGATCGCGACGCCGAACGAGGAGCCGAGCGTACGGAAGAGCGTGGTGGACGAGGACGCGACGCCCATGTCCTTCATCTCGACGCTGTTCTGCGCGACCAGCATGGTGATCTGCATCAGACAGCCCATGCCGAGCCCGACCACCGCCATGAACACCCCGGACGTCAGCCGCGAGGTCCCGGTGTCCATCGTCGACATCAGATACAGCCCGACGACCATCGCCACGCTGCCGACGATCGGGAAGAGCTTGTAGCGCCCGGTGTTCGTGGTCACCCGCCCGGCGACCATCGAGGTGACCAGCATCGCGCCGAGCATCGGCAGCAGCAGGAGCCCGGAGTTGGTGGCGGAGGCGCCCTGCACCGACTGCTGGTAGAGCGGCAGGAACAGCGTGGCGCCGAACATCACGAACCCGGTGATGAAGCCGATCAGGGACATCAGGGTGAAGTTGCGGCTGCGGAAGATGTGCAGCGGGACGATCGGCTCGGCCGCCCTGGTCTGCCAGAACACGAATCCGACGAGCGAGGCCACGCCGATGCCGATGAGCTCCATGATCCGCGCGGACGTCCAGGCGTACTCCGTGCCGCCCCAGGTGGTGACCAGCACGATCGCGGTGATTCCCACGGTCAGCAGCGCCGCGCCCAGGTAGTCGATGCGCGCCTTGGCCCGCTTCTTCGGCAGATGCAGCACGGCACTGATCGCGGCGAGCGCGACGACGCCGAGCGGCAGGTTGATGTAGAAGGCCCAGCGCCAGCCCCAGTGGTCGGTGATGGTGCCGCCGACCAGCGGGCCGCCGATCATCGCCAGCGCCATCACGCCGGCCATCATGCCCTGGTACTTGCCGCGCTCCCGCGGCGGTATCAGGTCGCCGATGATCGCCATGACGCCGACCATCAGACCGCCGGCGCCGAGCCCCTGCACCGCCCGGAACGCGATCAGCTGGCCCATGTCCTGGGCCATGCCGCTGAGCGCGGAGCCGATCAGGAACAGCACGATCGAGGACATGAACATGCCCTTGCGGCCGTACATGTCGCCGAGCTTGCCCCACAGCGGGGTGGAGGCCGCGGTCGCCAGGGTGTACGCCGTCACGACCCACGACAGATGCTCAAGGCCGCCCAGCTCACCCACGATCGTCGGCATCGCGGTGCCGATGATCATGTTGTCGAGCATCGCCAGCATCATCGTGATCATCAGCGCGAGCAGCACGACCCGTACGCTCCTGGGCTGCTTGGCGCCCTGCTCGGCTTGATCGGCTTTGTCCGCCGCCCCTGTGTCCACTGCCACCGTGTCCGCCATGGTTCCCACTCCCCCGGCTACTTACTTGCCGCCCGGCTAGTTGTCTACACTCAGGAAAGTAGGCGTGTAACTAGCCGGGCGTCAAGTAAGTTTTATGGAAAGCCAAGAGGTACGAGGATGGGCGGCACCATGGACGGCACCAAGCAGCGGCGCCGCGGGAACACCCGCCAGCGCATCCAGGACGTGGCCCTCGAACTCTTCGCCGAGCAGGGCTACGAGAAGACCTCCCTGCGCGAGATCGCCGAGCGCCTCGGGGTCACGAAGGCGGCCCTGTACTACCACTTCAAGACCAAGGAAGAGATCATCGTCAGCCTCTTCGAGGACCTGACGAAGCCGATCGAGGAGCTCATCGAGTGGGGCAGGCGGCAGCCGCACACCCTTGAGACCAAGCAGGAGATCGTACGCCGCTACAGCCAGGCCCTGGCCGGCGCGGCCCCCCTGTTCCGCTTCATGCAGGAGAACCAGGCGACCGTCCGTGAGCTGAGCATCGGCGAGACGTTCAAGGACCGCATGCTCGGCATGCGGGACATCATCATCGACCCGGACGCCGACCTGGTCGACCAGGTGCGCTGCATCAGCGCCCTGTTCACGATGCACGCCGGGATGTTCGTGATGAAGGACGTCGAAGGCGACCCCGAGGAGAAGCGCAAGGCCATCCTCGAGGTCGCCACCGACCTGATCACCCAGGCGCACAAGGGCGCCTGAACGACTCCAGGACTCAGATCTTCAGGCCGTTGGCCCGCAGGAAGGCCACCGGGTCGACGGCGGAGCCGTAGTTGGCGGTCTTGCGGATCTCGAAGTGCAGGTGCGGACCGCTGGAGTTTCCGGTGTTGCCGGAGCGGGCTATGTGCTGGCCGGTCTTGACGACCTGGCCGACCTTCACGTCGATGCGCGACAGGTGGGCGTACTGGGAGTACGTGCCGTTGCCGTGCTTGATGACGATGGCGTTGCCGTACGCGGGACCGTCACCGGCGCCGTTGCCGCCGGCCTTGACGACCGTGCCGCCGTGCGCGGCCATGACGTCGGTGCCGCTCGGGACGGCGAAGTCCTGACCGCTGTGGGTGGACTGCCACATGCCGCCGGCCTGCGCGAAGCTGGCGGACTTCGTGTACTTCTTCACCGGGGCGACCCAGGACGCGGCCTTCTTCGCGGCGGCGCTCTGCGCCTGCACGGCGGTGGCGGCACCGGGGGCGGAGGTCATCTCGGCGGCGACCGCGCCTCCGGCGCCCAGCACGACCGAGGCCCCCAGGCCGGCGGCCAGCACAGCGGCACGGGTGCGGAAGGTGGACGTACGGGACGAACGGAAGGAGAAGCGCGGGGACATGCGAAACCTCATGGGGAAGACGACAGAGAGAACCACCCGACGCACAGGCATTCGTGCTGTCGCCGGATGGCCATCCCTTGGTAACCCCCTCCGCCGCGAACCCCAAAACCCCTCAACTACGACGTGAGCTAGTACTCCGCCGCAAAATTCCCCGCATCTTGACAGACAACCCAATACGGGCGAACCAGCGTCAACGCCGATATAGTCCGCCAGTTTTCATGGTTAAAGTCCGTTTTGCCCATCACGCCCGTTTCCACTATTCCCGCTAGTAACGGACAAATCGCCTGTGCGGCATGTCACCGCCGAGCGCAATCGAAAGACCCCGGAATGTGACGGGCACTACGCTCTCCCCCCATGGTCGACGCCGCAGCACTCGGGGCCCGTGTCGCGTCCAGCGCGGTCACACCGCTCATCAAGAAGCTCTTCGTGAAGAGCGAACCGGGGGCCGGCCTGGTGGACAGACCGGTGCGGATCTCGGCGCTCGTGTCGTTCGGTCGCGAGAAGCGCAGCGTCACACCGAAGGACGTCGACAAAATCGCGGCCGAGCTGGTGAGCCGGGCACTGAAGGCGGCGGGACCGCAGGACCAGCCGGTGGACGCCTCGGAGGTGCCGGCCGTCAGGGACGCGCTGGCCCGCACCCTCGCCCAGCTCGGCGAGATCACCATCGAGGACTACGAGGCCGTGGGCCTGGGCCCCGAGGGGTTCGCCCGCCTGCTGCGCACACGCGTGACGCTGTCCCGGTACGGCCTCGGCGAGGCCGGCGAGCTCCTCTACGAGCGGCTGCTGCACACCGCCTCGCTGCACATCCTGAACTTCCTCACCCAGCGCTCCACCTATGTCGCCCGGCAGCAGACCGTCCAGACCCAGCAGCTGGCCCGGCTGGTCCAGGCCGTGGACGTGCTTCTGGAGCGGCTGCCGTCGCAGTCGGCCGAGGACGCCGGGTTCGAATCGGCGTACGCCGACCACATCGCCGCCCGGTACGGCACCCTGACCATCTACGGCCTCGACGCCGGCACCCTCGAATGGCCCCTGGACACGGCGTACCTGCGGCTGGAGGCGACGCGGCAGCACACCCGGCAGGACGGCCACCCCGCTCCGGACCCCCTCCACGTGCCCGCCGAACAAGTGCTCGCCCGGCACGACCAGGTCCTGCTGCGCGGCGTCGCCGGGTCCGGCAAGACGACCCTCGTGCAGTGGCTCGCGATGGTGACGGCGAGCCGCACCTACGACCACGGGCTGTCCCACCTCCTCGGGCGGGTGCCGTTCGTGCTGCCGATGCGCCGGATCGTGCGGCCGGACGCCGAGTTCCCCTTCCCCGGCGACTTCCTCAGGGCCGTCGGCTGCCCCGTCGCCGGTGAGCAGCCGGCCGGCTGGGCGGAGCGCGTGCTGCGGGCCCGGCGCGGCGTGCTGCTGGTCGATGGCATCGACGAGATCGCCGGGGAACGCCGGGAGGCCGCCCGGCGGTGGCTGCGCGACCTGGTCCGGGCCTTCCCCGGGAACCTGTGGCTGGTCACCTCCCGCCCCTCGGCCGTACCGGAGGACTGGCTGGGCGCGGAGGGCTTCGAGGAACTCGGCCTCGCCCCCATGACCCGCGACGACGTCGCCACCTTCGTACGACGCTGGCACCGCGCGGCCCGCGCGGACGAGGCCGTCGGGGAGTCCCTCCTGGGGTCGGTGCGGACCACCTCCGAACTGAACCGGCTGGCCACCAACCCCCTGATGTGCGGGATGCTGTGCGCCCTGCACCGCGACCGGCGCGGCTTCCTGCCGCAGGACCGCAGGTCCCTGTACGAGGCCGCGCTGACGATGCTCCTGGAACGCCGGGACCGGGAGCGGGAGCTGCGCGATCCCGACGGCGTCCGCATCCCGTACGCCACCCAGGTCCAGCTGCTGCAGCGGCTGGCGTGGTGGCTGATCCGCAACAGCCGTGCGGAGATGGACCGTTCGGACGCGGTGCACATCATCGAACGGGCGCTGCCCGCGCTGAGCCTGGGGGACACCGCCGGGGCGGAGGACGTGTACCGGTCGCTGCTGCTGCGGTCCGGGTTGCTGCGGGAGCCCGCGGAGGGGCGGGTGGACTTTCTGCACCGGACCTTTCAGGACTACCTAGGCGCCCGCCTTGCCGTACAGGAACTCGACTTCGATCTGCTGGTGAACAACGCCGAGCTGGACGAATGGGAGGACGTCATCCTGCTGGCGCTGGCGCATGCCCGGCCGCGGGAGGCGGAGGGGATGCTGCGGCGGCTGGTGGGGGT
>NZ_JAKEIP010000141.1 GCF_021474425.1 Streptomyces muensis | reverse complement strand
GTTTGTGATCCGGCGTGGGGTGGGGCGTGCACTGAGTGCACTGTTTGTATCGACTGCGTTGATATGCGGCGTTGTTCAGGGAGCGTCGACGGCCTCTGCGGCTGACGCTGACCTCTTGGACGGTGGGACGGTCGAGACGGCGCGGTCGTTGACATCGGCGGAAAAGTCCGAGCCCATGAGCGACGCTGAGGCCTCGGCGAACGATGGAAGCTCGGAGTCGACGCAGGCGGCGCGGGACGCGCTCGCGGCGGCCGCGGCGACGGGTGCTCAGGTGGAGGTGCCTGAGCTGCGTTCCGAGTACGCGACGACGTATGCGAACCCGGACGGGATCTCCTTCACGCTGGAGGACTCCGCAGTCCCGGTGCGGGTGAAGGGCGCGGACGGCTGGACCACTCCCGACGCCACGCTGGAGGTGCGTTCGGACGGGTCGGTCGGGCCGAAGGCCGCGGCCGTCGACCTGTCCTTCTCCGGTGGTGGGGACGGTTCCGGCCTGCTGAAGATCGCGCGCGACGGACGTTCGCTGTCCCTGGGGTGGCCCGGTGAGCTGCCCAAGCCCGCGCTGGAGGGGAATTCCGCGCTGTACAGCGAGGTCCTGCCGGGTGTGGACCTGAAACTGACGGCGTCGGTCGAGGGTTTCCGTGAGGTGCTGATCGTCAAGACGGCAGAGGCGGCAGCGAGCGAGGAACTGGCCGAGGTGTCGTTCGCGCTGGACACGGCCGGACTGGACGTGCGGGAGACGGCGACTGGTGGGATGCAGGCGGTGGACGGCGACGGGATGTCCGTCTTCCGGTCGCCGAAGGCGCAGATGTGGGACTCGGCAGGCAGCGCTGAACAGTCCTCGCTCAGCCCGCAGTTGATGACCGCGGAGAGCGACGCGAATGAAGAGCCTGCAGACGGCGCCTCGACGACAGATGGTTCGGACGGCCCTTCCGATGGCTCCGCCCTCGCGCTTCTGCCGATCGATGTCTCCGATGACGAGTTGACCCTCACTCCGGACGCGGACCTGATCGAGAACGCCACTTACCCGCTCTACATCGACCCGACTGTCACCTGGAGCGAGGCGGAGCGCACGTTGCTGCGCAGTGACGGTTACGCGGACTACGCGTGGACGAACGGGGACGACGACGAGGGGAAGGGCATGGGGTACTGCGGTACCTATGTCACTGGCGGTAACGCTTACTACTGCGGTTCCGGTTACAAGCAGCGTCTGTACTTCGAGTTCTCGCCCAGCTCACTGAAGGGCAAGCACGTCCTCGACGCCACCTTCCGGGTGACCGAGACGTGGTCAATGTCGTGCACGGCCTCCTGGGTCAACCTGACCCGTACGAACGGGATCTCGTCCTCCTCCGACTGGCCGGGCCCGTCCTCGCTGGACCTGATGGTCGACCGATATGTCTCGGCCGGCCGTGGCAGCGCCTGCGACCCCTCGCAGCCCAACGCGGCGATCGAGTTCAACGACAACTCCGAGGAGACGAACGAGAACCTCACCTCAACGGTGAAGAACTTCGCCGCGGGCAAGTTCTCCCGGCTGCCGCTGATGCTGCGCGCGACGAATGAGTCCGATCCCAACTCGTGGAAGCGATTCAAGAACGACGCCGTGCTGTCCGTGAAGTACGTCGGATTGCCCGCGACGCCGACCGGTATCGGCATCGTGACGGGTGACGGCACGGTCTGTGAGAGAGACTCCGGCGACCCGGCGATCGTCTCCGACCCGACGCCGTCGCTGGCGGCGACCGCTCAGACCAAATCCGGCGGTGAGTCGGACGCGAGCCTGAAGATCTACTTCGACATCGACAAGAAGGCCGGCGACGGGACCTGGTCGGACGCCACGGCCGGCAACGGCAATCTGCGCCCTGCCGACGGCGACGGCTATGTCGGGGACGGCAAGAAGGTCACGATCGCATGGTCGACGCTGAGCGAGGACGTCCTGTACCGGTACCGGGCGTGGACGAGGTCGTACTACAACGACGGTGACAGCTGGCTGTCCGGCTCCTCCAATGCCTCGACGACGGGCTGGTGTTACTTCCAGGTGGACCCGTCCCGCCCGCTGAAGCCGACGATCGCGATCACGTCCCCGTACTCGGAGTGCACCGCCAACGCCTGTGCGTCGGCGGGTGGTCCGGGCATCGCGGCGTCGTTCACGTTCACCGCGGGGGACGGGGACACGAACGTGGCCTACCAGTACAAGCTGTCCACGGACACGGCGTGGTCCTCGGAGATCAGCGGCAACAAGGTGACCACGTCGGTGACTCCGGACGCGGAGGGCACGTACCGGCTGTATGCGCGGGCCAAGGACAGCCTGGGTCGCTGGGGTGCGCAGAACCTCATCGACTTCAAGGTTTCCGACGGCGAGGCCCCGCAGGCCGAGTACCACTTCGACGAGGCGTCCGGGGCCGCACAGGACACGGGGACGGCGGTGGATGCCGACGCGGACACGCTGACGTTGTCGTCCGCCGGGGCCTCGCGCGACACCCGTGCACGCCGCGGCACCGACACGGGCACCGGGGCGGAGGACACCAGCCTTCTCCTGAACGGTAGTTCGGGGTACGCGGAGACGGACGACGCGGTGCTCGACACGAGCAAGTCGTACACGGTGTCGGCGTGGGTGCGTCTCGACGACCTGAGCAAGCCGCAGATGATCCTGTCGCAGAACGGATCGGTCTACAGCCCGTTCTACGTGCTCTACAACAGCTCCAATGGCTACTGGGGCATGATCACGACCGGTGCAGACACCACCGACCCCGCCTACTCCTCGTACTACATGGCCGCGCCCGTGGCCGCGAACACATGGACGCATGTGGCCTTCGTCTACAACGCCAGTACCAAGACGATGCGGCTGATCGTCAATGGCAAGTGGTACATCGAGAAGACCGCCGCCACCGCCTGGTCCTCCTCGGGAGCCCTGCAGATCGGGCGCGGCTTGATGGAGGGGGCGTACAACTTTCCCCTGCACGGCTCTGTGGACGAGGTGCGGACATGGCAGCGGGCGTTGTCGTGGAACGAAGTCATCCGGGACGCCCGTCTGTTGAACCCGGCGACGGGTGACCAGTACGCCGAACTCACCGCACACTGGGACGCGGCCACTGCGGCCTCCGGATCCACATCACTGGCGGACACCTCCGGCTACGGGCGGACACTGACCGTGTCCGGCGGCGCCACCACCGACGGTGAGGCGATCGTGCTGGACGGCACGGACGACTCCGCCTCCTCGGACGCGGTCGTGGACGACACGGCTTCGTTCACCGTGACGACCGTGGTCAAACCCGACCTGGAGGCACTCGCCGAGAAGGGCACCGGATACGTCGCCCAGGTCATCGGCAAGCGCGACAAGGACGGGACGTCCAACTGGGGCATCTTCTTCGAGGTGACGGGATCGTCGACGGTGGCCGTCGAGACCAGCGATGGCGACATCGTGGAGAAGACGGTGGCGACGGGCTTCTGGCACTTCGGCCGCTACAACGACGACGGCACCTTCACCTCGCAGGTCAGCGAGGAGGCCACCACCGACAGCGGCGAGGTCCGGATCACCGGCGTCTACAACGTGCAGGACCGCACGGCCGCCCTGTATCTCAACGACAACCTGCAGTACACCACCGTGTCCTATTCGAACGACTCCGGCAACGAGTCCCTCGCGGTCGGCAACGGCTACACCTCCGCCGCCTGGGGCCACTGGCTGCCAGGTGCGGTGAGCGAGGTGCGGTTGTGGGCCGGGGCGGCGTCGGACACGGAGCAGATCAGTCAACTGCTCGGCGAGTAGGCGGACGGCCGGCGGCTGCCGAGCGGCGGTGCACCACGCCGTCGGCCGGCGACCTTCATGACGACACTTCCTTGATCTCTTTCAGGTGCTACGGATCTCAGTGCTATGGGGTGGGGCGACGACGTGAGTAAGGGCAGAGGCACTTCATTCAGACGGAGGGGCGGGCTGGTCGCTGTCACCGGGGCGTTGGTGGCCAGCCTGCTGACCCCCGTCGCCTTCGCGGCCGACGCTGACCCGTTGGGGCGGCTCGCCACCCAGAAGGAGCGGGTCAGCGAGGTGGACGAGGTCACCGGCCTCGGTGCGAAGAAAGCCCGTGCGAGGGTCGCCGACAGCAAGGCCGAGAACCAGGCGCAGGCCAAGCGGGCCCGGGCGGAACAGGACGCCGACTGGCCGAGCACGGGCAAGGCGTCCGTCTCCCTGGCCGACGGCCGCGCCAAGGCCACACCCGGTGGTCTGCCCGTCACCCTCACTCCGAAGTCCGATGCCGACGGGACAGCCACCGTGGAGGTGCTGTCCCGCAAGGCGGCGAAGGCGGCCGGTGTCTCCGGCGTCCTGCTGTCCGTGACGGGACAGGGGGATGCCGAACTTTCCCTGGACTATGGCGAGTTCGCCTCCGCCTATGGCGGCGGATGGTCGGGCCGCCTCCGCCTGGTCGAGTTGCCGGCATGCGCGCTGACAACTCCGGAAAAGATGAAGTGCCGTACCCAGACCCCGCTCGACTCGGCCAATGACGTCAAGGCCCAGGAACTGTCGGCGACCGTCGAACTGGCCGGGGACACGGGCGTTTCCACCCAACTTGTACGTGAGGCGAGCACGGCCGAGGCGACGGTCCTCGCCGCGACCGCCACCTCCGGCGAGTCCGCGTCCGGCTCCGGCGACTACACAGCCACCCCGCTGTCCGCCTCCTCGACCTGGTCGGCGGGCGGCTCCTCAGGCGCATTCACCTGGTCGTACGACATCGATGTCCCGCCCGCAGCCGCGGGCCCGGAGCCGGCGCTGACGCTGTCGTACGACTCGGGCAGCGTGGACGGAAAGACGGCATCGACGAACAACCAGGCCACCCAGGTCGGCGAGGGCTTCGATCTGACGTCGTCGTACGTCGAGCGCAGTTACGGCAGTTGTGAGGACGACGGGCACGATGGGAAGTACGACTCGTGCTGGAAGTACGAGAACGCCTCCCTGGTGCTGAACGGCAAGTCGTCGGAGCTGGTCAAGGACGACACCAGTGGTGAGTGGCGGCTGAAGGACGACGACGCGTCCACGGTCACGCACTCCACCAACGCGGACAACGGTGACAACAACGGCGAGTACTGGACCGTGGTGACCGGTGACGGCACCAAGTACGTCTTCGGACTGAACAAGCTGTCCGGCGCGGGCGACGAGCGCACCAACTCGGTGTGGACGGTGCCGGTGTTCGGTGACGACTCAGGCGAGCCCTGCTACGACGCGACGTTCGCGAATGCGCACTGCACGCAGGCCTGGCGGTGGAACCTCGACTATGTCGAGGACACGCACGGCAACGTGATGTCGTACTGGTACACCAAGGAGTCCAACTCCTACGCCAAGAACGGCGCCACGACCGCGACGGCCACCTACACGCGCGGCGGCTACCTGACGAAGATCCTTTACGGGCAGCGATCCGGCACCCTGTTCACTGCGGACGCCTCCGACAAGGTCACCTTCGACTACAGCGAGCGCTGCACGGCCGACGACTGCTCGGAGCTGACCGACGCGACCTCCGACAACTGGCCGGACGTGCCTTTCGACGCGATCTGCGCCGCCGACGCCGACTGCGAGACGAACGTCTCTCCCACCTTTTTCACCCGCAAGCGCCTCACGGGTATCGACACCTACGCCTGGTCGGCGTCGAGCAGCGCCTACACCGAGGTCGACTCCTGGAAACTGACCCAGCAGTTCCTGGACGGCGGCGACATCGGCGATACCTCCGACCAGACGCTGGTGCTGAAGTCCCTGACCCGCACGGGCAAGAACGGCGACGACATCTCCCTCGACCCCATCACCTTCACGTACCAGATGCGGGCGAACCGAGTCGACGCCACCGACGACATCCTGCCGCTGACCCGGCCGCGTATCGAGACGGTGACGTCGGAGACCGGTGCGATCACGGACGTGACGATCTCGGAGCCGGAGTGCGTACGCGGCTCGAAAATGCCGACCGCCGAGGACGACAACAGCCTGTCCTGTTACCCGCAGTACTGGCACATCAACGGCGCGACCGAGGCCTCGGTTGACTGGTTCCACAAGTACAAGGTGACCGCGGTGTTCACCGCCGACCCGACGGGCCAGAACGAGGCGGTCTACAACTCGTACACGTACTCCGGGCCGGCCTGGCATTACAACGACGATCCGCTGACTCCCTCTGAGGAGCGGACGTGGTCGCAGTGGCGTGGCTACCGCAAGGTGACGGCCTACACGGGCAGTTCGGACGTCACGCAGTCCAAGACCGTGTCCCTCTACCTCCAGGGTATGGACGGCGACAAGACGTCCTCGGGGACGCGCTCGGTCACCGAGGCGGGTATCGACCTCACCGGACTCACGATCGCCGACATCACGGACTCCGACCCGTACGCCGGGTTCCTGCGCGAGCAGATCACGTACGACGGTGACACCCCGGTCTCCGTCGACGTGCACACCCCGTGGAAGACCAAGACCGCTACACAGCACAAGAGTTACGCGGACACCGAGGCCTACTTCGTCCGCACGCAGAAGACCTCCACGCACACCTACCTGACGGGCACGTCGAGCTGGCGGACGGCCTCCTCGGAGACGACCTACGACGCCTACGGCATGGCTGTGACGGTCCAGGACAATGGCGACACGGCTGTCGACGACGACCAGACCTGTACTCGCACCTGGTACGCGCGTAACGACTCGACCGGCATCAACTCCCTCGTCTCCCGTACTCGTACGCTCGGTCGGGTCTGCTCCGCCGCCGAGACCGACCTGTCGCTGCCCACGAACAGCGACAGCCGCGGGGACGTCCTGTCCGACAAAGCGACGGTCTACGACAACACCTCCGCCACCGCCTGGACGGCATCCCAGACCCCGACCAAGGGCAACGCGAACTGGACGGGCCGCGCCACCGCCTACCCGGCCGCGGCTACCAGCGGCGAACGCCACCCCACGAGTTGGCAGACCACCGCGAAGTCGACCTACGACACCCTTGGCCGGGTCCTGACAGCCACCGACGCGGGCAACAACACCACGACCACCGTCTACACACCCACTGCGGCGGGCCCGTTGACCCGCATGAAGTTGACCAACGCGGCCGGTCATTCCACATACACCTACACGGACCCGGCCACGGCTCTCCCGGTCAAGATCTACGACGCCAATCTGAAGAAGACGGACCTCACGTACGACGCGCTGGGCCGCCTGACCGGGGTCTGGAAGCCCAACCGCTCCAAGGACGCAGGCCAGAGCGCCAACACCACGTTCGCGTACTCGGTCACCAACGACGCCGCGCCATGGACCTCCACCTCCACTCTGAAGGCGGACGGGACGTCGTACGACACCACGTACACGATCTACGACGCCCTGCTGCGTCAACTCCAGACCCAGTCCCCGGCGGCCACCGCCGGACGCCTGCTCACCGACACGCGGTACGACACCCGCGGCCTTGCATACGAGACGCACTCGGACATCTACGACACCACCAGCGAGCCCAACGGCACCTACACACGGGCCGAGTACGGCGAGTCGCCCAGTCAGACCGAGACCGTCTACGACGGCGCCGGACGGGCGACCAAGTCCACGTTCCTGATCGGTGGGGTGGCGCAGTGGTCCAGCACGACGTCGTATACCGGTGACTCGACGGCCACCTCCGCCGTGGAGGGCGGTTCGGCGACCCGGGTCTTCACCGACGTCCAGGGCAGGACGACCGAGCGCCGCGAGTACGCGGGCACCTCGCCGACCGGCAGCACTTACACCTCGACCGCCTACACCTACACCCGGGACGGCCTGCCGAGCACGGTCACCGGCCCGGACGGCGAGCAATGGTCGTACGGCTATGACCTGTTCGGCCGCCAGACCTCCGCGACCGACCCCGACACCGGCACGACCGCCACCACCTACACCTCGCTCGACCAGCAGGAGACCACCACCGACGCGCGCGGTAGGAAGCTGCTGTACGGCTACGACATCATCGGCCGTACCACCGGAGTGTGGGAGACGTCGAAGACGGACGCGAGCAAGCTGGTCGCGTACGCCTACGACACTCTGGCCAAGGGCCAGTTGGCCTCCACAACCCGTTATGTGGGCGGCACCACCGGTGACGCCTACAAGGACGCGGTCGTTTCTTACGACAGCCTGTACCGGACCACGGAGACATCCTTCACCCTGCCGTCCGACGACGCGCTGGTGACCTCCGGCGCGGTCCCATCCGCCACGCTGACCTTCAAGACGGACTACAACGTCGACGGCACAGTGGCCTCCACCTATGAACCTGCCGCGGGCGGCCTGGACGACGAGTACATCTCGACCACTTACACCGACGCCGCTCTGCCCAAGGCCGTGTCCGGAACGTCGAGTTACCTGCTGGGCGCTTCCTACTCGGCGCGCGGCGAGGTCGAGCAGCTCACGTTCGGCGCGTCTGCGGCGGCCAATACCCCGAAGGCATATGTCACCAACACCTGGGAGGAGGGCACCGGCCGGCTCACTGAGTCGCACGTGACGACCACGGCGCACGCCTACATGCTGCAGGACCTGCAGTACGCCTACGACGACGCAGGCAACGTCCTGTCCATCTCCGATCCGACCACGCTGGGCGGCACCAGCGAAGCCGATAACCAGTGCTTCGCCTACGACGGTTACCGTCGACTGACCGAGGCCTGGACCCCGAAGACGGCTGACTGCGCCGCTACCGGCCGCACCACGGCGAACCTCGACGGGGCCTCGCCGTACTGGACGTCGTACACCTACAACGACGCCGGCCTGCGCACCACCGAGACCGAGCACACCTCCAGCGGCGCGACCACCCAGACGTACTGCTACGAAGCGGACCGCCCGCACGCCCTCAAGGCGACCACGACGAGCGGCGACTGCCTCACGGCGGTGGAGGAGTACGACTACAACGAGCTCGGCGCCACCGAGACCCGCCCTGACGGCACTGCCACCCAGACCCTGACCTGGAACAGCGAGGGCAAGCCGGCCACGGTCACCGAGAGCGGTACCGGCGCGGCCGCCGGCACAACGGAGTACGTCTACGACGCCGAGGGCAACCTGCTGATCCGCCGCAACACCGAGGGCGAGAGCGTCTTGTACCTGGGCGCGACGGAGGTGCACTACAACGCGGCGAACGGTGACATCTGGGGTCAGCGCTATTACACCGCGGGTGGTTCGACCGTCGCTGTCCGCACCAACGAATCCGGCGCGGAGACCCTCTCGTTCCTCGCCGGTGACTCGCACGGCACGTCCACGCTGGCCGTCAGCTCCACCGACCTGGCCGTCACCAAGCGGTACCTCACGCCCTTCGGTGAGAACCGGGAGGGCGGCACCGGGACATGGGTGGACGACAAGTCCTTCCTCGGCAAGACCGCGGACGACGACACTGGCCTCACTCACATCGGCGCCCGCGAGTACGACCCGTCGATCGGCCGCTTCATCAGCGTCGATCCGCTGCTCGAACTCGACAAGCACCAGTCCCTCAACGGCTACGGCTACAGCGAGAACAACCCCGCCACACTGGCCGACCCCTCCGGCCTGGGCACCCCCGAGTGCATGAGTGGGGTCATCACTGGCTGCACCAACGGCGTTCCCGACAGCGACTCGGTGTACCACCCCGAGCGGGACGGGCACGGCACGGCCTCCACGAGCAGCACCGGGAGCGGCACGGCGACGGGGGGCAGCGTCGAATACGAAACTCCCGTCGCGAAGGGTTGCGGTTTCTGGGACCTTGAATGCGGCTGGGACCAGCTCTGGCACACCGAATGCGGATTCTGGGACCTCAAGTGCGGGTTCAAGGAGAACTACAACGCCTGGAAGAACGCCCTTGCTCCCGACCTGGAGGACATCGAGGGTTGCGCTGACCTCGAAGTCGGATCCTGCGGATGGCTGATCGCTGGATTTCTGCCGGCCGGAAAGCTCGGAAAACTTGGAAAGCTTCTCGGCGAAGGGAAGGACGCCAAGCGTGCTGCCGAAATGATCGGTGAAGCGATCGAGCTGGTGGGGAAGATCCCGTATGGCGAGGGTCATCTGAGCAAGGCCGTACAGCTGCAACGCCTGATCGACAAGAAGAAGAATGGCAACTACGCCTCGGCACTCCTGGACGACGGAACCACGCTCGTCGCGCACGCCGATAGCACGTTGCATTCCGAGGAGTACTTGCTCAATCGAGCGGGAGACCGGAAGATCGTGGCTGTCTATTCGGAGCGGGAGCCGTGTGATACCGGGCATAAATGCATGAGCAAACTTCGGGCCGCCGGAGTCAAGAACATCAGTTGGTCTTACGACTGGAACGGAATCGGTGACGCGGGGCGGGCCAAATCCACCAAGGAACTTTCCGAGGCGGTGAAGAAGCTGTTCAAGGGATAGATGGACTCGGCTGGCCTGTCGTGCTTTAATGATGCCGCTCGACACGGATGTCGAGCGGCATCGTCTTACCCGTCTCCGCTTTGGTGGTCCCGTTGGATATCGACCTGATTGGAATTCCCGTCGAAGGTGGCCAATCTGAATTGATTGTTCCGGGTGAATTCTTCGCTTATCGGGCCTTGGACGCGGCTGTGCGTGTTTCGACCGGCGCGGGGCGGTCCCTGATTCGCTTCGGGACGATCGGATCCCCCGGGCCCATCGGTGTGGCGGTTTCCGTCTTCGTGGACGAGGAGTCCGGCGAGGTCGTGTCGGGCATCGAACTCGATGACGTCACACCGGTCAACACGTCGCTCAGCCGTTTCGTGGACTGTGTCAGGCGACTGGCGGAGGTCTTCCCCTACTACTCGGAGGATTCCGACTACGAGGAGTGGGAGGCCGGTGCCCAGCGGGTGCAGGACGTCGTCTGTGAAATCGATAGTGCCGCCTATCAAGAAGGTGCGTTCTGGTACGAATTTCGGTGGGATGTGTCCATGGGTGAGTTCCATGGGTGATCACGGCGATGACGACGCTGGTCGGCGATGGCCGGGGAGACGTGACGGGTCATGATCGCTGGACCAGTGCCTCGTCGACAGGTGCGGGGCTTCCGAGGGTCGGGCCTGGACCGCTCACGACGTCCGGAGCGACTCCGGGATCAAGCTGTACCGCGCGGTCGCTGACGACTACTCGATGCTGGTGATGGCGGCTCGGGTCTTCGAGTGGCCTGGGGATTACCCTCTGTGTGACTTGTGAAGGTTCGACAACTGTTGTTTGCGGATGTCGAAGTGCGGCGCAGGTGGCCCGGAGTGGCCAAGGGGTGGCCGGACGCCTTTGGGCGGTGCAGCACGAGGTACGGGCACCGAAGACGCCGTACGCGCTCTGATCAGGCAGGACGGCATCCCACAGCATCAGCCGTCACTAGGCACCATGATCCCTTGTGCCCTCGTAATGCGTAGGTCTCGGGTTCGAATCCCGAAGGCGGCTCCATGGGAAACCGCAAGTCAGGCCTCTGAACTGCGGTTTTTTCGTTTTCTTGACTGGAATGTGTCTGCCGAGGGTGTTTTGGTGCTGTGCATGTAATGCGTAGGTCAGAGTTTCACTCTGTGGGATCAGTGAGGTGAGTTCTGAGGTCAAGCATTGATGCTGACCTGCTGTTTCTTGGGGAGTCGCTGATGCGTGAATCAGTACGGGGTAGGCGTGGGGTGGCCAAGGGGTGGCCATCTGTGCAGCGATGGTGCACGGCGGGAGGCTGCCGGGGCTGTCCACGAACGCCGTGCCGAGCCCGAGGTTCGTAGCTGTCCGACAACGTGGAGTCCAGGCACGTCGTTTGCGGTACGCGCCGGCACCTGTTGGTGCACCAGCTCCTGCGCTACACCTCGTCGTCAGTGATCTTCACGTCGCCTTGCTGTGCCCATCGCTCCAGGGCGGGGCGCGACTCGTGAGACCAGTAGCGTCGGCGCAGTTCGCCCTCTGGGGAGAACTGCAGGATTTCGGCACGGCCGAACGCCTGGGCAAGACCGGAGCCCAACCTGTGGGCGGCGGCGACAAGTTCAAGACCACCGGCGGCCATGTCGTCCACATCGGAAACGGTGACAGCCGGCACGGCTCTGGTCAGGACCCGGGCCCCGAGGGGCTCGGGGAAGCCGTGGTGACGGTAGTGCACGAGCCGGGCGGGACACTCCGCCGTCAGCGGGTGAACCGTCGCCCGCAGAAAGACGTTGCCACTGGCCGCCGCGCGATCACGCGCATGGCGCGCGAGGTACTGGAGACCACTAAGCAGGCCGTCGGCCAGATGCTCGTCGCCGATGTCGACCTGGGTTGAGTCACCTCGATCTGTGCGGTCGACGATGGCCGCGAAGGCGCCTGCTCCTGTCGCATGCAGATGGCATGCCAACCACGTGGCCCTCTGATCGGGTCTGGACGAGCCGTCCGCGGTCAGCCGTCCTGGACCCACCTGCGCACGCATCCAGTTGATTCCACTGCCGTTGACGATCAACGGGCTGCGCCCGACTGTCTGCTCCTGATACGTCTTCATTGCTGCCGTGTCGATCGTCATCCCGCCCTCTAGGTCCGGGGCGAGCGTGACGACGGCGAAGACCTGAACCGACGTGTCAAGGTCGGCGAGCAGTTCAGCTTCAACGGTCTCCAGCTGTCCGGCTCGGTCGCGCTCGGCGGTGAACTGAGAGAAATAGGCGGCGCGCACTTCGGGCTGGGAGAGGTACACGGTCGTCGAGCCGTTACGGCGGGGGAAGCGCAACGAGTCGTTGACCAGGACTGCGTGGGGCCCCTGGTTGCTGCGTGGGACCGCGATCAGGTAGAAGCCGCGGGCGGGATCCGTGCCCGGGCACGCGATCATGTCAAGCTGCGGAGCCGGTGATACTCCGGCGGCGACCGTCTGGAGCATGCGGCGCTTCTCGTCGTCGCTCAGCTCGACCTCCGGTGCGGCCGTGGCGCTGCCGTGTTCGTCCTCGTCGAGCCCGAGAATGATCAGTCCGCCGGAGGTGTTCGCCATGGCAGCCACATCACCGCACAGGGCCCGCTTCGCGGCGTCGTTGCGGCCGTAGAGCTCGCGCTTGAAGTCCAGGTCGTAATCTTCAGGTACGGCACCATTGATCAGCGCATGCACATGGGCGTGAGTGGCGTCGGAGACTGGGACGCCCAGGAGGCGCTCCAGTCGCGTGGAACGAAGTGCGGCCATGGTTAGATCCTGGCGAACCCCATACGAGTGCCGCAGTGGTTCCTCAAGATGTGCGTTACTCGAGGCACTCGTCCTCGGACAGTGGGGCGTCCGGGTGGGCGAACAGCTCGGGTACGTCGTTTGCGGTACGCGACGAGCACCTGTTGGCGCATGCCATCACAAGGTCTGACTCCTTGTTGGTGAATGGTCGAGTCCCAGCCCCCGGGGCCAGCGGTGGAGTCCCTGAGCCCGGGGGCCGTCTACGGGAAGCCGCTCAGGCGGACTTGGCAGTCTTGCCGGGTTCTCGGGCGAGGAGCTCGACGATCTCGTGGAGACAGAACCTCGGGTCGGGAGCCTCGGCGATCATTTTGGTGAGCAGGCTGTTGAAGTCGTCCAGTGCGGGGCTGCCGAGCCCGGTCGCGTTCATCGCGGCGTGCCCTTCCTGGAGTTGGTCGATGATGCAGGTGGCGTCGGCGTTGAGGGCGGTCGTCATGCCGGTACCTCCGCCCGCTCGGACCCGCTCTCGCCTAGGACGCGGGTGAGTGTGTTCCACACCTGGTCGGGGTCCCCGGTCTCCAGGATCATCCCGGCTGCCACGTCGAGGGCCTTGTCGATACGCCCGCCGTTGTTCTCCTTCTCTACGTCGATGGCGCGCAGTACGCGGACAACGTGGGGGCGGGCCGCCGCATGCGCGGCGGGCAGCCGGTCGGTGGCGTCCGCCAGGTCCCAGCCGGCCGGGACCAGGTAGGCGGCCGGGCTGTCGTCGTACGTGACGACCCTGGGAGTGCCTTTGCCGCTGCCCAGGTGGACGTCCAGGCGGAGCCGGGACGCTTCCCGGAACAGGGCGGTGATGCCCGGGCCCATGCCGTCGAGGATCACCTCGCGGACGGTGTACCCGTGCTGGCGCAGTGAGATGCGGGCGAGCCAGACGGCGGTGCCGGGGTTGGTGAGGTGCCTGTCGTAGACGAGGGTGGCGGTGCCGTCGGCGGGGCTGAGGTCGCGGATGTCGGCGGCCTTGCCGGGGGAGGTTCCGCGTCGGACCGTGAGGGTGAGGTCGAGGGGGATCGTGGGGGTCACGGCGTCACCTCGGTCTGCTTGGCGGGGATACGGGTCGTGACGAACGGCGCCGGCATGTCAGGCACTGGTACCCCGAGCGCCTGGGCGAGTAGGTACCGGGCGACGGTGTCGTGCTCCAGTTCGCTGCGCCCGGTCGGCATGGTGAGCCGCAGCTCACCTGTCTTGCGCTGGACGATGACGGTGCCGAAGAACGTCCGGTCGGTGATCGGGGAGTCGGTGAGGGTGACGCCCAACTCGCTGATGAGCATGGGTAGAGGGGTGTCCATCAGGTGGTCGGCGGACGGCTTCGTGGCGGAGACGGTCACAGCGTCACCTCCGTGGCCTTGTCGGTGTACAGCTGGCGGAGGCGGAGAAAGATGTCGTCCGCGAGTTCCTTGGCTTTCTCCGGGGTGTACACATCCGGGAGGGCCTTCCGCATTGCCTTGTCGGCCGCCCCGGGGAGGACGGCGGCGAGCCGGTCGAGGAACGCGGCGGGGGTGGCGGCGTTGGCCTTGTCGAAGTCGGAGAAGGTCATACCGGCATCACGCCCTGGTGGGCGAGGAGGGCGCGGGCGGCCCACAGGCGGGTGGAAGGGTCCTGTCCGGCGGGGACAACGAGGAGACGGGTGCCGTCCTTGTGCTGCAGGTAGTGCCCGTACAGGCAGTCGAAGGGACCGTCCAACTCCACGACCTGGATGCCGTGCGCAGCGGTAAGCGCCTCGAACACGGTGGTGGGGTCGTTGATGGCAGCCATGATGCGGGCGGAGTTCTGCTCGGCGCGGGCCTGTATTTCTGCGTCGAGATTGAGGGCTTCGGGCTGTGGAGGCAGCGAAGCCGGGTGCTTGGTGACGCCGACAGGAGCAACGCTTGTTGCTGTTTTCGCCATGGTCTTGCTCCTTCAATGCAGGAGATTGGGGCCAGGCCTCGGGACCGGTGACATAACCACCGGGCGAGAGCGTTCTGCTTTCGGTGGTAGTCGCCCTGGCGAGGGCGGAACAGGCGGCCCTTCTCCGTTCGGGGGACGTCGCCCCGAGATCGATCATCGCCCTGCTAAGAAGCACATAAAATGCGCCTTTTTTGGGAATCTTGGGCAACTGCTAGGTGCTGACGAGGACCGGGGTATCGACGTCGACCGGTGCGGCCTCGGCGAGCTTGACCTTGAGGCTTGGGGCGCAGGCCTTCATCGAGACGGGGCCGAGGCCGTGGGCCTTGAAAATGCGGGTGATCTCGGCGCGGTCCGGGGCCTGCCGCGAGGACGGGGTGCGGAAGACGCGCCATGTGCCGTGGGTGTCGGCGGGCAGCCTGTCGAGGACCTTCTTCGCGGCGCGCTCGCCACGGTCAGTGCGGTGGGCCTGGTCGGCGGCGCGCTCGTACTTGCGGGCGGCGGCCTCGATCTGCTCGACCGGGAGGATCTCGTCTACCTTGCACAGGCCGGCCGGGTTCGGGGCCTCGACGATCGCGGTCTCGGCTTGGTCGGCAACGAGGGCGGCAGGGGCGACGACGGAGCGGACCACGTTGGTGATGGGCCGAGCATGCCGCGCCGGATAAACGGTACGGGGGGACTGAGAAGAGCCTCTTCGCGTCGCAGGGGCGGTGCGCTGGACGCCCTTTTGTCGCCGGGTCCTGAACTGGAATCCCGCCCGACGAGGCCCCGCCGCCAGGCCTTCCTGGGGCCAGAACGGGGCGGGAAGGACAGGGAAACCCCGGGAGTGATCACCAAACCCCGGGCACCCCAGTGCGTGGAGCTCTTCAGTCGCGGCTTCGATGATCGTGCAGTCGCCGACCGGCTGCCGGACCTCTTCCTGCTTCGGTGCGCGTTTTCGCAGACTCAGTGAGTGTCGGGCGCCGGGTCCGGCAGGGGGAGTTCATCGAGGTCGAGGGTGAAGGTGCGGCCGTCGGCCAGGGGGATGGGGAGCTTGCCGGTGCCGTATGCGCGGGTGTGGGCGGTGCTGTAGCCACTGTAGGTGGGCTCGGTGTGCAGGACGACTTCCCGGGCGTAGGGATCCACGATCAGGTAGATCGGGATGCCGTATCGGCCGTACTTTGCGGTGCAGTCGTCGTAGTCCTTGCGGGCGGAGGACGTGGAGACGACCTCCGAGATCAGCAGGACGTCCTCGAAGCTGTAGCGCTTGCCCTCCTTGCGCGCGTCCTCGCGGAGGATGGCCAGGTCGGGGGCAGAGTTCTCGTCGGCGGGGAAGTCGATGTAGACGTCGGAGGTGACCTTCGCGTGACGGCCGAGGGCGAGAGAGTCGATCTGCATCGACCTGATCGTGCTGGAGTGCTCTTCGCTCTGCGGGGTCATGATGATCTTTCCGTCGGCGCCGAAGAACACCACGTATCCCGCGGGGAACTCGGTGTGCGTGATCACGTCGACACTCATGGACGGTGCTCCTTCCCGTGTGCCGTCATGATACGGCGGACAGAGCCGTTCCACGGCTGGACGTCCGCGGCGTGCGCGTACACCACAGCGGAGCACCGTCCGTGTGAGCGGGCGCTGCGACGCGGGGCGTGAGCTGGGTCCGTGATTGTTCGGACCCAACAGGTGGCGCGGGGTGACTGTCAGGGGTGGGGGGCGTCTTCCGAGGTGGCCACGGCGTGGCCGGACGCCTTTGGACGGTGCGCCACGAGGTACCGGCACTCAGCACGGCGCACGTGGTCTGATCAGGCACAACAGCATCACGCAGCATCAGCCGTCATCAGGCAACACGATCACTCGTGGCCTCGTAATGCGTAGGTCTCGGGTTCGAATCCCGAAGGCGGCTCCGGCAAAGGCCAGGTCACATAGCCCGTGACCTGGCCTTTTGTGTTGCCCTTGGTCGCTGTGATGGATCAGGTCGGAGTCCTTCTTGATCCTCCGTCTCCGCAGCGTCATCTCCGGTGTGTCCGATGGGAGTTTGGTCTGTCCGTCACTCACAGTGATCGGACTGGGCTGCGGTGAAGTCGCGGTCGACCAGGTCCGGCGGGCGGGGCGCCGATGGCTCAGGGACGTTGGTCTGCCGCTGCCGCTGCCGCTGCCGCTGCCGCTGCCGCTGCCGCTGCCGCTGCCGTCCGCCGATGACGCCCTTCCGGCCCCGCCCCGCTCGGCCGTCAGCGGCTCGATCGTGCAGCGGGCCATCACCACACCGTTGCGTCACTCAGAACGACCCGCAGCCCTGGTAGCTGCCGTCCAGCTTCTTGTAGCGCGGCCACTTCAACGCGTCGCGGGTGTTGGGGCCGTAGATCCCGTCCTGCTTGGTGCCGGCCTTGCCCTGCGCGGCCCACAGTGCCGAGTAGGTCTTCGGGCCGAATTTCCCGTCGACGTCACTCTCTGATTCCAGGCCCACGTCGTAGCAGTCCTTCAACGCCCGCTGCAGCGCCTTGACGTGGTTGCCGGTGGCGCCCTGGGCCATGGTGCAGTTGGTACTGGTGCCGTTGGCCGGGACGAAGATGTGGTTGTAGGTGCCCTTCATGATCGACTTGCCGGTGTTGCAGTAGCCGGCAGCCGCCGCTGGAGAGGCCGTGGCGGCCACGCCCAGTCCGGCGAGCAGCATGAGCCCAGCCGTGACACCCGCCTTGGCGCGCAGCGTGTGGGCCTTCTTCATGAATTGCTCTCCCTTGCTCTCGGTGGGTGTGGGCGTTTCAGTGGGCGATCTGGCCCCTGAACATGTGGCTGGCGAAGTTCATTTGACTGGCCGTACGAGCCGAGCCGTACGAGCCGTGCGAGGTCAATGCGGCCAGCCGCCGGGGCGGCCATGTCGTCGCATTGCTCGGGCGTTTCCCTGGAAGCGTGCTGAACGCCGGTCTGCGGTCAGCAGTAGAGCCGGCGCAGGTGAGGCCAGGTCTGCGGGCCGACCTTGCCGTCCTCGGCCAGGTTGGTGTCGCAGGCGTGGTTGACGACGCTCTGGAACTTCTTTGCCGCTGCCTGAGAGGTGCGGCCGAAGATGCCGTCGATGGTCCCCGGGTTGTGGCCGTGGTACTGGAGGAGGCACTGGGCTTCCTTGCCGGCGGCGGTCACCTGCGAGGAGGAGGGGACGACGGTGGTGCCGTTGTAGTAGCCGGCAGAGAGGCGGCCGCTGGGGCTCATGTTCACGTCGCACGGGTAGGCCGCGGCAGCGATGGCGCCGGTCTCGGCCGCCGCGGCGACGCCGCCGGTGGCCGTACCGCCCAGCAGGACGAGGGAGGCGAGCACGGTCGCGGTACGCCTGTGGGTTGCGGTGAGTGCCATGGAAGATCCCCCTGGAAATGGGTGTGGCTGATGTGGACGTCGGTTGTGGTCGGCAGGCGCCGTTCTGAGGCGCACGGACGTCACGCAGGACGGACGAAGCGGTTGCGGGACTTGTGGGTGCCGTGAGGGCGAAGGCCGCGAGAGATGTGGAGGGTGCTCGGGCGGTCGCATCTCCGTGCGTTCGGCCACGCTGAAGCCGCACACAGCGGTGCGAATGAGGGCGGGCATGTCGCGTGGGGAGGCGCCGTCGGCGTTGCCGGCTCCTCGGGTCCGGCAACTCGTGGTGCAGCTGCGTCGGTTACGTCAGCAACTGGAGGCGGTGTCGATGCGGATCCCGGTCACCGTGAAGGTGGTACTGAAGTACTGGTAGTGGTTCGGAGGCACGCACTTGTAGGACGTCACACCGGTGCCATTGTGGATGTAGCGCAGGTAGACCCGGTCGTCGTTGCGCGTGTTGGTGACGTAGTCGGCGCCTCGGCTCCGGGAGCCGAGATCCTGGTAGGAGGTGGTGACGTCCTGGAACGCGGCTGTGGGGGCATTGTCAACCCAGTCGCTGGAGGTCAGATAGAAGCAGACGCGCGGCCAGTCGCACCCTCTGTAGGAATCAGCCGAAGCGGTGGGTGCCGTGGCCAACGTGGTGGTGGCGAGGGCAGCGGCCGCCGCTCCCACGACGGCCAGGCGCTTGGTCGTCCTGCGGTTCACCCGTACACGCACAAGGAATCAGCTCCCCGTTTCGCCCTGGTGGAAGCATGCCGTGGATACATGCCGTGGATACATGCCTGGTCAGGCACAGCTGACTGTCTCGTGACGCAGGCCGCATGGGTACCTGAAAGAGTTCAGGTTGCGCGTCACAGGGGCGGCCACTAGTGATCGGGTGATCGCCGTTGGCCCCGGGCATGCGGGGAGGGCAGATCGCGGCGCGGCCATGTCCAGCACTCAGCCGCCGGAAGACCGAGTTCCCTCGCTGCGGACCGACCCGGCGTCTTTCCGTCTTCGCCCGCACCCGACGCCCGCCTCTGAGAGGCTCTAGCTTGCATGATCGTTGGGCGGTGCGTGCAGTGTGTGGTGTGTGCTGCGGAAGGGCGAGGGGACTGTCGTGAAGGTTGAACTTCCGCCGGAGCCGGTGCACTTCGTCAACCGGGACGAGGAGCTGGAGCGTGCTCTGCGGGCCGTGGCGGAATGGCGAAGCCGCTCGCGGCCGTTGGTGATCGCGTTGAGTGGGGCGGCCGGGCTGGGGAAGACGGAGTTGGCCGGGCTGATCGCCCGGGCGCTGCTCGATCGCTGTCCGATGGCCGACGGTGTGCTGGCCGTCGATCTCGATGACTTCCGGGACGGTGGCGTGCTGGACCCCGGGGACGTGCTCACCCGGTTGCTGGGGTCGCTCGACGTGGAGCCGGGGCAGGTGCAGGGCGCCTACGCGGCCCGGTGCCGGCAGTACTGGAACCGGACATCCGAGGCCAGAATGGTCCTTGTCGTGGACAATGTGCGCTACGCCTCGGAGGTCGTTCCCCTGCTGCCGGCGTCCGGCGACAGCGTGGTGATCGTCACGAGCCACGGTCCGCTGCGGGAGTTCGAGGCCGGTGCCGCGGTGGATCTGGCGCTACCGCCGCTGGAGGAGCGGGCCGCGACGGAGCTGTTGGAGCTGATCGTCGCCGACCCGCGGCTGGCCGCTGACCCGGAGGCGGCGCGGGCGGTGATCCGGTTGTGCGACGGGCTGCCGGCGGCGCTGCACGTGGCGGGCCGCTGGGTGCGTACGCACCGTCTTCGTCCTCTCGCCCGTCTGCTCGCCGAGCTCCGGGCCGAGTTGGACGAGAAGGGCGTGTCCGACGTGGAGCACATCTGGAACACGGCCTACGCCGATCTGTCCCGGCCGGCGGCGCTGCTGTACCGGTTACTGCCGCACCATCCGGGCGGGACGTTCACGCTGCACTCCGCCACCGCGCTGTCCGGGCTGGGGCCGGAGGGCTGCCAGGACGCCCTGGAGGAGCTGGACCGGGCCGGATTGCTGGACCTGCGTCCGTTGTCGTCGACGGAGGCGGGGCAGATGAGGCTGCCGGGGCCGCTGCGTGCGCACGCACTGCGGTGGTCGCGCCGGGAGACGGGGGACGGGGAGGTGGCCGAGGCGCAGGTGAGGCTGGTGCGCTGGTTCGTCCGGCAGGCTCAGCTGGCCGACCGGTACGCCGCCGGCGCCCGGCTGACCGTCGTGGATCTGCTCGACGGGGTTCCCGGTGCGCCGGACGCTCCGCTGGAGGACCCGGAAGCGGCCGCGAGCGACGACGCCCGGGCCCGACGTGCCGAACGCGCGGCTCGCTGGCTGGACGAGGAACGCCATGTGCTGTTCGCCTGCGCCCGCCTGGCCCACGGCCGGGGGATGGACACCGAGGTCGTCGCGCTGTCCGAGCCGGTGTGGACGCACGCCCTGGACCATCCCCACCAGTCCGAGGCCGTCGAGGTCTTCCGGCTCGCCGTCGACTCGGCGGTCCGGCACGGAGGCGACGCCGGGTGGCTGGTGCGCACCCGCTGCCAGCTGGCCAGACCGCTGTGGGAGTCGGGGGAGTACGAGGAGGCGGCGGCCCTGCTCGACGGCGCGATGTCCGCCGGTGAGCTGCTGGGGAAGTCCGAACGGGACCGCAAGCTCGCCGCCTCGGCCGTGGAGGCCCGCGGCATGCTCAAGGGCGCACGAGGTGACTGGAGTGGGGCGCTGGACGACTTCGGCGGCTCCCGGGATCTGCACCGGGCGATCCCCAACCCCTACGGCGTGCTCCTCCAGACGTATCGGATGGGAGAGGCGAGCGCCGAGGTGGGGGATCTCGAGACGGCGTGCCGTCTGTTGTCCGAGGCGTACAACGGGTTCGTGGCGCAGCGGCGCGAGAGGCTGATCGGGCGCTCGGCGTTCGCCCTCGCCGGTGTCCTGCACCGGCTCGGTCGTACGGTCGAGGCCAGGGAGCTGTACGAGCAGTCCCTGGCACGTGCCGACCGACGGCGCGCCGGCGTCGACCGGGCACGCGTCCACGAGGCCCTCGCCGAACTGGACGCGGCCGACGGGAACTCGGCGGAGGCCGAGGAGCACCGTACGGCGGCTCGGTCCCTCCGTCGGCGCAACGGCCTGCTCTAGATCACCTGTGCCGCTTCGGTGTCCGTGGCCGGACGGACGGTGATGCGGAACTTGCGGTCCCCGATGAGGCAGTCCAGCGCGGTGGGGCTCTCCGGAGCGGGCTGCGGGGAGAGCAGCCGGACGTGCACGGCCGACAGGGCGGCGGCCGGGTCGATCCGTGCGACTCTGCCTGCCTCGGGCCGAGGGTCGATCCGGACGGCGTACGGCATCTCGTGGCCGCGGACCCTGATCAGGCAGTCGCCGGACGGCAGCAGCGCCGCGGCCGAGCGGCAGCCGGGGTAGGCGGACAGCGCGTGCCGGGTCCAGCCGTCGCAGGTCCAGGCGAGGTCCACGGGGGCTTGGGACGGCGGCAGCGGGCGGCGGTACAGCAGGCCTGCCGCACGGGTGTGCCGCTCGTGCGCGGCGCCGTGCTCCACGGCGAGGTGGTCGCCTGGCGGTCCGGTGCCGGCCGGGTGCCGGGTGATCCGGACACCGGCCGCGGTGGTGTCGACGTGGACGTCGAAGGCCGCGGGAATGCGCCTGGCGGGTGCGGGCGCGGGGAGCAGTCGGGGGGTGAGGG
>NZ_JAKEIP010000140.1 GCF_021474425.1 Streptomyces muensis | reverse complement strand
ACCCCCACCCTTGCAAGGAGCTTCGCCCCCTCCCTTTACCGTCACCGCCAGATGGCGCCGGTGACGGCTGAGTGACAATGGCCGCGACTAGAGAGGGAACGAAACGCTCGTGCAGTGGACCTTGGTCATACCCCTGAAGCCCTTGGCGCGGGCGAAGAGCAGGCTCTCGGACACCGCGTCGGACGGGCTGCGTCCGGGCCTCGCCCTCGCGTTCGCGCAGGACACGGTGGCCGCGGCGCTGGCCTGCCCGGCGGTCAAGGATGTGGCAGTCGTCACGAACGACCCCCTGGCCGGCCGCGAGCTGGGCGCACTTGGCGCCCATATCGTCCCCGACGAGCCGGGAGGCGGCCTGAACGCGGCCCTGGCACACGCGACGGCCGTCGTACGCTCCGCCCGCCCCGAAAGCCCCGTAGCGGCCCTGAACGCCGATCTTCCCGCCCTGCGCCCCCTGGAATTGGCCCGGGTCCTGGACGCGGCAACGGAATTCCGCCGCGCTTTTCTCCCGGATGCGGCAGAGATCGGCACGACACTGCTCACCGCGACCTCGGGCCAGGAATTACTGCCGGCATTCGGCCAGGATTCCCGGTCCCGCCATCGCGGCTCAGGGGCTGTGGAACTCGACCTCGAAGACGTTGAATCCGTTCGCCAGGACGTGGACACGGGCAACGACCTTCGCGCGGCCTTGGCCTTGGGCGTCGGCCCGCGAACGGCAGCCGCAGCAGCACGTCTACTGATCGAGGAACGGTAGCTGCCACCCCCTCAGGGGCGCGGGGAACTGCGCGACCAGCCCCCACGGCGCCGCACTCGAAACACAACCCGTCGTAGGGTTACCGCTATGCAGGCCACCGCATACACCTACGACGAGAACACCCGCTCCGGCAGCGTCCTCCTGGACGACGGCACCCCCGTCCCCTTCGACGCCCCCGCCTTCGACGCCGGAGGCCTACGCCTGCTGCGCCCCGGGCAACGGGTCCGCATCGAGACGGAGGGCGAGGGCGAGTCCCTGCGCATCACGCTGGTGACGCTGCAGACCCTGTAGCCCCGCGAACGCCGTCCGAACACGCCGCGGGCCGGACTCCACACGGAGTCCGGCCCGGCGCGTGAGTGCCCCTGCGGTCTACCTCTTGCGGGCGGTCGCCTTCTTGGCGGTGGTCTTGCGAGCCGTCGACTTCTTGGCGGGCGCCTTCTTGGCGGTCGCCTTCTTCGCCGGGGCCTTCTTGGCCGTCGCCTTCTTGGCGGTCGTCTTCTTCGCCGCGGTCGTCTTCTTGGCGGCGGCCGTCGTGGTCTTCTTCGCCGGAGCCTTCTTCGCGGCGGTCTTCTTGGCGGCGGCCGTCGTCTTCTTGGCCGGAGCCTTCTTCGCGGCCGCCTTCTTCGCCGCGGCCGCCTTGGTGGTCTTCTTCGCGGCGGCCTTCTTGACCGTCGCCGCGGCACCACCCGTCAGGCTGCCCTTGGGCGCCTTCTTGACGGCGACCTCGCCGCCCCGCGGGAGCTTCTTCGAGCCGCTCACCAGGTCCTTGAAGCCCTGACCGGCACGGAAGCGCGGAACGGAGGTCTTCTTGACCCGAACCCGCTCGCCCGTCTGGGGGTTACGGGCGTAACGAGCAGGCCGATCGACCTTCTCGAACGAACCGAAGCCGGTGACCGAGACCCGCTCACCCGCGACGACCGCGCGGACGATGGCGTCCAGTACATGGTCGACAGCATCGGCGGCCTGCTGGCGGCCGCCCATCTTGTCGGCAATCGCTTCTACGAGCTGCGCCTTGTTCACGTCTTCCCCTTCGGAGACATCGCCAGAACGAAAGTGTTCAAGCTTTTTCGCACGTTAGGCAGATATATACCGCAAATCAAACACGAAACGGGCTAATCACCCTTGTGCCGCAACAGACTCGACTGTCTCGAAGGTGTTCAGCGTTCCTCTTCGGGGAATCGTCCCGCGTCGAGATCCGCCATGAACCGCTCCAGACGCCTTGTCGCTTCGGCGACGTCGTGCTTGGCCGCGGCCGTAATGACCAGCAGCTTCCGGGTCAGCGCCATCCGTACGCCCTCCGGGACTTGCAGTGCGCGCACCCTTGAGTGCGCTTCCTTCAGTTGGTCCGCGACTGCCGCATAGAGCTCGAGTTGGCCGTCGTGTTCCATGCACAGATTGTGCCATCTGGGGCGAGTTGTCGCCTGCCAGGGGTGCAACTCCGGCCTCGAATGGCCTTCCGGGCACTTGCGGAAGTCACGGCCACACCACTCGCGTACCCCCGCAACGCCCCTCGTAACGTGGGAAGTTGAGCGGCGAGCGCAACCGGCGCAGGGCCGTTCGGGTGCAGACATGGCAGTACCCCCGATCGGGCTGATCGGGGGTACTGAGGGGGTGTTGCGGTGTCCGAAAGTCGCCTTGCGCGGCGGCCCGGGCTCAGGCCTGGAGCGTGCGCGGCTTGAACGACGGCCGCTTCGCCTCGTAGGCGGCGATGTCGTCCTCGTTCTGGAGGGTGATCGAGATGTCGTCGAGGCCGTTCAGCAGCCGCCAGCGGGAGTTCTCGTCCAGCTCGAAGGAGGCGGTGATGCCCTCGGCGCGCACCTCGCGGTTCTCCAGGTCGACGGTGACCTCGGCCTGCGGGTCCTTCTCGGTGAGCTCCCACAGCGCGTCCACGATCTTCTGCTCCAGAACCACCGTGAGCAGGCCGTTCTTGAGCGAGTTGCCGCGGAAGATGTCGGCGAAGCGGGAGGAGATGACCGTCTTGAAGCCGTAGTTCTGCAGCGCCCACACGGCGTGCTCACGGGAGGAACCGGTGCCGAAGTCGGGACCGGCGACCAGGACCGTGGCGCCCTGCCGCTCGGGCTGGTTGAGGACGAACGTCTCGTCCTTGCGCCAGGCCTCGAACAGCCCGTCCTCGAAACCGTCCCGCGTGACCTTCTTGAGCCAGTGAGCAGGGATGATCTGGTCGGTGTCGACGTTGGAGCGGCGCAGCGGGACGGCCCGGCCGGTGTGCTTGGTGAATGCTTCCATGGCTGATCAGACTCCAGCGGGCGTACGGTTCTCGGCGTCGGACAGGTCGGCCGGGGAGGCCAGGTGGCCCAGTACGGCCGTGGCGGCCGCGACCTGCGGCGACACCAGGTGCGTACGACCGCCCTTGCCCTGCCGGCCCTCGAAGTTGCGGTTGGAGGTGGACGCGGAGCGCTCACCCGGGGCCAGCTGGTCGGGGTTCATGCCCAGGCACATGGAGCAGCCCGCGTGCCGCCACTCGGCGCCGGCCTCCTTGAAGACCACGTCCAGGCCCTCGGAGACGGCCTGCAGACCGACCCGCGCGGAGCCCGGGACGACCAGCATCCGTACGCCGTCGGCGACTTTGCGGCCCTTGACGAGCTCGGCGGCGGCGCGCAGGTCCTCGATGCGGCCGTTGGTGCAGGAGCCTACGAAGACGGTGTCCACCTTGATGGAGCGCAGCGGCTGTCCGGCCTCCAACCCCATGTATTCCAGGGCCTTTTCGGCGGCGAGGCGCTCCGAAGCGTCTTCGTACGAAGCAGGGTCGGGGACGGATGCCGAAAGCGGCGCGCCCTGGCCGGGGTTGGTACCCCAGGTGACGAACGGCGACAGCTCGGCGGCCTCGATGACGACCTCGGCGTCGAACTCGGCGTCGTCGTCGGTCTTCAGCGTCTTCCAGTACGCGACGGCCGCGTCCCAGTCCTCGCCCTTGGGGGCGTGCGGACGGCCCTCCAGGTAGTCGAACGTGGTCTGGTCGGGGGCGATCATGCCCGCGCGGGCACCGGCCTCGATCGACATGTTGCAGATGGTCATCCGGGCCTCCATCGAGAGCTTCTCGATGGCGGAGCCGCGGTACTCCAGGACGTAACCCTGGCCGCCACCCGTACCGATCTTGGCGATGATCGCCAGGATCAGGTCCTTGGCGGTGACACCGTCGGGCAGTTCGCCGTTGACCGTGATCGCCATGGTCTTCGGGCGGACCAGCGGCAGCGTCTGGGTGGCCAGCACGTGCTCCACCTGGGAGGTGCCGATGCCGAACGCCAGGCCGCCGAAGGCACCGTGCGTGGAGGTGTGGGAGTCACCGCAGACGACGGTCATGCCGGGCTGGGTCAGACCCAGCTGCGGGCCGACCACGTGCACGACGCCCTGCTCGACGTCGCCCAGCGGGTGCAGACGCACACCGAACTCGGCGGCGTTCGCGCGCAGCGTCTCCAGCTGGACGCGGGAGACGGGGTCCGCGATGGGCTTGTCGATGTCGAGGGTCGGGGTGTTGTGGTCCTCGGTGGCGATGGTGAGATCGAGCCGGCGCACCTTCCGCCCGCTCTTACGCAGCCCGTCGAAGGCCTGCGGGCTGGTCACCTCGTGCAGCAGGTGCAGATCGATGAAGAGGAGGTCGGGCTCGCCCTCGGCGCGCCGGACGACATGGTCGTCCCAGACCTTCTCCGCGAGTGTCCTACCCATCGCTTTCCCTCCGGCCGGTATACGGTCCACCGGCCCAACTAGAGATCTTGAGAAGGCGGCAACCGCCCGCGCCCCTGCTTCCGGGCGTCCGCCGCCAGGCCCGTTGTGATTCACGGGCCGCTCTGCCTTCGTTCTTCCAGAGTGGCGTGTTCCACGGAAAATTGAACTTGCGTTTCACAGAGTGAGACGCGAGTATCGTTGCATGGACAACAGTAGCGGCGTCGGCGTTCTGGACAAGGCAGCCCTTGTCCTGAGCGCCCTGGAGTCCGGTCCGGCCACCCTCGCAGGGCTCGTCTCGGCCACCGGACTGGCACGACCCACGGCACATCGACTGGCCGTGGCCCTTGAACACCACCGCATGGTGGCGCGTGACATGCAGGGCCGTTTCATTCTCGGCCCTCGCCTGGCGGAACTGGCCGCGGCGGCCGGTGAGGACCGTCTCCTCGCCACCGCGGGCCCGGTCCTCACCCACCTCCGCGACGTCACCGGCGAGAGCGCACAGCTCTACCGCCGCCAGGGCGACATGCGCATCTGCGTCGCCGCGGCGGAGCGTCTGTCCGGTCTTCGGGACACGGTCCCGGTCGGCTCGACGCTCACGATGAAGGCGGGTTCCTCCGCCCAGATCCTCATGGCCTGGGAGGAGCCGGAGCGCCTGCACCGCGGCCTGCAGGGCGCCCGCTTCACCGCGACGGCCCTGTCGGGCGTACGACGCCGAGGCTGGGCCCAGTCGATCGGCGAGCGCGAGCCGGGCGTCGCGTCCGTCTCCGCGCCGGTGCGCGGGCCGTCGAACCGCGTGGTGGCCGCCGTGTCCGTCTCCGGTCCCATCGAGCGCCTCACCCGCCACCCCGGCCGCATGCACGCCCAGGCAGTCATCGACGCCGCCGCGCGCCTCTCCGAGGCCTTGCGCCGCACGGGCTGAGGACGCGACGTCGCCGTACGTCAGGACAGGGCAGCCTCAACGCCGCGGCAGCCCTGGTCCGACGGTCCGGTGACCCACCCCAGGGGCGCGGGGAACTGCGCGATCAACCACCGACGACCCGCACCCGCCCCCATCCGAGGCCCCCGCGGTGCAGAATCTGCCACCACCGGCCGTCAGCCGACCATCGCACCGCCATGGCTGGTCGCGCAGCTCCCCGCGCCCCTAGGGAGTTGCACTCCCCGACCTGTGAGCGAACCGGTCCTTCGCGTACCGCCCGCGCGCAGCGACCGGCACCTGCCCATGCGCCGCCGCCAACCCGAACGCCGGCATGTCCGCGTAGATCGACTCGTACGCCCCCTCCGGCACCACGTACGCCTCGTGCCAGATCCCCACGTGCCCGCGCGCCTTCCCGGCCCGCTCCTTGCGGTTGATGATCGCCCACACCTTGTGGTGAAACATGTCCGGCGCCGTCGCGTACGCGTACAGCTTCTCCTTGGACTCCCAGTATTGGACGACGTAGTACGTCCGCGGTGAAGCCGTCAGCAGTACTCGCCCCAGCAGCCCCCGGTCGCCGTCCCGCGCAAGCTCCCCCAGCATGCGGAACATCGACAGCATGACCGGGAGCCACTGGTGCACCGCCCAGAAGTGGTTGATCCGCATCCCGATGAGCAGGACCACCACATCGCCCTCGGCATCCGCGGTCGTGCGACCCAACACCGGCTTGGCGAACATGACGGCCCCCTGGCTCCGTAACCGGATAGCGGCACTATCCTTCTGGTCGGTGTTTGGATAGTGGCACTTCCCAATGAGAGGCGCAAGAGATGCGGCTGGCGGAGCTCAGCGAGCGCAGTGGGGTGCCCATCGCGACGATCAAGTACTACCTGCGCGAAGGCCTGTTGGCGCCCGGCCGCCAGATCAACGCCCGCACCGCCGAGTACGACGAGGAGCATCTGCGCCGGCTGCGTCTGGTGCGCGCGATGATCCAGGTCGGACGGGTGCCGGTGGCGACGGTCCGGGAGGTGCTCGGGCACGTCGACGACGACGCCCTGCCCCGGACGATCCGCCTGGGCGCGGCCCTGTGGGCGTTGCCGCAGGTCCCGGAGCCGGACGAGGACGACGAGTACGTCCGGGGCGCGCACGACGTGGCCGATGAACTGCTGGAGTCCCTGGGCTGGTCGAACGCCAAGGCGCTGGTGACGATCTCACCCTCGTACCGTTCGCTGGTGGTGGCGATGGCCGCGCTCAGACGGCTCGGTTACGACTGGGATCCTCAACTGCTGCTGGCGTACGCCCGGTTGATGCACGGAGCGGCGGTCCTCGACCTGGACTTCGTCGAGACCCATGCCTCGGAGGCCGAGAAGGTGGAGACGGCGGTCCTGGGGGCGATCCTCGTCGAGCCGATGCTTCAGGCGCTGCACCGGCTGGCGCAGGAGGAGGAGTCCGCGCGTCGGTACGGCTTCGGTGAGCAGGAATGACGAAGGCCCTCCACCGAAGTGGAGGGCCTTCACTGTGTACCCCCGACCGGATTCGAACCGGCGCTACCGCCTTGAGAGGGCGGCGTGCTAGGCCGCTACACAACGGGGGCGAGGATCGTGCAAGCGTTTAATGCTACACCGCCGCAGATCCGAGCTGGTCTACCTGGACTCGAACCAAGACTAACTGAACCAGAATCAGTCGTGCTGCCAATTACACCATAGACCAATGTGGTTTAGACCAGTTTGTACCCCCGACCGGATTCGAACCGGCGCTACCGCCTTGAGAGGGCGGCGTGCTAGGCCGCTACACAACGGGGGCCCTAGCGATCCCGAGTTGATCGAGATCAGTACCCCCGACCGGATTCGAACCGGCGCTACTGCCTTGAGAGGGCAGCGTGCTAGGCCGCTACACAACGGGGGCTTTGCAGATGAGCTCTGCGAGCTGGCCTACCTGGACTCGAACCAAGACTAACTGAACCAGAATCAGTCGTGCTGCCAATTACACCATAGGCCACTGGAACGCAAGCCCCTGAGGGGATCTTGTTCTAGTTTGCTCCTCCGGGTTCCGGCCTTTCGGCCCGCTCCTCGGCGGCGCAGGAAGAACATTACCCGAAGGTGGACGGGGCTCCAAAACGGGTATCCGCGCCGAGCAGCGCGGGGAGTTCGGAGAGGGAGCCGATCCGGTGCGGTCCGCCGAGGGCGTCCGCGCTGGTGTACACGCCCGCACGGTCGATCCAGACCGACAGCAGCCCGGCCTGCGCGGCACCCCGCCCGTCGATCTCCGGGTGATCGCCGACGTACGCCACCTGGTGCGGGGCGAGCTCCAGTGCGGCGCAGGCGGCGTGGAAGGCACCGGCCTCCGGCTTGGAGACGCCGAGCTCGGCGGCGCACAGGATGGCCTCGAAGCGGTCGTGCACACCGAGGACACGGAGTTTGCGGTCCTGGACGTGGATGCTGGAGTTGGACAGCACCGCGTGCCGGTGGCTGGCGGCGAGGGCGTCCAGGACGGGCAGGACGTCCGGGAACAGGGCCCAGGCGGTCTCGTAGTGCGCGATGTAGCGCTCGAACCACGCGTCGGCCTCGGCGTCGGTCAGCTCCGCGCCCAGGAAGACCCGCACGCGGTCACGCCGCTGCTCCTCGAAGGACACCTCGCCCGCGGAGAACCGCGCCCACTGCGCGTCGGTGATCGCCCTCCAGCGCGCGATGGCCTGCTCGACACCGTCGTACTCCTCCAGCAGCCCCTCGGCCGCCAGATGCAGACGCATTCCGGCGCGGTCGGCCCCCGTGTAGTCGAAGAGGGTGTCGTCGACGTCCCAGACAACGGCTTTGATCACCCTGACAGACTGGCACACTGCGCACGCCTGAGGGGCGGCACCCGGGATTCGGGTGCCGCCCCTCACGTAGGTGGGCGTACTACGCCGCGAGCCTCGCCAGCGCCGCGTCGATGCGGGTCAGGGTCGTGTCCTTGCCCAGCACCTCCAGGGACTCGAAGAGGGGCAGGCCGACCGTGCGGCCGGTGACGGCCACGCGGACCGGGGCCTGGGCCTTGCCGAGCTTGAGGCCGTGGGCCTCGCCGGCGGCCAGGACGGCCTCCTTGAGGGACTCGGGGGAGGTCCAGTCGGCCGCGTCCAGCTTCTCGCGGGCCGTGCGCAGGAGGGCGTCGGAGCCCTCCTTCATGGCCTTGGTCCAGGACTGCTCGTCGAAGACCGGCTCCGGGAGGAAGAGGAAGTCGACGTTGTCCGTGATCTCCGAGAGGACCTTCAGGCGGGTCTGGGCGTGCGGGGCGATGGCGTGCCACTTGGCCTCGTCGAAGGCCTCCGGGGACCAGGGGGCGAAGGGAGCCTTCAACCAGGGGGCGCAGCGCTCCGTGAAGTCCTTCACGTCGAGCAGGCGGATGTGGTCGCCGTTGATCGACTCGCACTTCTTCAGGTCGAAGCGGGCCGGGTTGGGCTGGACGTCGGCGACGTCGAAGGCCGCGACCATCTCGTCCATCGTGAAGATGTCCTGGTCGGCGGAGAGCGACCAGCCGAGGAGGGAGAGGTAGTTGAGGAGGCCCTCGGGGAGGAAGCCGCGCTCGCGGTAGAGGTTCAGCGAGGACTGCGGGTCGCGCTTGGAGAGCTTCTTGTTGCCCTCGCCCATCACGTACGGCAGGTGGCCGAAGGCGGGGATGCCCTTGGCGATGCCGAGCTCCATCAGGGCCTTGTACAGGGCGATCTGACGGGGCGTCGAGGAGAGCAGGTCCTCGCCGCGCAGGACGTGGGTGATCTCCATCAGGGCGTCGTCGACCGGGTTGACGAGGGTGTACAGCGGGGCGCCGTTCGCGCGGACGATGCCGTAGTCCGGGACGTTCTCCGGGGTGAAGGTCAGCTCGCCGCGGACCAGGTCCGTGAAGGTGATCGTCTCGTCGGGCATGCGGAAGCGGACGATCGGCTCGCGGCCCTGCGCCTTGTACTCCTCGACCTGCACGTCGCTCAGGTCGCGGCAGTGGCCGTCGTAGCCCGACGGCTTGCCGGCCGCGCGGGCCGCCTCGCGGCGCGAGTCCAGCTCCTCCTGGGAGCAGTAGCAGCGGTAGGCGTGGCCGGCGTCGAGGAGCTTGGCCGCGACGTCCTTGTAGAGGTCCATGCGCTGCGACTGGCGGTACGGCGCGTGCGGGCCACCGACCTCGGGGCCCTCGTCCCAGTCGAAGCCCAGCCAGCGCATCGAGTCGAGCAGCTGGGTGTAGGACTCCTCGGAGTCGCGGGCCGCGTCGGTGTCCTCGATGCGGAAGACGAGCGTGCCCTGGTGGTGCCGGGCGAACGCCCAGTTGAACAGGGCGGTGCGGACCAGGCCCACATGGGGGTTACCGGTGGGCGAGGGGCAGAAACGTACGCGGACGGGTGCGCTAGCCACGCTTGACAACCTTGTTGGTGAGAGTGCCGATGCCTTCGATGGTGACGGCGACCTCGTCGCCGACGGTGAGCGGCCCGACGCCTGCCGGGGTGCCCGTGAGGATCACGTCGCCGGGGAGCAGCGTCATGGCCTCGGAGATGTTGACGATCAGATCCTCGATCGGGTGGATCATCTCGCTGGTGCGGCCGAGCTGGCGTTGTTCGCCGTTGACCGTGAGCTGGATGGTCAGGTCGGCGGCCGTTTCGAGGGCCAGGTCCGTCTCCACCCAGGGGCCCAGCGGGCAGGAGCTGTCGAAGCCCTTGGCCCGCGCCCACTGCTTCTCGCGCTTCTGGACGTCCCGGGCCGTGATGTCGTTGGCGCAGGTGAAGCCGAAGATCACGTCCTTGACGCGGTCGCGCGGGACCTCGCGGCACATGCGGCCGATGACGACGGCCAGTTCGGCCTCGTGGTGGAGGTCCTCGGTGAAGGACGGGTACTGGATCTCGTCGCCGGGGCCGATCACGGAGGTGGACGGCTTGAAGAAGGCGAACGGGGCGTCGGGCACCTCGTTGCCCAGCTCCCGGGCGTGCTCGGCATAGTTGCGGCCGAACGCGACGACCTTGTTGGGGAGCACCGGGGGCAGCAGACGCACCTTGCTGAGCGGGACCTTCGTGCCGGAGAGCTCGAAGTCCGCGAACGGGATGCCCTTGATGATGTCGAGCACGAGCTCGTCCGGCTTGTCGCCCTCGACCGCGCCGAAGGCGACGTTCCCGTCGATGGAGAATCTGGCGATGCGCACGGGATGCTGCGCCCCTCACTTGAGCCGGCTGGAGTCTGACGCTCCAGGCTAACGCGGGGAGGGGCGGGAGCCTCGCGCATTACCGCCGTACCCGGGCGCTTTGAGTGATCCCGGGCCGGTGCGCGTATTACCCGGCGACGGAGGCCGTGGCGGGGGCCTCCACGAGGATGGTGCGCCGCGGGTTGGCGGTCTGGGTGGGGAGGTCGACGGAGTGCTCCTGCTCCGGGGTCTGCAGGGCGTCGGCGTCCTCGAGGTGCGCCAGCGTCGTGCGCCGCGGGTTGGCTATGTTGTGGAACATCGTCGTCGTCTTCACGGTTGTACGTGACCCTGTTCGTGTCGGGGCGCCGGTGGAGCCTGGTCTCGCGCGGGCGCGGGGTTGTCAAAGTCTTACATGATGTAAAGCGTCAGGCTAAACACGCGATTCCCCTCCGAGGTCACGGGGACCCTTGATGTTCGTGTGAGTTTGCTCACGAGCCTGCAAATAAAACGGGCAATTCGGGCTCGCAATTCACCCCCATGAAACGGACATTCGCCCCCTGAACCCATCATTCCGCTCCTGATCATGGCGACTGGGACACCTCCCGCGCCCGGGCGGCTCGCGGGCATAAGTCCGTTATGAGCCGGATCAGTTTCTACGGCAGGTAATCTCGCCCTCACGTGGTGTCACGTATGTCACGGCTCGACCTACGGGCCTTGTTGGAGATCCTGCACTGTGCTGGAATTCCACGGACCGCCGCAGGATCGAGCCGGCGCACAGGGGGCGCACCGAGCGCCTGGTGGCGGCGAGATAGGGGGAAACCAGCGCCGGTCACTCACGACCACCGGGGAGCGTGTTCAGGACGCTCCCCATTGACGCCGACACCGTGTCCGTCCGTTCACGCGGAGGGGCGCCTGGTCCAGAGGTTGCGACGCTAGTGCAGGGACGTTTCAAGAGGGATGGCAGCGCTTCGGCGGAGCCGGAGCACGGCGGGACCGACCGAGGTCCCTCGACCCAGCACGCCCAGAACCAGGGGGGCCCGGCCCTGTCCGTCGACGGCGGTGAGCGCTCCGGGCGCCCCGCCGTGTCGGCGTCCGCGGGGGCGGTGAATCCCTCCCCGCCGGCCCCCAAGAAGGCCCCCAAGGGCACCGGTGGCCCGGGCACGCGAATAGCCCTGCGCAACTGGCGTATCTCCACGCGTCTTGTCGCGCTGCTGACGCTTCCGGTGGTCGCTGCCACCTCGCTCGGTGCCCTGCGCATCAGCGACAACATGGACGACATCCAGCAGCTCGACAACATGAAGCTGCTGACGGACATGACCAAGCGGGCCACCGAGCTCGCCGCCGCGCTCCAGGAGGAGCGCGACCAGTCGGCCGGTCCGCTCGCGCACGGCGCCAAGGCGACCGACTACACGGTCAAGGGCTACCGGGACAAGACCAACCGGGCCCGTGACAGCTTCATCGAGGCGTCCGAGGAGATCGACGACTCCAGCAAGGACGGCAACCTCAAGGGCGTCCGCGAGAACCTCGTCCAGCTCGTCGGCGACCTGGGCACCATCGAGAAGATCCGCAGCACCGCCTACGAGGCCAAGGACAACTCCACGCAGACCGTGGAGGCCTACCACCGGCTGATCACCAACCTGCTCGGTCTCTCGCAGGACATGGCGGAGGCGACCAGCAACCCGGAGATGATCCAGAGCACGCGTGCCCTGGCGGCGTTCTCCACCGCCAAGGAGTACGCGTCCATCCAGCGCGCGGTCCTCGCCGCCGCGCTGCCCGCGAACAACGACAGCGTCGGCGACCTCTCCGAGAACGACCGGCTCTACGCCGAGTCCGCGCTGGCGAGCCAGCGCTCCGAGCTGAAGAGCTTCCGGAGCATCTACGGCACCCAGGGCGCCGCCGACCTGCTCAAGTCGATCGAGAAGGGCAACCCGACGATCACGGCGAGCGACAAGTACGCCAACCGTGCGCTCGGCAACCCCAACGCCCTCGATGACCTGGAGAAGCGGTCGTACCGGGACTGGGTGGACGACAGCACCACCAAGATCCAGCAGATGCGCGCCATCGAGACGACGCTGCTGGAGGACATGGAGCAGAAGGCCCGCGAGCTGCGCAACGAGTCGGAGCGCGAGGCGATCATCTCCGGTGCGCTGATCCTGCTCGTGCTCGGTGTCTCGCTGGTCGGCGCCTTCGTCGTCGCCCGCTCCATGATCCGCTCGCTGCGCCGCCTCGAGGAGACCGCCACCAAGGTCGCCCAGGACCGCCTGCCCGAGCTGGTCAAGCAGCTCTCCGAGTCCGACCCGCAGGACGTCGACACCTCCGTGGAGTCGGTCGGTGTGCACTCCCGGGACGAGATCGGCCAGGTGGCCGCGGCCTTCGACGACGTGCACCGCGAGGCGGTCCGCCTCGCCGCCGAGCAGGCCCTGCTGCGGGGCAACGTCAACGCGATGTTCACCAACCTCTCGCGCCGCTCCCAGGGCCTCATCCAGCGTCAGCTCTCGCTCATCTCCGAACTGGAGTCCCGCGAGGCCGACCCGGACCAGCTGTCCTCCCTCTTCAAGCTCGACCACCTCGCGACGCGTATGCGCCGTAACGGTGAGAACCTCCTCGTCCTCGCGGGTGAGGAGCCCGGCCGACGCTGGACCCGCCCGGTCCCGCTGGTCGACGTGCTCCGCGCCGCCGCGTCCGAGGTGGAGCAGTACGAGCGCATCGAGCTGGCCGCCGTGCCGACCACCGAAGTGGCCGGCCGCGTGGTCAACGACCTCGTGCACCTGCTCGCCGAGCTGCTGGAGAACGCGACCTCGTTCTCCTCGCCGCAGACCAAGGTCAAGGTCACCGGTCACGCGCTGCCCGACGGCCGCGTCCTGATCGAGATCCACGACACCGGCATCGGCCTCTCCCCCGAGGACCTCGCCGCGATCAACGAGCGGCTCGCCTCGCCGCCCACCGTGGACGTCTCCGTCTCCCGCCGCATGGGTCTGTTCGTGGTCGGTCGACTCTCGCAGCGGCACGGCATCCGCATCCAGCTGCGCCCGTCCGACTCCGGCGGTACGACCGCGCTGGTCATGCTGCCCGTCGACGTCGCCCAGGGCGGCAAGAAGCCCGCTCCGGGCAAGCCCGGTCAGGGCGGTCCCGGTGGTGCCGGCGGTCCCGCCGCCGCGCAGGCCGCCGCTGGTGCGGCCGCCGCCCGTCGTCAGGCCCAGGGCGGTGGCGGCCCCCTCGGCGCGGGTGCGCCGGGTGGCGGTGCCCTCGGTGCCGGTGCGTCCGGCGGTGGCCGGCTCGGCGCCGGTCAGGGGCCGCGGGCCGCGCTGCCCGGACGTGACGGTGGCGGAATGCCGGGTGGACCGGGTGCGCCGCGTGGGCCGCAGGGCCAGGGCGGCGCCCCGTCGCAGGGCCGGCCGGCTCCCGCGGGTGCCGGCTTCGGCGGCCAGGCTCCGGGTGCGCCGCAGGGCATGCAGGCCGCGGGCATGGGTGCGGACGGGTTCGGCGGCGGCCAGGACGCCTTCGGCGGCTCCCGTGGTCCCGGCCGCGAGCAGTCCCGGCCGGGTGGGCCGGGTGCACAGCAGGCACCGCAGTCCCCGCCCGCCGGCGGTGAGAAGGGCCGTCGTGGCCGTCAGCCGCAGCTTCCGCCGCGCGGTGGTCCGCGTGCCGAGCTGCCCGGCGGCAATCAGCCCTCCCGCCCCAGCTGGAGCGACGAGAACGCGCAGCCGCCGGTGCCGCGCGCCTCGCTCGACACTCCGCGCGGGCACGACGAGGACCCCTCGCAGACCTCCCGGATGCCGCGGATCGACGACCGCCAGGGCCCCGGCTCCACGGCGGAGATCCCGGCGATCCCGCGCCCGGACGCCCGCCCGGACTTCGACGCCGCGAGCCCGTCCTCGTACAACCCGCAGAGCACGGGCCAGTTCGCCCGCCCCGCCGCGAACGAGCAGCAGGGCACGGGTCAGTTCGTCCGCTCGGACGTCTTCGGCGCCCCGAACGGGCAGAACGCTCCGGCGCAGCAGGGCCGGCCGACGGCTCCGCAGGCCGCTCCGCAGGGGTACGACGGCAGCTCGACGGGCCAGCACGCGCTGCCCGGCCGCCAGAACCCCGAGTCCACCGGGCAGTTCGAGCGGCCGCAGGTCAACGGCACGTACGGCGGCAACGGCGGCTTCGGCGCCCCGCAGCCCCCGGCTCCGGCACCGGCGCGTCCGCAGCAGCGGCCCGTCCGGCAGGAGCCCGAGGCGCTGCCGCCGGCGACGGGTCCCGGTGACGGGCGTACGCCGCTGTACGACACGTTGGAGACCAACTGGTTCCACGGCGGTCCGCAGGGGCGTCAGCCCGGGGCGAACGGCTCGGCTCCGGCCTCCGCTCCCCAGGAGCCGCAGGCTCCCGCGGCTCCCGCGCAGTCGTCGTCCGCTCCCCAGCGGACCTCATCGACCGCCTGGCGCAGCTCGCCGAACGACGATCTCGTCCGGCAGGCGGAACGCGTCCGGCAGCCGGCCGCGGGCGGGGTCACGACCTCCGGCCTGCCGCGCCGGGTACCCAGGGCGAACCTCGTCCCGGGTACGGCTCAGCAGCAACAGCACCAAGCCGGTCCGCAGGTCTCGCGTGCGCCTGACGACGTACGCGGCCGGCTGACCAATCTCCGTCGGGGTATCGCGCAGGGTCGTGAGGTCCGCAACGGCCAGACCGGCAGCTTCCCGAACCCCACTCACCAGCAGGAGCGTTAGTTGAGCCAGATGAGCCAGGCGGCACAGAACCTCAACTGGTTGATCACCAACTTCGTGGACAACACCCCCGGGGTGTCCCACACCGTCGTCGTGTCCGCCGACGGTCTGCTGCTGGCGATGTCGGAGGGCTTCCCCCGCGACCGCGCCGACCAGCTGGCGGCCGTCGCGTCGGGCCTGACGTCGCTGACCGCGGGGGCCTCGCGGATCTTCGACGGCGGCAGCGTGGCACAGACCGTCGTCGAGATGGAGCGGGGATTCCTCTTCCTCATGTCCGTCTCGGACGGTTCCTCGCTCGCCGTCCTGGCACACCCCGAATGCGACATCGGCCTCGTCGGCTACGAGATGGCGCTGCTGGTCGACCGGGCGGGCGCGGTGCTCACGCCGGACCTGCGCGCCGAACTCCAAGGCAGTCTGCTCCACTGATCACCCGCGGATCCACCCGTCTCACCAAATCACCGTCCGGCCGCCACAATCCCCGCACTGGCCCCCACCCAGACGGCTTGACTGACCGACTTGCTGTCCCCGCCCGGAGGATTCATGACCCCGCCCACCGCCTCTCATGATCCGTACGCGGAGCCGTACGAGGATGAGGGCGACCAGCCGCTGGTACGTCCGTACGCGATGACCGGCGGCCGGACCCGGCCGCGCTACCAGCTGGCCATCGAGGCTCTGATCAGCACCACGGCAGACCCGGCAGCACTCATGGGGCTCCTTCCGGAGCACCAGCGCATCTGCCACCTGTGCCGTGAGGTGAAGTCGGTCGCGGAGGTCTCCGCGCTGCTGTCCATGCCGCTGGGTGTGGCCAGGATCCTCGTCGCGGACCTCGCCGAGGCCGGCCTGGTCGCCATCCACCAGCCGGGCGGCGACGAGAACAACGGCGGCGCTCCGGATGTGACGCTGCTCGAAAGGGTGCTCAGTGGACTTCGCAAGCTCTGAACCAGGCCGGGCGACCACCTCCGCGAAGATCGTGGTGGCGGGTGGCTTCGGCGTGGGCAAGACCACGTTCGTCGGCGCGGTCTCGGAGATCAACCCGCTGCGCACCGAGGCCGTCATGACGTCCGCGAGCGCGGGCATCGACGACCTCACGCACACCGGTGACAAGACCACCACCACGGTGGCGATGGACTTCGGTCGTATCACCCTGGACCAGGACCTGATTCTGTACCTCTTCGGTACGCCCGGCCAGGACCGCTTCTGGTTCATGTGGGACGACCTGGTACGCGGCGCCATCGGGGCCGTCGTGCTGGTCGACACCCGCCGTCTCGCCGACTGCTTCCCCGCGGTCGACTACTTCGAGAACAGCGGGCTCCCGTTCGTCATCGCCCTCAACGGCTTCGACGGACACCAGCCCTACACGCCCGACGAGGTGCGCGAGGCGCTGCAGATCGGCCCGGACGCGCCGATCATCACCACCGACGCCCGCCACCGTGCCGACGCCAAGAGTGCGCTGATCACGCTGGTGGAGCATGCGCTGATGGCCCGGCTGCGGTAGGTAAGTCAAGAGCGCCATACGGCAGTTGTCGTAGATGTGCCGGAGCCGGCTGTGGCTTTTGACACGGTCGGCTTCGTTGTTCATAACGTTTCGGCAGAGGAATCGGGTGGTACGGCCACTCGTCGCGGTCAACCGGTGTCGCTGCGCGCACGAATGCCCCGTCTTTTGACGGGGCTCGCTCTTTATGACCGTTTTATCTGGGCCTTACCTCACGTGGAATGATCCGCTTCCACTGTTTGGAAGAGCACAGGCCGACGTGCTGGAATGCGAGAACTGCCCAATAGTCAAAGACGTACTCAGCAGTACTGCGTACTACTCGATGGCGAACTGGGCTCTGAGACACAGCGGCACATACGTAGGTGCCGACCCCGCCGGAAGGTTGTTGGTCGAGTGAGGCGAAGCAAGAACAGTCCCGAGCCGTCGGCCCGGGGCAACTTCACCCCGCCGCCGCGCGGAGCGGCGCCCGCCCCTGTGCCCGGATCGGAACCGACGACGGCGCCCGCGCCAAGCGGCGGCCGTCTCTCCCCGCGCAACTGGCGCGTGCCGACCCGGCTGAACGCGATCCTGCTCATACCCGTGCTGGTCGGCCTCGTCATGGGCGGCTTCCAGGTGAAGAGCTCGATCGACACCTGGCAGGAGGCCGAGGACGCGGAGAACACCGCGCGTCTGGTCGCCGCCGCACTCACCTACGGCGATGCCCTGCTGGAGGAGCGCGACTCGACCGCCGCTCCCCTGCTCCAGGGCAAGGGCGAGGACGACCCGACGGTCGTGGCCGCCCGCAAGAAGACCGACGAGGCCGCCGACGCCTTCGACGTGGCCGCCCAGAACATGCCCGACCGGGCGAACCTGGTGCGCCGTCTGGAGCGCTTCCGTGAGGTCGAGCCGGATCTGACGGACCTGCGCGCGGCCGCGTACACCAACAAGCTCACCGGCGTGCAGACCGAAGAGGGCTACGTCGAGGTCGAGCACCGGCTGCTGGAGTTCTCCAACGAGCTGGGCCTGGGCACCGGAAACATCACCAGCTACGGCCGTACCGTCTACGCCATCTCGCTGACCAAGGGCGCCCTGTCCCTGGAGCGCTCCATCGGTATGCACATGCTGGTCAAGCCGGGCCCCAAGGCCACAGACCTGGCCAGGCAGCGCGTCGCCCTCTCCTCGTACGCCTACCTGGAGGGCATCGCCATCCAGGAGTACCAGAGCGGTGGCACCGAGGCGGACATCCAGAAGCTCCAGGACGCCACGACGAAGATCAAGGCCGACGGCGCCGCCATGGCCGCCGCCGCCAAGCAGAAGAACCCGGACTACGTGGCGCCGCCGGCCGACCCGACCAAGATGGTCGGCGCGCTGGCCCAGCTGAGCTCCACGGACACCAGTGAGCGTGCGGCGCTCGCCCAGCAGGGCATCACCGCCGAGAACTGGTGGGCGGTCAACACCCTCAAGTACAACGCGTACCGCGACATCGAGAACGACCTCGCCAACACCGCGGTGAACGAGGCCTCGGTCATCTCCGACGACGCCAAGCGCGACGCCCTGATCACCGGTGCGGCCGTCGTGGTCGCCCTGCTCGCCGCGTTCATCCTGGCCGGCATGGTCGCCCGCCAGATGTCCCGCTCGATGCGCCAGCTGCGCAACGCCGCCTTCGGCATCGCCGAGCAGCGGCTGCCGATGCTGGTCGACCAGCTCTCGCGCACCGACCCGGGCCGCGTGGACACCCGCGTCCAGCCCATCCCGATCAACACCCGCGACGAGATCGGCGAAGTCGCCCGCGCCTTCGACCAGGTCCACCGCGAGGCCGTCCGGCTCGCCGCCGAGCAGGCCCTGCTGCGGGGCAACATCAACGCGATCTTCACCAACCTGTCGCGCCGCAACCAGTCGCTGATCGAGGGCCAGCTGACCCTGATCACCGACCTGGAGAACAACGAGGCCGACCCGGACCAGCTGGAGAACCTCTTCAAGCTGGACCACCTCGCGACCCGTATGCGCCGCAACGGCGAGAACCTCCTGGTCCTCGCCGGCGAGGAGCCCGGTCGCCGCTGGGACCAGCCGGTCCCGCTGGTCGACGTGCTGCGCGCCGCCTCCTCCGAGGTGGAGCAGTACGAGCGCATCGAGCTGTCGGGCGTCCCGGAGGCCGAGATCCACGGCCGCGCGGTCACCGACCTCGTGCACCTGCTCGCCGAGCTGCTGGAGAACGCGACGACGTTCTCCTCCCCGCAGACCAAGGTCCGTGTCACCGCGACCCGTCTCCCCGACGGCCGCGTGATGATCGAGATCCACGACAAGGGCATCGGCCTGACCGCCGAGGACTTCGCCGACATCAACCACAAGCTGGCCAACCCGCCGACCGTGGACGCCGCGATCTCGCAGCGCATGGGCCTGTTCGTGGTCGGCCGGCTGTCCGACCGGCACGGCATCCGCGTCCAGCTGCGTCCCTCGGGCGAGCAGGCCGGCACCACCTCGCTGGTCATGCTGCCGGACGCGATCACGCACGGTGGCGGCGGCGAGCAGCAGCCGGCCCAGGACGAGTTCACCGTCTCGCAGATCATCCCGGAGCAGCAGTTCCAGGGTGAGAACTTCAACCAGCCGCAGCTGCGCACCGCCGCCGAGCTGGGCTTCGACGACAGCCGCTACGAGGTTCCGGACGACCTTCGCGACCTGGACCCCGTCGGCCGCTCCCTGATGCGGGAGGAGCGCCGGGCGGCTCTGGAGGCCCAGAACCACGCCCAGGCGCCCGCGCTGGAGAACCCCGAGGCGCCGACGTACGACGAGTTCACCGGTCAGCCGGCCTACGACGACGGCCGGGGCGGCTTCCCCGAGCAGCCCGGCGGCTACGACCCGCAGCAGGCGCAGCCGACGTACGAGGATCAGCGGCAGACGCAGTACGAGGAGCAGCAGCGTCCGGCGTACGACGACACGTACTACGCGCCGAACGGCGGCCTGTCGCAGAACGACACCTTCTCGTCCAACGGCGGCTACCCCGAGCCCTCCTATCCGGAGCCGGTCCGTGAGGAGCCCGCCGCCGCGAGTGCCTCCGCCCCGGAGAGCTTCCCGGCCTTCGAGCAGCGGCGTCACCAGGACGACTGGCCGCAGCAGAACGGCTACCGCAACGGCTACGAGGACCAGTACGCTCCGGAAACGGAATCTGCGCAGGCCGATGACGCCAGTGAGCGCGACCGCGTAGGCTTCGACCGTCCGGGACCGGCCTCCCCCGCCGCCCACGCACTGACCGACGCCGGCCTTCCCCGCCGCGGCTCCGCCGCGAGCGGCACCAACGGCGCCCGGCCGGCGCGGCAGGAATCACCGGCCCCCACGCCGGAGAGCAACGGCGACAGCAGCTGGCGTTCGGCGAACGACGACCGCTGGCAGCAGGCCGCGCAGCTCCGGAAGCCCAAGGCGGGCGGGGTGACCTCCTCCGGCCTGCCGCGGCGGGTACCCAAGGCCAACCTGGTCGAGGGAGCCGCCGAGACCACCCCCCAGGGAGGTCCACAGATCTCCCGCGCTCCCGAGGACGTCCGGGGCAGGCTGAGCAACCTGCGCCGCGGTGTCCAGCGGGGACGCAGCGCGGGAAGCGAAACGAACGGTCAGGGCTTCGGTTCTGACAGCACCTACAACCAGGAGCGTTAGTGTGAGCCCGATGAGCCAGGCGGCACAGAACCTGAACTGGTTGATCACCAACTTCGTGGACAACACCCCCGGGGTGTCGCACACGGTGGTGGTCTCCGCCGACGGACTCCTTCTGGCGATGTCCGAAGGGTTTCCGCGCGACCGCGCCGACCAGCTCGCGGCCGTCGCCTCCGGTCTGACCTCGCTGACCGCGGGTGCCTCGCGGATCTTCGAGGGCGGCAGCGTGAACCAGACGGTTGTGGAGATGGAGCGGGGATTCCTGTTCATCATGTCCATCTCCGACGGATCGTCGCTCGCGGTTCTCGCACACCCCGAGGCGGACATCGGCCTCATTGGGTACGAGATGGCGCTCCTGGTCGACCGTGCCGGTACGGTCCTGACGCCGGATCTACGTGCGGAGCTCCAGGGCAGCCTGCTCAACTAACAGACAGTCGGTGCGTTTTGGCGTCCCGGGGCCGTAAGGTTTCGGGACGCGGCTCCACATGATGGGTGCCAGGCACAGTCGGAGGAGGAGAGAAAGTGGCAACACCCCCAGGCGGTTCATCGTCGGGTAATTGGTCGTACGGCCCCGGCCAGGGCCAGAACGACGGTTCCCAGAACCCGAACCGTTACAACTTCCCCTCCACGCCCAGCCAGCGGCAGCCGTACGCTCCGCAGGGCCCCGGGCCCTCGCCGTACGACCAGCCGCCGGCACCGCGCATCCAGCCGGTGCAGCCGCAGCGACGCGCCCCTGAGCCGGCGCCCGCAGGGGCGTCGAACAACCCCTTGGTGCGCCCGTACGCCATGACCGGCGGACGGACGCGCCCGCGCTACCAGCTCGCCATCGAGGCGCTGGTGCACACCACCGCGCAGCCGCACCAGATGCAGGGCCAGTTGCCCGAGCATCAGCGGATCTGCAACCTCTGCCGCGAGATCAAGTCGGTGGCGGAAGTCTCCGCCCTCCTGACGATCCCTCTCGGCGTGGCCAGGATCCTCGTCGCCGACTTGGCGGAGGCGGGCCTGGTCGCCATCCATCAGCCCGGCGGCGACGAGAACGCCGGCGGCCAGCCAGACGTGACACTGCTCGAAAGGGTGCTCAGTGGACTTCGCAAGCTCTAGCGGCGGTCCTTCCCGCTCCACCACCTCCGCGAAGATCGTGGTGGCGGGCGGCTTCGGCGTGGGCAAGACCACGTTCGTCGGCGCCGTCTCGGAGATCAACCCGCTGCGCACAGAGGCCGTGATGACTTCCGCTTCGGCGGGCATCGACGACCTCACCCACACCGGAGACAAGACGACCACGACGGTCGCCATGGACTTCGGCCGTATCACCCTGGACCAGGACCTGATCCTGTACCTCTTCGGTACGCCCGGCCAGGACCGCTTCTGGTTCATGTGGGACGACCTGGTGCGCGGCGCCATCGGCGCGATCGTCCTCGTCGACACGAGGCGCCTCGCTGACTGTTTCCCCGCGGTGGACTACTTCGAGAACTCGGGGCTTCCCTTTGTGATCGCCCTGAACGGGTTCGACGGGAACCAGCCGTACAACCCGGACGAGGTCCGTGAGGCCCTCCAGATCGGTCCGGACACTCCGATCATCACGACCGATGCCCGTCATCGGGCGGACGCGAAGTCTGCGCTTATCACGCTGGTCGAGCACGCCTTGATGGCTCGGCTGCGGTAGGTAAGTGGTTCTTGCGGCTACTGGGCTGCCACGGACGGTTGTATGCCGTCTGCGGCAGCCCATTGGCTTGTCGCGCCCGCGCGGCGGAGCCGCAAATCGATACAGCCCCGCGCCCCTAGGGGCGTTGGGGGCGCGGGGAACTGCGCGAACGGCCCACGACTACCCGCAGGCGCCCACGAGACAGCACCCCCGAGCTCTCATGCGCCACATGCCAACGGCCCCGCCCTCCCGACCGGGAGAACGGGGCCGTACAAGCGCCGCGGGCTACCGCCAGCTGTGCGGGGCGCGGAAGCCGCCCTCTCGTTCCAGGCGGCGCCAGCCGGCCCGGGG
>NZ_JAKEIP010000139.1 GCF_021474425.1 Streptomyces muensis | reverse complement strand
GCCGGGGGCGTGGGGGGTGCATATTCGTGGGGCTCATGCCAGCAAGTCGTGCCCATTCGGTGAGGGGTCATGCGAACCGCGTTCACACTGTTGCGAGTTGGGGACAGAGCCTCTGGCCCGAGGGGCTAGCGGCCCGTACCGAGGCTCGTCAGTGCCTCGTCGGTCAGGCGGTATACCGTCCACTCGTCCTGGGGGCGGGCGCCGAGTGCCTCGTAGAAGGCGATGGAGGGGGCGTTCCAGTTCAGGACGGACCATTCCAGGCGCTGGTAGCCGCGCTCCAGGCACAGTCGGGCCAGTTCGGTGAGCAGGGCCTTGCCGTGGCCGGCGCGGCGATTCTTGGCGGGTGGGAGCTCGGGGCTTTGGGCGGTCTGGCGGGTGCGGGTGCGTCGTGGCTGGCCGCGCAGTTCCCCGCGCCCCTTTGGGACGTTGCTGCTCCGACGTCTCAAGGCCTCCTCGGCGTCGGTCACGCCGGGTTCGCCGTGCAGACCACAGGCGTGGGGTCAGCCGTATGGCCTGCGCAGCTTCCTGGCGATTTCCAGTTGCTCCTCGTCCAGGGGGCGGCCGTCCTCGATGTCCCAGAGGCTGTTCTGGAGGAGTCGGGCGTAGGTCCAGGCGCGGGCGCGGGCGCGGTCCAGGGCCAGGACGTCGGTCATGGCGTCGAAGCGCCAGCGGATGTCGTCGGCGTCGAAGCGGTTGGCGAGGGCGGGCCAGAGTTCGAAGCCGGGGTCGCCGACCAGGGGCTTGGGGTCGATGGCCAGCCAGGGGGCGCGTTCGCAGGCGAGGACGTTCTCGTCGTGGAGGTCCCAGTGGAGGAGGCGGTCGCCGGGGTCGTCGACGACCTCGCGGACGGCGGCGGCGCAGTCGGCGACGAGGCGGCGGGTCTCCGGGTCCGGGATGCGGGTGACGGCGTCGGGGGTCTGCTCCAGCATGTCCCGGGCGATGTCGCCGAGGTGGCGCAGGCCGGTGGGGGCGGGGAAGGACGTGAGGTGGGCCAGCAGGTGGGCGATGACCAGGACGGACTCGTGGACGTCCGGGTGGTGGGCGAGCATGCGAGTGGAGTCGAGGCGTTCGAGGAGCATGGTGCCGGTGGTCTCGTCGTGGTCGAGGAGGCGTACCGCTCCGTCGCCGTCCCACGCGCGCAGGGCCACCGGCTCGCCCGCGCTCTCCTCGTCGAGGAGTTGCAGCTTCAGGACGGCGGGGGTGCCGTCGCGGCGCAGGACCGGGAGGACCAGGGCGCTGACCCCGTGCATCGGGCGGCCGTCGACCTTCAGTTCCCAGCGGTCGAGGAACTCGGCGGTCAGGGCGGGGAGTCCGGCGATGAACGCGCGGCCCGCCTCCCCGTTGTACTCCTGCTGTGATGCGGCCAGCTCCTGCGGAATGTCGATCACCTTTCGGACCCTACTGGGCTCCCGGAAACGGCTCACGCGAATTAACGTCCTCCCATGAGCAGCCCGGTCAGCGGTGCCGTGAACGGCGCCATCTCCTTCTGGTACGCCGACGACGGCCTCCCCGCGGTCCGCGAACCGCTCGCCGGGGACACCTCCGCGGACGTGGTGATCGTGGGCGGCGGCTACACGGGACTGTGGACCGCGTACTACCTGAAGAAGGCCGTCCCCTTCCTGCGGATCACCGTGCTGGAGCAGAAGTTCTGCGGCTACGGCGCCTCGGGACGCAACGGCGGCTGGCTGTACAACGGCATCGCGGGCCGCGACCGGTACGCCAGGCTGCACGGCCACGAGGCGGCCGTACGGCTTCAGCGGGCCATGAACGACACCGTCGACGAGGTCGTCCGGGTTGCCCGGGCGGAAGGCATCGACGCCGACGTCCACCAGGGCGGGGTGCTCGAAGTCGCCCGTACGCCCGCCCAGTTGGCGCGGCTGAAGGCATTCCACGCGCACGAGCTGTCGTACGGCGAGAAGGACCGCGAGCTGTACGGCGCCCGGGAGACCGCCGAGCGGATCCGGGTGGCGGACGCGGTCGGTTCGAGCTGGACACCGCACGGCGCGCGGCTGCACCCGGTGAAACTGGTGAAGGGGCTCGCGGCGGCCGTCGAGGCGCTGGGCGTGACGATCCACGAGCTGACGCCGGTCACGGAGATCCGGCCCAAGCACGCGGTCACCCCGTACGGCACCGTCCGCGCGCCCTACGTCCTGCGCTGCACCGAGGGCTTCACGGCGAGCCTCAAGGGCCAGAAGCGGACCTGGCTGCCGATGAACTCGTCGATGATCGCCACCGAGCCGCTCACCGAGGAGCAGTGGGCGTCGGTGGGCTGGGCCGGGCTGGAGACGCTGGGCGACATGGCGCACGCCTATATGTACGCGCAGCGCACGGCCGACGGGCGGATCGCGCTGGGCGGGCGCGGGGTGCCGTACCGGTTCGGGTCGAGGACGGACAACGACGGCCGGACGCAGCCGGCGACCATCGAGGCGCTGCGGGAGATCCTCGTCGGGTTCTTCCCGGCGCTGGCCGGGGTGCGGATCGAGCACGCCTGGTCGGGTGTGCTGGGCGTGCCGCGCGACTGGTGCGCGACCGTCACGCTGGACCGGTCCACGGGGATCGGCTGGGCGGGCGGTTACGTCGGCTCGGGCGTCGCCACCGCCAACCTGGCGGCCCGGACCCTGCGGGACCTGGTGCGGCAGGACTCCGGCCAGGGCACCCGCACCGAACTCCTCGACCTGCCCTGGGTCGGCCACAAGGTGCGCAAGTGGGAACCGGAACCCTTCCGCTGGCTCGGCGTACAGGGCCTGTACGCCACCTACCGGGCCGCCGACCGCAGGGAGCGCGGGAGCGGGGCGGCGCAGGCCTCGCGGCTGGCGCGGGTGGCGGACAAGGTGGCCGGGCGGGACTGAGCCGGCCGCTCCCGGATCGTGAAGGGGGTGGGGGAGGGGCTCCGCGGTCCGGTGGAATCCCTCCCCCCGTCTCTCAGGCCGTCTCTCAGGCCACCGACTCCGGGACCGGTGTGTCCTGCGGGGCGCCGTGCTTCGGGGGTTTCGCCGAGACCATCAGGGCGGCGACCAGGCCGGCCAGGAGCATGATGGCGGCGGCCCACCAGATGGCGACGGTGTAGCCGTGGACGACGCCCTCCTTGGTGACCAGGGCCCGCTGGGCCGGGTCGGTGAGGTGGGCGGTGATGTAGGCGGCGCTGCTGGTGGTGGCGATGGTGTTCAGCAGGGCCGTACCGATCGAACCGCCCACCTGCTGCGAGGTGTTGATGGTCGCCGAGGTCACCCCGGAGTCCTGCGGGGCCACGCCCGCCGTCGCCGTGGCGAACACCGGCATGAAGATCAGGCCCATGCCGAGGCCCATGAGGAGCAGGGCGGGCAGGATGTCGGCCGCGTAGGACGAGTGCACCGTCAGCCGGGTCAGGAGCACCATGCCGACCGTGGCCAGCAGGGCGCCCGGGGCCATGAGCAGGCGGGGCGCCACATGGTCCAGGAGCCGGGCGGCGATCTGGGTGGAGCCGATGATGATCGCGGCCGTCAGAGGCAGGAAGGCGAGGCCGGTCATCACCGGCGAGTAGTCGAGGATGACCTGGAGGTAGTAGGTCATGAACAGGAACAGGCCGAACATGCCGATCACGGCCAGCGCCATGGTCAGGAAGCAGCCGGCGCGGCTGCGGTCCTTGATGATGTGCAGCGGCAGGAGGGGCACGGGGGCCCGCGTCTGCCACCGGACGAACGCCGCGAGGAGGACGACGCCGCCCGCGAAGAGGCTGAGGACCAGCGGGTCGGTCCAGCCGCGCGGCTCGGCCTCGGCGAAGCCGTAGACGATGGCGACCAGTCCGCCGCAGCCGAGCAGGACGCCGGGCACGTCGAGGCGGGCGCCCGGGTGACCGGGGCTGTCGTGCAGCAGGACCAGGGCGCCGATCACGGCGACGACGGCGATGGGCACGTTGACGTACAGACACCAGCGCCAGTCCAGGTACTCGGTGAGCAGCCCGCCGACGATGAACCCGATCGCGCTGCCGCTGCCGGCCAGCGCGCCGTAGATGCCGAAGGCCTTGCCGCGCTCCTTGGGGTCGGTGAACGTCGTCGTCAGCAACGACAGGGCCGACGGGGCCAGTACGGCGGCGAAGACGCCCTGGAGGGCGCGGGCTCCGAAGAGCATGCCGGAGGAGGTGGCGGCGCCGCCGAGCGCGGAGGCGGCGGCGAAGCCGACCAGGCCGATGACGAAGGTGCGCTTGCGGCCCACCAGGTCGGCTATGCGGCCGCCGAGCAGCAGCAGTCCGCCGAAGGCCAGGGTGTATGCGGTGATCACCCATTGACGGTTCCCGTCCGTCATGCCGAGGTCGCTCTGGGCGGAGGGCAGCGCGATGTTCACGATGGTCGCGTCGAGGACGACCATGAGCTGCGCGAGCGCGATGATCACCAGGCCCCACCAGCGGCGGGGGTCGGGGTCGGCGACTCGGGCGGGTTCACCCGTTCGGGTGACGCTCACCTGGCCAGAAGACCATGATTCGGGATGGGACGCATCCGGGGGGGCGTGCGAGGAGCGCCCTCCCTCGTCGTGGGACTGCCGCGGTATGCGGTCCCGCGGGGGCTTGCGGCTGGTCATGGTTCCAATACCACCTTTCCGGTGGTTCCGCGCGTCTCGAGGGCGCGATGGGCGGCCGCCGCCTCGGCCAGCGGGAAGCGCTGCACGGCCGGGGTGAGACGGCCCTCGGCGGCCTCGGCGAGAGCGCGCAGTTCGAGGGTCTGTACGGGGTTGGGGCCGCCGGCCCGCCGCATCATCGGCGGCCCGAGGACCTGCTGGGAGAGGCCCTCGACGAAGTAGGGCGTGCCGTCGTGCAGGCCCGCGCCGGACCAGCCGAAGACGAGGTGCCGGCCGTCGGGGCCGAGCAGGGCGACCGCCTCGCGGGCCACGTCCCCGCCGACGCCGTCGAAGACGACGGTCGCGGTCCGTCCGCCGAGGAACGCGCGGACCTTCTCCGGCCACACCGGGTCCTTGTAGTCGACGGCCAGGTCGGCGCCGTTCTCCTGCACGCGCGCGACCTTCTCCGGGCCGCCCGCGAGGCCGATGACGACGGCGCCGGCGTTCTTGGCGTACTGCACGAGCAGCGTGCCGATGCCGCCGGCGGCCGCCGGGATCACGGCCACCGCGTCCGGGCCGAGCTCGGCGAACTGCAGGATCCCCATCGTCGTACGGCCCGTGCCGATCATGGCGACGGCCTGGGCCGCGTCGAGGCCCGCCGGGATCTCGTGGACGCGGTCGACGTCGGTGACGGCGAGCTCGGCGTAGCCGCCCGGCGCGAAGCCGAGGTGGGCGACGACACGCTTGCCGAGCCAGAGGTCCGCGACGCCCTCACCGAGGGACTCGACGCCGCCGGCGACCTCGCGGCCGGGGATCGTGGGCAGTGTGGGCGGCTGCGGTGCCGGTCCCTGGATGCCCTCGCGCAGGGCCGTGTCGAGGAGATGGACCCCGGCGGCCCGCACGGCGATCCGGACCTGGCCGGGGGCGGGCGTGGGGTCGTCGGTCTCCTCGTAGGTGAGGTTCTCTGCCGGGCCGAAGGCGTGCAGGCGGATGGCGTGCATCGGGGTCCCCCATCGTCGTGAGCATCGTCGTGAACTCGGTGTGTCAGGCGCCCGCCCCGTCACCGGGGCCGACTGCTCGATGCTGCAACCTCAAGCTCCCTTGAGGTCAAGGGCGTGCCGCCCGAGGGCGAGGGAGACGGCGGTGAGGGCGCTGTTGAAGGAGACCTCGGACAGGACGCCGGGGGCGGCGACCTGGTCGCCCGCGAGGTAGATCCCGTCGCCGCGGTCCACGGCCGGGCGGTCCCGCCAGCTGGTGCCGGGCAGGTCGACGGCGCCGGTACGGCCGTTCGCCGTGGCCTCGCGCCGCCAGGTGACGCGCTCGCGCCAGCCGGGGAAGCCGAGGTCGAGGAGCTGTTCGGCACGGGCGATGCCGTCGGCCCTGGTCTCGTGCGGGGCGATCGGGATCTGGCCCTGGATCAGCTGTTCGCCGGCCGGTGCGAGGGACCGGTCCTGTGCGGTGAACCGCTCCAGCCAGCCGGGCGCGTCGAGGTCGGAGACGACGAACGCGTCCCCGCGCCGGGTGCGCACCGCGAGATCGAGGAGCGCCGTACGGCCGCTCGTCCAGGTCAGCGAGTCGTCCTTGAGCAGGCGGCGGGCGGCGTCGAGGGAGGTGGCGACGACGACGGGCGCGCCGGCCGCCCGGCTGTCGAGGTCGTCGAGGCTGTCGACGCGGGAGAGGGTCTCCATCCGGACCCCGAGGTTCCAGGCCCGCGCCGCCATCCGGTCGATCACGGTCGCCCAGCCGCCCCGCGGGTAGTGCGCCTCCGGCGGCAGCTTGGTGGCCCGGCGCAGCCGCTCCCGTACGAACGCGGCGGACAGGGCGCCGGGGTCGTGGTGGAACAGGGCGACCGCCGAGTAGTGCGCGGCGGCGCGTGCGCCCTCCTCGCCGGCGACGCCGGTGGCCCAGGTCAGGAAGTCGACGTCGACGGGCGCCTGCGGCAGGCCTCGCCGCAACAGCTTGAGCAGGGCGAACGGCGGGGTGCGGCGCAGGGCGCCCCGGTACCGCAGCCGCAGCCGGGCGGCCTCCAGGGGCGGGATCGGCGCGAGCGGCCCGATGAGGTCGCGCTGCCTGAGCCAGGCCCAGTGCGGGCCGCCGCTGTACAGGGCGTGCGGTCCCTCGTTCGTCCGGTACGGCCCCTGAGAGCCTGTCCGCAAACCCCCGCCTGCGCTGCGACGCCCGGCACGCGCGCTCGCCGCGTTGCCGAACCGCCCACGTGGCTCCGCCACGAGGGCGCTCCGGCGCCTTGCGATCGCACGCACCGGACGCCGCAGCGCCCGCCCTTCGGGCGGACGACGGGGGTTTGCGGACAGGCTCTCGGCGGTTCGCGCCCGGCCGCCGAGGGTGTGGTGGGCCTCGTACACGGTGACCTTGGCGCCCGCCTCGGCGGCGGTGATGGCGGCGGTGAGTCCGGCGAAGCCGCCGCCGATGACGGTGATGCGGTGCATGGTTGGGGCTCCTTCTTGGTCGGGTTCGCGTGGGCCGGCTCGGGGCCGCCTTTCGTGGCTTGTTCTGTGAGTACGACGGCGCAGGGCTCCCGGAATGTGACATCGCCGGTGTTTTCGCAGGTCACGGGGATTGTCAGTGGCGGGGTGCAGCATGGGGGCATGGCGAGGAGACTGACGAAGGGGGCGCGGCGGCCCGAGGTGCGGCTGCCGTCGCTGGAGCCGTTCCGGGGCCGGGGGTTGGAGCCGGACGGGGACTACGACGGGCTGGAGTTCCGGGAGGAGGACCTCACCGGGCAGGACGGCTCGGGCGCCCGGTTCATGGACTGCGCGCTGCGGGGCTGCGCTCTGGACGAGGCGGGGCTCCGGCACGCCCGGATCCTCGACTCGGTGCTGACGGCTCCCCGGGGCGTCGGCACCGACCTCGCCGAGTCGACTCTGCGTGATGTGGAGCTGGTGGACGCCCGGCTGGGCGGCGCGCAGTTGCACGGCGCCGTGCTGGAGCGGGTCCTGGTCCGGGGCGGGAAGATCGACTATCTGAACCTGCGCAAGGCCAGGCTGAGAGACGTCGTGTTCGAGAACTGCGTCCTGGTCGAGCCGGACTTCGGGGGCGCCCGGCTGGAGCGGGTGGAGTTCGTGGACTGCGTGCTGAAGGGGGCCGACCTGACCGGGGTGACACTGGCCGAGGTGGACCTGCGACGGGCGGCCGAACTGGACATCGCGCGCGGGGTGGACCGGCTGTCGGGGGCGGTGATCAGTCCGGGGCAACTACTGGATCTGGCGCCGGTGTTGGCGGCGCAGCTGGGGATCCGGGTGGAGGCCGGGGAGTAGCGCGAGGGCGGCGGTCCGGGCGTGCGGGCGGCGGAATGGATCCGGTATGATTGATCTAGAGCTGCTCGCCGGAACTCCCGGTGAACGGTGCTGCGTTGGTGGTCCAAGGAAAGACGCCCCGCTTCCTGCGGGGAAATGCAGGTGCAAGGCCTGCCCGGCGCTCGGACAAGGAGCCCTGTCCCGCGGTTCGCGGGACAGGGCTCCTTCGTTGTGTTGGGCCGTGCGCGGCGAGGACGTGCCGCCCTGTCCGCCCCGCCGCGCCCCGGACCTAGGACACCCTGGGGAACCTGGCCTGGAGCGTCCAGATCGCCGGGTTCTCGCCCAGGTCCTCGTGCAGGTCGATCAGGTCGGCGAGCAGGTCGTGCAGGAAGTCGCGGGCCTCGCGGCGCAGTTCGCTGTGCGAGAAGGTCAGCGGGGCCTCCTCGGCCGGCATCCAGTCCGCCTCGATGTCCACCCAGCCGAAGCGGCGCTCGAAGAGCATGCGGTCCGTGGACTCGGTGAAGTCCAGCTCCGCGTGCTGGGGGCGGGAGGCGCGGGAGCCGGCCGGGTCCCGGTCGAGCCGCTCGGCGATGTCGCACAGGGCCCAGGCGAAGTCGAGCACCGGCACCCATCCCCAGGCTGTGGACAGCTCCCGGTCCGCCTTGGTGTCGGCGAGGTAGACGTCGCCGCAGAACAGGTCGTGCCGCAGGGCGTGGACGTCCGCGCGGCGGTAGTCCGTCTGCGGGGGGTCCGGGAAGCGGTTGGAGAGGGCGTAGCCGATGTCGAGCACGGAGGTGATGGTGTCACGCCCGACCTCATAGGATCACTGGCGTGTCCCGTTTCGCGCCCGTTGCCCTGACTGTCACCTCCGCCCTGCTCGTTCTCACCGCGTGCGGCGGCGGTGTCCAGGGCACGCCGGGCGGCTCCGGTGTGCGCGACCCGTACTTCCCCAAGGCCGGCAACGGCGGCTACGACGTCACCCACTACGCCCTCGACCTCGTCTACGACCCCGACGACGAGCACCTCGGCGGCACCGCCGAGATCACCGCGCGCGCCGACAAGGACCTCTCCGCCTTCGACCTCGATCTCAAGGGCATGGACGTCGAGGGAGTCACGGTGGAGGGCGAGCGGGCCCGCTGGAGCCGTAACGGGCCAGAACTCGTCGTCCGCCCGCACGGCGACCTCGACCAGGGCGAGACCTTCCGCGTCACCGTCCGCTACTCCGGCACCCCGCAGACCATCACCGACCCCGACGGCTCCGAGGAGGGCTGGCTGCCCACCGCCGACGGCGCGCTCGCCCTCGGGGAGCCGACGGGATCCATGGCGTGGTTCCCCGGCAACCACCACCCGTCCGACAAGGCGTCGTACGACATCTCGGTCACCGTCCCGGACGGCTTCGAAGTCGTCTCCAACGGCGAGTTGGCCGACCGGACCAGTGACGACGGCCGTACGACCTTCCACTGGCGTACGGCCGAACCCATGGCGAGTCATGTCGCCGCGCTCGCCATCGGCGACTACGACATCCGTCGCTCCACCGTCACCGCCACCGGCAACAGCGAGCTGCCCGTCTACACCGCGGTGACCCCGCCCCAGGACGATGCCGCCCGCAAGGTCCTCGCCGAGCTCCCCGAGATCATCGAGTGGGCCGAGACCAACTTCGGCCCCTACCCGTTCGCCTCCACCGGCGCGATCGTCGCCGACGAGGGCGACGCCGGTTACGCCCTGGAGACCCAGAACCGGCCCGTCTTCCCCGGCGCCCCCGGCACCGACCTCCTCGTCCACGAACTCGCCCACCAGTGGTTCGGCAACTCCGTGACGCCGAAGAGCTGGCGGGACATGTGGCTGAACGAGGGCTTCGCGACGTACGCGGAGTGGCTGTGGGAGGAGGACGACGGCGGCGACAGCGCGCAGGAGACCTTCGACGCGCTGTACGACCACGGCGAGGACGACCACGAGGACCTCTGGTCCTTCCCGCCGGCCAAGCCCACGAGCGCCGCGCACATCTCCGACGACCCCGTCTACCAGCGCGGCGCGATGGTCATCCACAAGATCCGCCAGACCGTCGGCGACGACACCTTCTACGACATCGTCCAGGGCTGGACGGCCGCCCACCGCCACGGCAACGCGGACACCGACGACTTCACCGCGTACGTGGAGAAGAAGGCCCCGGACAAGGACTTCACCTCTGTCTGGGAGGACTGGCTGTACGGGGACGGCAAGCCGGACCACCCGTGACGGCCGCCCCGCGCATGTCGCTGTCGCTGGTTCAGGCCTCGTCGGCGCCGGGGGAGGAGGCGGCGGGTTCGGTCGGCGGGGTGAGCTGCTTGTGCAGGACCGTGCAGGCTCGGTCGAGCTGCCGGTCCCGGCCCCACCCGAGGGTCTCGTAGCCGAGGGCGGTCCAGAAGTCGAGGGCCTTGGGGTTGTTGTCGAGGACGGCGAGGCGTACGGCGGTGCGGCCCGCCGTGCGGAAGCGGTCCTCGACGAGGGCGGCCAACTGCCTGCCGAACCCCTGGCCGTGGGCCGTCGCGTCCACCATCAGCAGCCCGATCCACGGGTCCGGGTCGACCGGATCGGGGTGGTGGGCCAGGGTGACGGCGATGCCGACCAGCCGGCCCTCGCTGCGGGCCAGCAGCACCTCCGCCCCGGGGACCAGCAACTCGTCCGCCAGGGCGGCCGCCACCTGCTCCGGCCGGATGTCGTCCGGGTCCGGGAAGTCTCCGCTGAGCGCGTGGAAGTCGCGGTTGGAGGCGTACAGGGCGGTGAGTTCGGTGAGGAGGGGGGCCGGGATGTCGTGGTCGGGGGTGAGGGCGAGCGAGTCGAGTATCACCCGGGCAACCTATCGAAGCCCCGGGGGCTGTTCTGAGAGCCCCTGGAACGCCGGAACCCCCGGCCGAAGCCAGGGGTTCCGGTACAGCGCGGCGTCCGTCAGACGTTCACGCCGAAGTCCTGCGCGATGCCCACGAGGCCCGAGGCGTAGCCCTGGCCGACGGCGCGGAACTTCCACTCCGCGCCGTTGCGGTAGAGCTCGCCGAAGACCATGGCGGTCTCGGTGGCCGCGTCCTCGGAGAGGTCGTAGCGGGCGATCTCGGCGCCGCCGGCCTGGTTGACGATGCGGATGTAGGCGTTGCGGACCTGGCCGAAGTTCTGCGAGCGCGACTCGGCGTCGTAGATCGAGACCGGGAAGACGATCTTGTCGACGTCGGCCGGGAGGCCGGCCAGGTTGACGTTGATCGCCTCGTCGTCGCCGGCGCCCTCGCCGGTGCGGTTGTCACCGGTGTGGACGATGGTGCTGTCCGGGGTCTGCTTGTTGTTGAAGAAGACGAAGTGGGCGTCCGAGTAGACCTTGCCCGTGGGGTTGACCGCGATGGCGGAGGCGTCGAGGTCGAAGTCCGTGCCGGTGGTGGTGCGGACGTCCCAGCCGAGGCCCACGGTGACGGCGGTCAGGCCCGGAGCCTCCTTGGTGAGCGAGACGTTGCCACCCTTGGACAGGCTTACAGCCATTGTTGGGAGTCCCTTCCCTCGTTGCGGTACGGCTAGAAGCTACAGCTACCCCTATGAACGCGGAGAGGGGTACCCCAGGTTCCAGGTGTCTTTACTTTCTTTGCCAAAGAGCACTCGTAGGCCGCACCCGCGCCCACCTCCGGCGATATTCGCGTGACGTGGACCGGACAGAAGCGGGAACATGTACGGCATGTCTGGTCCCTACGTCATCCGTGGCTCCGTCTCCCTCCCGGAGGCCGAGCTCATGTGGCGTTTCTCGCGGTCGAGCGGCCCGGGCGGCCAGCACGTCAACACCAGTGACTCCCAGGTCGAGCTGCGTTTCGACCTCGCGGGCACCGAGGCGCTGCCCGAGGTGTGGAAGCAGCGGGCGCTCCAGCGGCTGGCGTCCCGCCTCGTCGACGGCGTCGTCTCCGTGCGCGCCTCCGAGCACCGCTCCCAGTGGCGCAACCGCGAGACCGCCGCCGTACGTCTCGCGGCGCTCCTCGCCGAGGCGACGGCCCCGCCGCCGAAGCCGCGCAAGCCGACCCGCATCCCCCGAGGCATCAACGAGCGCCGCCTGAGGGAGAAGAAGCAGCGCTCGGACACCAAGCGGGGCCGGTCCGGCCAGGGCTGGACCTAGGCCCTGGCCCGCCGCTGTCACATCCGCGTCGCCCCGTCCGTCAAGTCACTGACGACGGATCGAGGATCGTGACGAGAGGGTGCGACAGATGACTGCCGACGACAGCGGCTTCCGGGACGCGGACGCGGATTTCCTCGCCGAGCGGTTCGAGGCGCACCGGGCTCGTCTGCGTGCCGTGGCCCATCGCATGCTCGGGTCGGCCGGTGAGGCGGAGGACGCGGTGCAGGAGGCCTGGTTCCGGGTGAACCGGGCCGACACCACCGGGATCGACAATCTCGGCGGCTGGCTGACGACCGTCGTCGGACGGGTCTGCCTGGACATGCTCCGCTCGCGCAGGTCCCGCGCGGAGCAGCCCCTGGACGCCATCGCCACCCCCGCCGCCACGGCTCCCGCCACCGCCACCTCCTCCGACCCCGAGCAGGACGCCCTCCTCGCCGACTCCGTGGGCGTCGCCCTGCTCGTCGTACTGGACACCCTGACCCCCGCCGAGCGCCTGGCGTTCGTGCTGCACGATCTGTTCGGGGTGCCGTACGAGGAGGTCGGCGCCGTCGTGGACCGCACCCCGGCCGCCGCGCGACAGCTCGCGAGCCGGGCCCGGCGCCGGGTGCGGGGCGCCGACGTGGCGGAGAGCGGTCCGGCGCGGCAGCGCAGGCAGCGGCAGGTCGTCGACGCGTTTCTCGCCGCCGCCCGGGACGGCGACTTCGACGAGCTCCTCGACGTTCTCGACCCGGACGTCGTCGCCCGCACCGAGGCCGGGGTGGCCACGGGCGCGGCGACGGTGGCCCGGGGCGCTGCGACCTTCGGACCACTCGCCGGAGTCGCGCGCCCCGCACTCGTCGACGGGGCCACGGGCGTCCTGGTGCTGGTCGAGGGACGGCTGGAACGGGCCCTGAAGTTTGCGTTCGTAGGCGACCGGATCACCGTGATCGACATCGTGACGGACCCCGTACGGCTGTCCCGGCTCGACGTCAGGCCGGTGTAGGCCCGGCCAGCTCCAGCACCCCGACGGTCTCGCCCTCGCTGGTCTCCCCGTTGGGGCGGAAGCCGAGACGGTGGTAGAAGGCCTCGGGGCCGTTCGGGCCGGGGTGCCAGGTGACGTAGAGCTGACGGCCGCCGCGGCGGCGGATCTCGGCGGCCACGGAGTCGACCGCGAAGCGGCCGTAGCCGCGGCCCTGTTCCCCGGCGGCGATGTTCAGACGCCACAGGCCCGAGCGGAACAGGGTGCCGTCGCCGCGCCAGTCGATGTCGAAGAAGGCCATCAGGAACCCGACGGGGCGGTCGCCGTCGACGATCAGGCGGGGCCAGGCGACGCCGTCGGGATGGACGTACGCCTCGGCGAGGGACTGCATCACGGGGGAGACCGCGAATTCCTGCTCGGGGCGGACGCGTATGCCGGTTGCCGCTTCGAAGTTTCCGGGTGTGATCTTTTCCAGGCGGGGTGCGGGCGGTGGCTGAGGCGTCGGAGTCGATGTCATCCGGGGAACCTATGACGGGTGACCATCGGAGGCCATGGATTTTCGTCCCCGCGTTCCGGGACGCCTGTTCCGCGATCTTCACCCCAACTGCCGGTACCGTCCCCGGAAATACGTCAGCGGCCCCCCGTCCGAGCTCGGCAGCGAGGCCGACAGGACGCGGCCGATCACCAGGGTGTGGTCGCCGGCCGTGACCCGCTGCTCGGTGCGGCACTCCAGGGTGGCCAGGGCGCCGCCCACCAGTGGGGCGCCGGTCTCCAGGCCGCGGACGTAGGGGATGTCGGCGAACAGCAGGCGGTCGCTGACGCGGCCCTTCATGGCGAAGCGGCCGGCGATGTGGCGCTGGCTCTCGGTGAGGACCGACACCGCCCACAGCGGCTGCTCGGCGAGCAGGTCGTCCATCCGGGACCCCTCACGCAGGCTGACCAGCACCAATGGCGGGTCCAGGGACACCGACATGAACGCGGTGGCGGTCATGCCGACGTCCTCGCCGGCCGGTGCGTGCGGGTCGTCCGGGTCCAGCGGTGGCTCCAGCGCGGTCACCAGGACCACACCGGCGGCCAACCGCGACATGGCGGCACGGAACTCGTCGTTGCTCACTCCCTCAGCATGCCCAAAGGCGCCGCGGGCGGCGGGGAGGACGGCGGTCAGGGGCTGCGCGGGCGACGCGGGCGAGGAAGTGTTCGGCACGCCGAAAACGCTAATGTCGGTCCCCTGCACCCGACATCGGGCCTTCGCCCGAGAAGCGGCCGGGAAGGTCCTAGGACTACGGGCGGACAGTGCCGGACAGGCACTGGTCGCACGCGGTTCAGAACGGTTTCGTGCCATCTCCACACGCACACAGAGTTTGCGTTCAGTAAACGCACAGGAAAAACGCAGAAACACCGCTCAATTGTTCACGTTTACCTGTGACTTGAGTCACAAGGGCCATTAATTGTTGACCCTGTGTACCGAGTGGGCAGCGCGCTGTGATTCAGTGGCGGTGAACCGAGCAAGGAAGATACGCCGAAGAGCACCCTTGATTCGCTGCGAGGTCTCGGGGGGAGGGCGAGCATGGAGACCGAGTCGGAGCCGTATGTCCGTCTTGCGACCCTGCGGCAACTGCACCAGGTCATGGCTGACATGAACACGGCCCGCAGCCTGGCGGACACGCTGCAGACGGTCGCCGACGGTGTCGTCACCGGCCTCGGCTATGAACTCGCCTGCGTCAACCTCGTACGCCCCGACGGCGATCTCGTCGTCGCCGCCTTCGCCGGCAACCCCGCCGCCGAGGCCCTCATCACCGGCCGCGTCGGCTCGCGCGACTCCTGGGAGCGTCGGCTGAGCATGGGCCGGCACTGGGGCGACCTGGTCTTCATCCCGCACACCGAGGGCTGGATCCTCGACGACGACGACGTCCCGCAGTGGTACACCGACGGCCCCGCCCCCCGCTTCGAGGACGAGTGGCACCCCAGCGACCGGCTCTTCGCGCCGATGTACACGCCCGGCGTGCAGGGCGGCGCGTGCGGCGAGCTGATCGGGGTCCTCTCCGTGGACCGGCCGCGCAACGGCCGGCTGCCGGGCGCATGGGGGCGCGAGGCGCTCCAGATGTACGCCTTCCAGGCCGCCATCGCGATCAGCAACGCACGTCTACGCGCGAATATGCAGCGGGCACTGGTCCGGCTGGAGCGCGAGCAGCAGGCACTGCGCGCCAGTGAGGAAAGCTTCAGGCAGGCCTTCGAGTACGCCCCGTCCGGCATGGCCATCGCCGAGATGGGCGGCGACCAGCACGGCCGGATCCTGCGCACCAACGACGCCCTGTGCCGCCTGCTGGGCCGCCCCGCCTCCGCGATGCGCCGCTACGCCTTCTCCGACCTCGTCCACCCCGAGGACATCGGCACCCTGCTGCGGACGTCGGCGGAGGGCGGCCGCGCGGAGCTGCGCCTGGGCCGCCGCGACGGCACGTACGTCTGGGTCTCGCTCCGCAACTCCGTGGTCGCCGACGCCGCCGACGGCCCCCGCTTCCTGCTCACCCACGTCGAGGACATCGAGGAGCGCAAGCGCCGCGAGCTGCAGCTCGCCCACCGCGCCTCCCACGACTCGCTCACCGGCCTGCCGAACTCCGCCGAGCTGCGCGCCCGCCTCTCCTCCCGGCTCTGCCAGCGCTCCACGATCCCCCAGGCGCTCGACTCCGCCCGCGGCGGGACCCAGCTCGGCGCCCTGGAGCCGGTCGACGCCGCCTACGGCCACCCCGCCTACGACGCCAACGGGCACGGCTTCGACTTCCGGCCCGGCGCGGCGGCGTTCGACGCCTTCGACCACCACGTCCACACCGTGGCCCCGGTCGACGGCGAGCGGGACGACGGCACCAAGGGGCTCGCGGTGCTCTTCTGCGACCTCGACGGCTTCAAGTCGATCAACGACCGGTTCGGGCACAACGCGGGCGACGCGGTGCTCATCGAGGTGGCCAGGCGTCTGTCCCGCCAGGTCCGCGACGGCGACACCGTGGCCCGGCTCGGCGGCGACGAGTTCGTGATCCTCGCCGACGGGCTCGGCAAGGCGGACGCCCAGGACCTCGCCGTACGGCTGCGCAACGAGATCATCCAGCCGATCCGCGCCGAAGGACGGGCCGTGAGGGTCGGTGCCAGCTTCGGCATCGGGTGGGCGCACTGCGGGATGACCGCGGACGAAGTGTTGAAGTCCGCTGACGAGCGGATGTACGTAGAGAAACGATCTCGTCCCAAACAGCACAGACGCGCCGGGTAACCCCCAGGTCAGCGAGCCGATGCGATCCGGGTCACCCGTTTGGGCCATCAGGAGCGGGTAGGCTCGCCATTCTGACCCCACGCATCGCATCCGCACGCACCTGGTGAGGAGTACCCAAGGGATGACGTCCGGCAACAACGGCGCGACTACGCCCGAGGACGACGACCCGTTCGGCTACCTCTACGCCGACGGGCAGGCCAACGGCGCCCAGCCGCCGTCCGGTGGCGGTGGCTACGGCTATCCGGGCTCGGTCAACCGGGTGCGCGCGGTCGGCCAGCGCCAGTACGGCCAGCAGCAGCCGACGGCGGCCTACGGCCAGATACCGCAGCAGCAGGGCGTGTACGGCCAGCCGAACGCGCACTACGCGGCGCCGGAGACCCACCCCGGCGGGGCGCAGACGGTCCAGCAGCAGCAGCCGGCGTACAGCGGCGGCTCCGGCGGCCGCGGCTCGGGCCCCAACACCAAGGGCCTGCTGATCGGCGCCATCGCCGTGGTCGCGGCGGTCGTCATCGGCATCAGCGTGGCCATGCTGGGCGGCGACGACGACCCGGGCGACAAGGGCAACCAGGCCGACTCGACCCCGACCCAGTCGCAGCAGAGCAGCGCCCCCAGTCCGTCGAACAGCAACAGCCAGGCGGCCGAGGACGACCTCCCGACGATCGACGCCAAGGCCCTCGCCCTAGGCGGCGGCGCCACCACCGCGTCCGACATCAAGGGCGCCCAGGCGGACGGCGGCGTCTATGTCACCGGCTTCAACCAGGTCGGCTCGTCGGTCACCTGGTCCGTGAACGGGATCCCGAAGAGCGGCAAGTACACGGTCTTCGTCGGCTTCAGCGTTCCCGGCAAGGACGCCAACGCCACCCTGACGGTCAACGGCACGCCGTCCACCTCGCCGGTCAACCTCAAGAACTACGCCAAGGGGCCTGAGGGCGACTACGAGAAGGGCTGGACCAAGACGTACAACTGGATCCAGCTCAACAAGGGCACCAACACGATCAAGGTCTCCTGCGAGCAGGGCAACCAGTGCGACGCCCTCATCGACCAGATGTGGCTGGTCAACGGCTGGGTCGACTCCTAGTCGGCCGACCTCAGGCAGCGGTGACCTCCCCGGTCACCGCCACCTGCCCCAGCAGCTTCTCGTACGCCCCCCGGTCGACCTCGCCGGCCACCGGGGCCAGCACGCTCGCCGCGCCGAGTGCCGCCGCGCGGGTCAGCCGGTCCGGCCACGGCAGCCGCTCCACGAGTCCCGACAGCAGTCCCGCGACCACCGCGTCGCCGGCGCCGGTCGGGTTGCCGTGGAGACGGGTCGGCGGGGTGGCGCGCCAGCGGCCCTCGGGGGTCACGGCCAGCAGGCCCGAGGTGCCGAGGGAGGCGACGACGGCGCGGGCGCCCCGCCTTCTGGCGTCCTGCGTCGCGCGCAACGGCTCATGGGACCCGGTGAGCTCGGCCAGTTCGTCGGCGTTGGGCTTGATGAGGTCCGGGCGGGCGGCGACGCCCCGGCGCAGGGCCTCTCCGCCGGTGTCCAGCAGGACCGGCACCCCGGCGGCCTTCGCGGCCCGTACGAGACCGGCGTAGGCCCCCACCGGCACGCCGGGCGGCAGGCTGCCGCACAGGGCCACCGCCGAGGCCGACGCGAGCAGGCCCCCGTACGCCTCCTGGAAGGCGGACCACTCGGCGGGGGTGACCGTCGGGCCGGGCTCGTTGAGCTGGGTCGTGTCGCCGGAATGCTCGTCGACGACGGCGATCGTGCGCCGGGTCGCGCCCGCCACCGGGACCAGGGCGTCCACCACACCGGGCGCCGCCGTGAGCCGCTCCTGTACGACACGGCCCGTCGCGCCGCCCGCGAAGCCGGTGACCGTCACCCGGTGCCCGAGGGTCGCCAGCACCCGGGCCACGTTCAGGCCCTTGCCGCCGGGGCGTTCGGTCACCTCGGAGACCCGGTGGGAGGCGTGGGGCCGCAGCGCGCGTACGCGATAGGTGATGTCGAGAGCGGTGTTCAGCGTGACCGTGAGGATCACCTGGGCCGACCTCCCCCGAAGAAGTTCAGAGTGCGAGCAGTTCAGGACGCGTTCGCCGGCTGTCCGCCGGACGCTCCGCCTGGAGGCATTGATCATGCCAAAAGGACGGCGGCCGTCCCAGTCTCCCAGGACAACCGCCGCCCTCAACAGCGGGACAGATCACCCCAGTTGCGGATCGACCACCCATTCGCCGCGGCGCATCACGCCCTTGAGGTCGAAGGCGGCGTCCAGTACGAGCAGGTCGGCGTCCTTGCCGGGCTCCAGGGAGCCGATGCGGTCGTAGCGGCCGAGCAGCTTGGCCGGGTTGACGGACAGGGCCGTCACCGCGTCCTCGACGGACAGCCGGTCGATCGTCACCGCCCGCTTGAAGGCACGGTCGAGGGTCAGGGTCGAGCCCGCGATCGAGCCGCCTTCCACCAGGCGGGCCACGCCGTCGGCGACCTCCACCTCCAGCGGGCCGAGCATGTAGCGGCCGTCGCCGAAGCCGGCCGCGTCCATGGCGTCCGTGATGAACGCGACCCGGTCCGCGCCCGCGTGACGGAACGCCAGCTCCAGCGCCGCCGGGTGCAGATGGACGCCGTCGTTGATCAGCTCGACGGTCACCCGCTCGTCCTCCAGCAGGGCCGCGATCGGGCCCGGCTCGCGGTGGCCCAGCGGCGGCATCGCGTTGAACAGGTGCGTGGCGACCGTGGCGCCCGCCTCGATCGCCTCCACCGTCTGCTCGTACGTCGCGTCGGTGTGCCCGATGGCCGCGATGACGCCGTGTTCGGCGAGGAGGCGTACGGAGTCGAGGCCGCCCGGCAACTCGGTGGCGAGAGTGACCATCGTGGCGTGCCCGCGCGCCGCGTCGATCAGCTTGCGGACCTCCGCCGGGTCGGGGTGGCGCAGCAGTGCCTCGGAGTGGGCGCCCTTGCGGCAGGGGGAGATGAAGGGGCCCTCGAAGTGGATACCGGCGATGTCGCCCTGTTCGGCGAGTTCGCTGAGCAGGCCGGCGCGGTGGGTGAGGAAGTCCATGTCGCCGGTGACGGTGGAGGCGACGAGGGTGGTGGTGCCGTGGAGGTGGTGGGTGCGGATGCCCTTGAGTACGTCGTCCGGGGTGCCCGAGGTGAAGGAGGCTCCGCCTCCGCCGTGGTTGTGGATGTCCACGAAGCCGGGGATTACGTAGTGGCCGTCGAGGGCGATGCGGTGAGCGGTCTCCGGGGCTGTGGCGGCGATTCGGGTGCCGTCGACGATGACCTGGCCCTCTTTCAGGGTTCCCGTCGGCATGACCACGTTGGCGCCGGACAGGATGAGGGGCGCCTTGTCGGTTGCGGGGTGCGGGTTGTGGGGGGCTGGTCGCGCAGTTCCCCGCGCCCCTGGGTGGGCTGCCATCAGGGAGTTACCTCCGTACGGTCGGATTGGTCGAGGAGATCCCAGGCCAGTAGGCCGGCACCCAGGCATCCCGCCGTGTCTCCCAGCGCCGCGGGGACGATGGACGGCAGCTTCTGGAAAGTGACCCGCTGCCGGACTGCCGTCCGCAGTGGTGTGAACAAGGTTTCCCCCGCCTCCGCCAGGCCGCCACCGATGATCAGGGTGCGGGGGTCCAGGAGGGTGAGGGCGGTGACCAGGCCGTCGGCGAGGGCGTTGACGGCCTGTTGCCAGATTCGTACGGCGTTCGGGTCCCCGGACGCGACGGCCTTCGCGCAGTCGGCGGCGTCCGCCTCGGGGTCCCCGCAGGCGGCGGCCCACGCCTCGCTGACCGCCGCCGCGGACGCGAACCGTTCCAGGCAGCCGCGCTGTCCGCACGGACAGGGGGTGCCGCCGGGCCGTACGACGATGTGGCCGATCTCGCCCGCGAAGCCGTGCGCGCCCGACTCCACCCGGCCGTTGATGCCGATGGCGCCGGCGATGCCGGTGCCGAGCGGCACGAAGAGGAAGCGGTCGGCGCCCTTGCCCGCGCCGATCCGGCCCTCCGCGAGACCGCCGGTGCGCACGTCGTGGCCGAGGGCGACGGGCACGCCGCCGAGCCGGTCGGCCAGCAGTCGTCGCAGGGGTACGTCCCGCCAGCCGAGGTTGGCCGCGTAGGCGGCGATGCCCTCGGTCTCGTCGACGATGCCGGGGACGGCGACGCCGACGGCGGCCGCGGGCTCGCCGAAGCGCTGTTCGCCGTACGCGCGCAGCTCGGCGGCGAAGTCGAGGATGCCCTCGACGACGGCGTCCGGCCCGCGCTCGCGCCCGGTCGGCCGGCGGACTTGGTGAAGCAGCTCGCCGCTCGCCCCGGCAAGGGCGGCCTTCATCCCGGTGCCGCCCACATCGAGGGCGATGACATGTCTCACGGGGGACAGTGTGGCTTGCGTACCCGCGAGAGGTCTAGTCCACTTACGTGGTGTAGACCTTATGGGGGCAATATGTATGACGTTTCGAAAGTTTCGAATGATGGGTGTGGGGCGGTTCTGCGTGCAGCGGCGTAGGCGTACGGGGACGATCGCGGCGGGGTCCGTGCTGGGGCTGGTGGCGACTCTGGGCGGCTGTGGGCTGACCGGTGGTTCGGGCGAGGTGACGCTGAAGCTGGTCGCCGCCGACTACGGCGACAGCGAGGCGAACAGCTCCCAGAAGTACTGGGACAAGCTCGTCGAGAAGTACGAGGAGGAACACCCGGGCGTGCACGTCGACGTCACGGTGTACTCCTGGAACGACGTCGACGCCAAGGTCAAGGAGATGGTCGACGCCGGGAAGGCGCCGGACATGGCGCAGATCGGCGCGTACGCCGACTACGCCGCCGAGGACCTCCTCTACGAGGCCGACGATCTCCTCTCCATCCCCGTCCAGGCCGACCTCGTCGCGCAGCTCGCGGACGCGGGGCAGGTGAACGGGGTGCAGTACGGCATTCCCTTCGCCTCCTCCACGCGTCTGCTCTTCTACAACAAGACCCTCTTCCGCAAGGCCGGCCTCACCGCGCCGACCACCTGGCAGGAGCTGGCCGCGGACGCCGAGGCGCTCAAGGCGGAGGGTGTGAAGTACCCGTACGCGCTGCCGCTCGGGGCCGAGGAGGCGCAGGCCGAGACCATGCAGTGGCTGCTCAGCGGCGGGGGCGGGTACACCGACGCCGAGCTCGGCACGTACAGCATCGACTCCACGGAGAACGTCGCCACGTTCAACTGGCTGAAGAACGACCTCGTCGGCAAGGGGCTCACCGGGCCGGTCGCGCCCGGGCGGCTCAACCGGGCCGACGCGTTCTCCGCCTTCGCGGCGGGTGATGTCGGCATGCTGAACGGTCATCCTTCGCTGATGCAGATGGCCGCGAAGAAGGGTGTGAAGTTCGGCATGGTGCCGATGCCCGGGCGGGAGGGGCCGACCAAGGTCTCCATGGGTGTGGCCGACTGGATGACGGCCTTCAAGCAGAACGGTCATGCCGAGCAGGTGGGTGACTTCCTCGACTTCGTCTACGACGAGGAGAACGTGCTCGACTTCTCGCGTGAGTACGACCTGCTGCCCGTCACGAACTCCGCGTCCACGGTGATGAGCGGGGCGCCTCAGGACGCCGACCTCAAGCCGTTCCTGGAGCAGTTGTCGCTTTCCGAGCTTTATCCGGTGGGGCGGACTTCGTGGGCGGCGGTCAGTGCGGGGGTCAAGAAGCGGATCGGTGGGGCGGTGGCTTCCGGGGGGAGTCCGTCGGCGATTCTGGGGCAGTTGCAGGCGGCGGCTTCTCGGGCGGAGAGTGCGGAGTAATCGTCGGGGTGGGCATAGGCGTGGGGGTGTCAGTGGCGGGGGCTACTGTGCGGAGCATGAGTCAGGACCCCACGCCCGACCCCGGACCCGACCCCGATGCGCTCGCCGAGCGTGAGCGGGCCGTTCTGGCTCTGGAGCGGCGGGGGTTCTCGGGGCCCGGTGCCAAGGAGCGGGCGATCCGGGAGGAGCTGGGGTTGGCGCCGGTTCGCTACTACCAGCTGTTGAACGCCCTGCTGGACGACCCGCGGGCCCTCGCCCACGACCCGGTGACGGTGAACCGGCTACGCCGGCTACGCGAGACCCGCCGCACCGAACGCTGACCAATTTCCCTCGCCCCCGCCGCCCCTACCCGTCCCATCCCCAGGGGCTCCGCCCCTTCGACCCCGGGGGGTTGTTCTTCGGGTGCGGGCCGGTGGGGGCTGGTCGCGCAGTTCCCCGCGCCCCTGAGGTCTTTCAGCC
>NZ_JAKEIP010000138.1 GCF_021474425.1 Streptomyces muensis | reverse complement strand
GTGGTGCGCGGGGGGGGGGGCGCTCGGGGGGGGGGGGGGGCCCCCCCCCCCCCCCCCCAAGGGGCGCGGGGAACTGCGCGACCAGCCCCCACCGCCCCGCAGCCGAAGAAGAACATGGGGGTCGAAGGGGCGGAGCCCCTGGGGATGGGACGGGTAGGGGCGGCGGGGCGAGGAAACCCGGCGTCAGCCAGCCGCTCGCCTTGCGATCCCGTGGAAATGGACCGTCATCGCCCGCTGCGCCCCCTCCACGTCCCGTGCACGCAGCGCGGTCACGATGTCACGGTGCCAACGGGCGGTGAGGGAGGGAGACGGATCCTCGGAGCGCCCCCGCGCGCCGTTGACCCGCCGGAACACCGTCCAGAACGCGGCCAACAACTGCGGCACGAGATCATTCCCGAGCGAGGCGTACAGCAGCTCATGGAACTCACGGTCCAAGTCGGGGAAGGGCCGCCCCGCCCGCCCCGCCACCTCCATCCGGGACACCACGACCTCCAGCCGATCCAGCTCCCCCTCCGTCACCGTCGCCGCCACCCGCCGGATCAACCCCTCCTCCAACACCTCCCGCACCTGAAGGATCTCCGCCAACGCCCCCGAGTCATCATGACCATGCCGGGCAAGCGTGCGAAACGTCAGACCGTCGATCAGCGGCGTCAGAGACGCCTGGCCGACATACGTGCCGTAACCGTGCCGGATCTCCACGATGTCGAGGGCCTGGAGAGCCTTGAGCGCCTCACGGACGGAGTTGCGACTGACGCCAAGGCCGTCCATGAGCTCCGCCTCGGTGGGCAGCAGCGCGCCCGCCTGGAGCCTGCGGTCGATGATCAGCTGCATGACCTGGCGCTGGATCCGGCTGTTCCTGGACTCCTCGGACGTACGACTGTTCCTGGGCTGCCCGGGCATGCGGCGCATGGTACGCGCACCCGGACGTCCCACGTCCCATGTCTGCCGCAAACTCCCCTGACGAGGGGTCAACTCACGCCATTCCACAGCGTCATTGGTCCGACCTGTGGCAGATGCGCCATTCGTGTGAGATCCCTTGACCGCCCCCACCGCCCCACCTATGGTCGCGCTGACCGGGAGGACGTAGGACGTCGTATCTCCTCGCCGGAGCAGAGCACGAACCCATCGCCGGAGCACACACCCATCCGCTGGAGGACCCGTGCGCGACGTGACCCACGACGTGACCCACGACGTTCCGGCGCCGCACCGCCGGTCGTTCCTGAAGTACACCGGCGCGCTGGGCGCGGCCGCCGCCGTCTCCGCGTCGCTGTCCGCCTGCTCCTCGGGGCCGGAGTCCACCAACGAGACCGGCGGAGGCGGTGGCCAGAACAGGACGCTGACCGCCGTCATCGGCTACGGCAACGACGGCAGCTGGGATCCCACCCAGACGGCGTCCGCGTTCTGCATGGCCGCCAACAACCACATCTACGAGGGGCTCCTCGACACCGACCCGATCTCCCGGGAGCCGTACGCGGCCCTCGCCACCCAGGTGCCGGCCGACCCGAACGCCACGTCCTGGAAGTTCACGCTGCGCGCGGGCGCCAAGTTCCACGACGGGAAGCCGGTCACCGCCGATGACGTGGTCTTCGTCTTCGACCGGATTCTCGACCCCGACACCCAAACCCTCGCCAAGGGGTTCTTCGCCGGCTGGCTGAAGGAAGTGCGGAAGATCGACGCGCAGAACGTCGAGCTGGTGCTCAAGTTCCCCTTCCCGGACGGCCTTTCGCGACTCACCCTCGCGAAGATCATGCCGAAGCACGTCTTCTCCCAGCCGGGTGCCTGGGACGACGCCATCAAGGGCAAGGCGATCGGCTCGGGGCCGTACCGGCAGACCGCGCACCACCCGAAGTCCAACACCACCTTCGAGGCGTATCCCGACTACAACGGCCCGCGCAAGCCCGCCTTCAAGAAGATGAACTGGCTGACGATCGTGGACGCGGCGCCACGCGTGGCCAGGATCTCGGGCGCCAGCGCGGGCGCGCAGATCGCGGACAACATTCCGTACGCCAACATCCAGCAGCTTGAGGGCGGCGGGCTGAGCGTCGCGGGCGGTGCCGGGATGAACAACCTGTTCCTGATGTTCAACACCAAGCACAAGCCGTTCGACGACGTACGCGTCCGCCAGGCGCTGCACTACGCCATCGATACCGAGAAGATGATCGAGGTGGCCCTCAAGGGGCACGGGAAGGCGTCCTCGTCCTTCCTCAACGAGGCCAATCCCAGCTACCGGCGCGCGAAGAACGTCTACGACCACGACCCCGACAAGGCGAAGGCGCTGCTGAAGGAGGCCGGGGTCAGCGGGCTGGAGATCGAGATCCTGGCCGTGAATGTCAGCTGGATCGTCGACTGTCTGCCGACCATCAAGTCCTCCTGGGACGCGATCGGCGTCAAGACCACCCTCTCCCCGCAGGAGACCACCGCCGTCTTCACCAAGATGGACCAGAAGCAGGACTACCAGGTGGTCGCCGCCGCCTCGAACCCCAACCAGTTCGGCCTCGACGCCGACCTGATCATGCACTACAACTACGGCCCCGAGAACCTGTGGATGCAGTACACGCGGTGGGCCGACGACTCCGTCGCCAAGGCGCTGTTCAAGGACATGGACCAAGCGACCCGGGAGCCGGACACCGAGAAGAAGAAGACGATGATCCAGGACTACATCGACATCGTCGCCGAGCAGGCGGTGCTCTACCCGGTCGTCCACAACGAGCTGATGACGGCCTGGAACCCCAAGCAGCTCAGCGGGATAAGGGCACAGCCGTATCCCGGTATCAACCTCCTCCAGGCCAAGTGGGCCTAGCCGCACCGGGAGCCCTCCGTGATCGCCGTCGTCAGGATCCTGGCCCGCCGTGTCGCCCTGCTCGTGCCGCTGATGCTCGGCATCGTGCTGTTCGTGTTCCTGGTCATGCGCTTCTCGGACGTCGACCCGGCGTCCGCGTTCTTCCAGGGCGCCAACCCCACCCCCCAGCAGCTGCACGACTTCCGCGAGGAGAACGGCCTGCTGGATCCCCTCCCCGTCCGCTACGTCGCCTTCATCGGCGACCTGCTCCACGGCGACATGGGCATCAGCGCCCTGACCCGGGCGCCGGTCGTCGACCAGGTGATGACCGCGCTGCCGCTGACCCTCCAGCTCACCTTCCTGGGCCTCGGGATCGCGGTCGTGCTGTCCCTGGCCGGCGGCGTCACCGCGGCCATCTACCGTGACCGGCTGCCCGACCAGATCATCCGGGTCGTGTCGCTGACGGGTGTGGCCGCGCCCGGCTTCTGGCTGGCGCTGCTGATGATCCAGTACCTGGCCGTCGACCTCGGCTGGTTCCCGACCGGCGGCTACATCAACCCGGCGGACTCCTTCACCGGCTGGCTCAAGACCATGACGCTCCCCGCCCTCGCGCTGTCCCTGCCGGTGGCGGCACAGCTGACCAGGATCGTGCGGACGGCGGTGGTGGAGGAGCTGGACAAGGACTACGTACGGACGGCGATCGGCAGCGGGCTGCCGCCGCGGGTGGTCGTGGGGCGGAACGTGCTCCGCAACGCGCTCATCAACCCGCTCACCGTCCTCGGACTGCGCGTCGGCTATCTCCTCGGCGGCGCGGTCGTCATCGAGACGATCTTCTCCCTGCCCGGCATGGGGAAGCTGATGATCGACGCCGTGAAGAACGGTGACCCGGCCGTCGTCCAGGGCGTCGTGCTCACCACGGCGACCGGCTTCGTCGTCGTCAACCTCGTCATCGACATCCTGTATCTGCTGGTCAACCCGCGACTGCGGGAGGCGACATGACGTTCAACCGGGGCCGTCTGACCGACGCCCTGTCCCGGCCCGGCATCCGGCTGCGCGGCTGGCGCCGGCTGCCGCTGCTGTCGAAGGTGGCCGTCTGCTTCCTGGCGGTCGTGGTGCTGCTGGCGCTGTTCGCCCCGCTCCTCGCCCCGCACGACCCGCTCGACCAGCAGCCGCCCGTCGACGGCACCGGGCACCCGTCCGCCGGCCACTGGATGGGCCAGGACAGCCTCGGCCGGGACATCCTCAGCCGGCTGATGTACGGCGCCCGCTGGTCGTTGGCGATCGGGCTCGGCGCGACCGGGCTGGCCCTGGTCGTCGGCGCGCTGATCGGGGCCGTGGCGGCGACCTCCCGCAAGGCGGTCGACGAGACGCTGATGCGCTGTCTGGACGTGGTGATGGCGTTCCCGGGCATCGCGCTGGCCGCCGTGCTCGTGGCCGTGTTCGGCGGCGGGATCACCGTCCTGATCTGCGCCATCGCGTTCCTGTTCACCCCGCCGGTGGCGAGGGTCGTCCGGGCCAACGTCCTCGACCAGTACGGCGAGGACTACGTCACGGCGGAACGGGTCATCGGCGCCCGGACGCCCCACATCGTCATCAAACACGTGGCCATCAACTGTGCCGCGCCCGTGCTGGTGTTCTGCACGGTCCAGGTGGCGGAGGCGATCGTCTTCGAGGCGTCGCTGTCCTTCATCGGAGCGGGCGTGCGGCCGCCCGACCCGTCCTGGGGCAGTGTCATCGCCGACGGCAAGAACATGGTGCTGACCGGCGGCTGGTGGGCCACCGTCTTCCCCGGTCTGCTGATGCTGGTGACGGTGCTCTCGCTGAACATCCTCTCCGAGGGCGTGTCCGACGCCTGGGCGGCACCTTCGGCGCGCGAGGTCGACGTACGGGACGCCGCCGACCGGCTTCAGGCGCCGGAGCCGGGCAGCGGTGAGGTGCTGCGGCTGCCGGGGCTGACGGAGGCCGCGGCACGACTGCGGTCCCGGGCGCGCCCGTTGCCCGGGGGCAGGCTGCCGGTGCTCGCGGTCGAGAACCTGGCGATCGGGTTCGAGGGCCGCCATGCCGGCGTGGACATCGTCGACGGCATCAGCTTCGAGGTGGAGCCCGGTGAGGTGCTGGGGCTGGTCGGCGAGTCGGGCTGCGGGAAGTCGCTGACCGCGCTCGCGGTGATGGGACTCGAACCGAAGGGCGCCCGGGTGCGCGGCCATGTCCGCTTCAACCAGCGGCAGTTGGTGGGCGAGCCGATGCGGGTACGCCGCAAGCTGCTCGGCCACGAGATGGCGATGATCTACCAGGACGCCCTGTCGTCCCTGAACCCGGCGATGACGATCCGCTCCCAGCTCAAACAGGTCGTACGCCGAGGAGGCCGCCGCAGCCCGCACGAACTCCTGACGATGGTGGGCCTCGACCCGGACCGCACCCTGCGCAGCTACCCGCACGAACTCTCCGGCGGCCAGCGCCAGCGCGTCCTGATCGCCATGGCCCTGTCCCGCGACCCGAAGCTGATCGTCGCCGACGAGCCGACGACCGCGCTGGACGTCACCGTGCAGGCGCAGATCATAGAGCTGCTGCTCAGGCTGCGGGAGGAGCTGGGCTTCGCCCTGATCCTGGTCTCGCACGACCTCGCGCTGATCGCGGACGTCACCGACCGGGTGGTCGTGATGTACGGCGGGCAGATCGTGGAGACGGGCGTGACCGCCGACCTGGTGGAGTCCCCGGCGCACCACTACACGCGCGGCCTGCTCGGCAGCGTGCTGTCCCTGGAGTCGGCGCAGGAACGGATGACGCAGATCAAGGGCGTCGTCCCCTCCCCCGCGGACTTCCCGGCGGGCTGCCGCTTCGCCGACCGCTGCCCGCTGGCGAGCGAGGTGTGCCGCACGACGGCCCCCGACCTGACCGGCACACCGACCCATACGGCGGCCTGCCATCACCCGGCGATCCTTCTGGCGCCGACGGACCGGTCCGAGAGCGGGGTCGTCCAGTGAGTTCATCAGGTTCGGTGTCCGCTCTGGTGGAGCTGTCCGACGCGCACGTCGTGCACAAGGCCCGCAGCGGCGGGCTGTTCACCCGGGACAGGGTGTACGCCCTGACCGGCGCCGATCTCACCATCGCGGCCGGCGAGACGGTGGGCGTGGTCGGCGAGTCGGGGTGCGGCAAGTCGACGCTGGCGAAAGTGCTGGTGGGAGTGCAGCGGCCGACGGCCGGAACGGTCTCCCTGCGGGGCCGGGACCTGTGGGCGATGAGCCCGGCCGAGCGCAGGACGGCGGTCGGCGCCGGAACCGGGATGATCTTCCAGGACCCGTCGACCGCGCTGAACCGCCGGCTGACGATCCGGCAGATCCTGCGCGACCCGCTGGACGTGCACGACCGGGGCACCAGGGCTCAACGTGAGGACCGGGTACGGGAGTTGATGTCTCTGGTCGGACTGCCCCGCGCCCTCACCGACGCCCTGCCCGGCCAGCTGTCGGGCGGTCAGCGCCAGCGCGTCGCCATCGCCCGCGCGCTGGCCCTGGACCCCGACCTGGTGGTGGCGGACGAGCCGACGAGCGCGCTGGACGTGTCGGTGCGCGCCCAGATCCTGAACCTCCTCCTCGACCTGAAGGAGCGGCTGGGCCTCGCCCTGGTCTTCGTCTCGCACGACATCCAGACGGTACGCCGGATGAGCGACCGGGTGATCACGATGTACCTGGGCCGGATCGTCGAGGAGGCCCCGGCGGCCGGTGTCACCGACGGCTCCCGGCATCCGTACACCCGCGCCCTGTTCTCCGCGACCCCCGGCCTGCTGGACCCCATCGACCCGATCCCGCTGGTCGGCCCGGTCCCGTCGGCGACCCGGCCGCCGAGCGGGTGCCCCTTCCGCACGCGCTGCTGGAAGGCGGACGAGGTGTGTGCGCGGGAGATGCCGGGCTTCACGGCCGCGTCGAGCCCGGAGCACCGTTTCAGGTGCCACCATCCGGTGGAGGAGGGCGAGGCCACCCGCGACCTCGTACAGCAGAGCAACCTTGCCAAGGAGCCTTGATGTCCATGCCCACCCCGCTCACCGGTGTCGTCCCGCCCGTCTGCACGCCCCTGACACCGGACCGCGAGGTGGACGTCCCGTCCCTGCTCAGGCTGGTGGACCATCTGGTGCAGGGCGGGGTGCACGGCCTGTTCGTGCTGGGCTCGACGTCTGAGGCGGCGTATCTGACGGACCGGCAGCGGCGGCTGGTGGTGGAGTCGGTGACCGGGCATGTGGCAGGCCGGCTGCCGGTGCTGGCCGGCGTGATCGACATGACGACCCCGAGGGTCCTGGACCATGTACGGGCCGTCACGGAGGCGGGCGCCGACGCCGTGGTCGCGACGGCCCCGTTCTACGCCCGCACCCACCCCGCCGAGATCGCCCGCCACTACCGCCTGATCGCGGCCGCCTCCCCGGTGCCGGTGGTGGCCTACGACCTTCCGTCCTCCGTCCACACCAAGCTCCCCGCCGACGTGGTCCTCGACCTGGCCGCCGAGGGCACTCTGGCGGGCCTGAAGGACTCCAGCGGCGACCTCGCCGGCTTCCGCGAGGTCGTCGTCGGCGCCCGCACGCGTCCCGACGTCGAGGACTTCAGTGTGCTGACCGGTTCCGAGCTGATCGTCGACGCGGCGCTGGAGGTGGGCGCCGACGGTGCGGTGCCGGGACTGGCCAACGTCGACCCGCACGGCTACGTACGGCTCGACCGGCTGTGCCGGTCCGGCGACCTGGCGTCGGCCCGGGCCGAACAGGAGCGGCTGTGCGGGCTGTTCGGCATGGTGACCGTCGGGGATCCCGGGCGGATGGGCGGCAGCTCGTCGGCGCTGGGCGCGTTCAAGGCGGCGCTGCATCTGCGGGGCGTCATCGACTGCCCGGCGACGGCGGAACCCCAGGTGCCGCTGTCGGCGGCGGAGGTGGAGCGGGTCGGGAAGTTCCTGGCCGGAGCCGGGCTGCTCTGAGATCCGCCCGTAACTCGCCTGTAACTCCCCATCCTGGCCGGGGAGTTCATTGACAGACCTGAGACGTCAGGGACCTTGACCCCGACCATGCGGAGTGGTCGAATCCGAGGCACGGAAAACGTTGCCCACGCGGCCCGCTCAGCCGCGTCCCTCCCCCCTCGGCAAGCCCGGAACAACGACGTCCCCCTCCCCTCCCCCACGAGGTACAAGTGTCGCTCCGCGATGGCAGTTACGGCGGCAGTCACAGCGCCGGCCCCTCGATGCCCCCAGCAGATCCCGATCCGCTCTCCGTCACCGACCCCGACCCGACCCTGTACAACGACGATCTCGCCCCACTGCCGCACAAGAAGCGGAAGTGGGGCGCGTTCGCGATCTTCAACGTCTGGTCCAGCGACATCCACAGCCTCTTCGGCTACACCCTGGCCGCCACGTTGTTCACGACCTCCGGCCTGAACGGCTGGTGGGTGTTCACCGGCATCATCCTCGCCGGGTGCATCGTGATGCTGCTGGTGAACCTGACGGGAAAGCCGAGCGTCAAGTACGGCATTCCCTACCCGGTCATGGCCCGGGTGGGGATGGGCGTACGCGGTGCGCAGTTCCCCGCACTGGTGCGGGCCGCCGTCGCCATCTTCTGGTACGGCGTGCAGACCTACTTCGCCTCCACGGCGGTCGCACTGCTGATCACCGCGACCACCGGATACACGGGCAGCGGAACCTTCCTCGGCATGAGCTCCGTCGGCTGGCTCTCCTATGTCATCGTGGCGGTGTTCCAGCTCGGACTGTTCCTGCGGGGCATCGACTGGATCACCCGCTACCTCAACTGGGCCGGCCCGTTGGTCTACGTCGTCATGATCGCCCTGGTGGTGATCATCTGGAACGAGGCGGGAAGCGGTCTGGCGGCCGAGCTCGGCGACATCTTCGCGGGGTCCGGCGGCGACGACAGCACGTCGGTCTCGGCGTTCGTGGGCGTGGTCGGCACGATGGTCGCCTACTTCGCCGCGGTGATCATCAACTACGGTGACTTCGCCCGGTTCGTCAAGACCGAGCGGCGGATGACCTGGGGGAACTTCTTCGGACTGCCGGTCAGCCTCGCGTTCTTCTCGTTCCTGGCCCTGGTCATCACCGCCGGCACGGGAGTGCTGTTCGGGGAGCCGCTGACCAACCCCTCCGACATCGTGGAGCGGGTCGACAACACCTGGCTGACGGTCATCGCGGCGCTGACCTTCTTCACCGCGACGGTCGGGATCAACCTGGTCGCCAACTTCATCCCGCCCGCCTACGACCTGACCAACACGAGCCCCGACATCATCAGCGCCCGTGGCGGCGGCGTCATCACGGCGCTGGTCGCGTTCGTCATCGGCGCGCTGTGGATCCCCGTGATCAGCCACCTGGGACTCGCGAAGTTCGTCGACACACCGGGCGCGCTGCTGGCGCCGCTCTACGGGATCGTGGTGATCGACTACTACCTGATCCGAAAGCAGCGGCTCAACGTGCAGGACCTGTTCTCGGCCGAGCCGGACGGTGCCTATTACTACACCAGTGGCTGGAACTTCAGGGCGCTCGCGGCGTTCGCGCTCGCCGCTGTCTTCTCCGTCTCCACGGTGTGGTCGCCCTCGATGGCGCAACTGACCGGGTACGCATGGCTCTTCGGGGCGGTCATCGGAGGGGCCTTGCACTACGTGTTCATGCGCGGACGCGCCTTGGCCGACGCGTGGGTGCTCCGGGTGCGCCGGGTGCACCGGGTGCGCTGACGCGTCACAGCCCCACCGGCAGCCGCCGGAACTCGATCGACTCGTACGGCCCGGCCACCCCGGTCTCGTACAGGATCCCGACCGTCCGCCGCCCCAGCGGCACCAGGTCCGAGTACGCCGCCCGCTGCTGGGACAGCGTCAGCGCCTTCGTGAAGGTCGCCCCGCCGTCGGTACTGCGCCACACGGCCATCGACTGGCGGGCGGTCGGGACGGACGGCCCGGAGAACAGCAACGGGCCGTCTCTGCCGGTGAGTTGGAGGACGCTTCCCTGCACCACCGGCACGTCGTTCAGTGAGGGCTGGACCGTGTACGGGCGGTCCAGGGTCTGTCCGCCGTCGCTGGAGACGCTGTCGAGACGGTTGCCGGTGCTGGTGCCGAGCTGGTCGCGGGAGTTGAAGTACAGCCTGCCGTCGGGGAGTTCGGCGGCGGTGGACTCGTTGGCGTTGTTGTGGCCGTCGTACGTCTCGTCCACGAAGCCGGTGCGCCAGGTGCGTCCGCCGTCGTCGCTGTAGATGGCGTGGGCGCCGTAGTACTTGGCCTCCTGTCCCGTGTCGGTGGAACCGTTCGGCGGGGCCACCGAGTGGTTCGACGGGACGACCAGCCGTCCCGCGTGCGGCCCGTGCCGCAGCGCCACGGCGTGGCCCGGCCCTGTCGCGTACCACCGCCAGTTCGCCGGTTTCACGTCGCTGGTGATGTCCCGCGGCGCGCTGAAGTGCCGCCCGTCGTCCACGCTCCGCTGCACGAACACCCGCCGGCTCTGCTCCGCCGTCACCTCGCCCCGCATTATCTGCGCCTCCGTCACCTCCCCGCTGTTGTAGGAGGTGACCAGCACGATCGCGCCGGTGGCCGGATCGACGACCGGCGCCGGGTTGCCCCGCGTGTCCCCCTGCCCGGCGGCGACCACCGTCACCGGCCCCCAGGTGCAGCCGCCGTCGAGGGAGCGTCTGAGGACGACATCGATGTCGCCGGTGTCGCCCGCGCCGTCGTGCCGGCCCTCCGCGAACGCCAGGACGGTGCCGCGCGGGGTCGTGAGGGTCGCCGGGATGCGGTACGTGTCGTAGTCGCCCTCGCCGGAGACGTAGGGCACGGAGGACGTGCAGCCGGTGTCCGCCGAGGCGGTGCCGGTCGTGATGAGCGGGGCGGTCAGGAGGACCGCGGTGAGCAGGTAGGTACGCCCGGGTGTGCGGCTCAGGATGGTCATCGAGTTCCCTCGACTTCCCTTGACGGAGTGTCAGCATCGACCTGTCCGTCACAGGCTTCCCGGAGTCACCATCCCCGACTCGTACGCCACGATGACCAGCTGGGCCCGGTCCCGTGCCCCGAGCTTGCCCATGATGCGGCTGACGTGGGTCTTCGCCGTGAGCGGGCTGAGCCCCAACGCCTCCGCGACCTCGGTGTTGTTGAGGCCGCGCGCGACCAGGGTCAGCACCTCGCGCTCGCGTTCGGAGAGGCATTCGGGCCCGGCCGCGGCGGGGGCGCAGGGGCTGCGCAGGAACCGCTCGATCAGCCGTGCGGTCGGCCCGGGCGACAGCAACGCCTCCCCCGCCGCCACCGTGCGGATCGCGTCGAGCAGTTCGGCCGGGCGGGTGTCCTTGACGAGGAACCCGGAGGCGCCGGCGCGCAGCGCGTCCACGATGTTCTCGTCGGTGTCGTAGGTGGTGAGGACCAGGATCCGCACCCCGGCCAGGTCCTCGTCGGCCGCGATCAGCCGGGTCGCCTCGATGCCGTCGAGGTCGGGCATGCGGATGTCCATGACGACGAGGTCGGCGCGGGTGCTGCGGGCCAGCTCCGCCGCCTGTCGGCCGGTGGCCGCCTGGCCGACGACCGCCATGTCCGGGGCCGACTCCACCAGCATGGCGAACGCCTCCCGGACGAGTGTCTGGTCGTCCGCGAGCAGCACCCGGATCATCGGTCCCCTCCCCCGTGGGTGACGGGATCGGCTGCGACCGGCAGTACGGCGCTCACCTCGAAACCCCCCTCGTCGCGCGGTCCGGCGTCGAGTGTGCCACCCACACTGCGCGCCCGCTCGCGCATACCGACGAGGCCGTAGCCCGAACTCTGCGGGTCGGCGGCGCGGCAGATCCCGTCGTCGGTCACGGACACGTGCAGGGCGCCGCGCTCCTCGTACAGCTCGACCCGTACGGCCGGTTCGGGGCCCGCGTGCCGGACGACGTTCGTCAGCGCCTCCTGCACGATCCGGTACGCGGCCGCCCCCACGGCGGGCGGCGCCTGCCGCACCCGTACCGTCGACTCGACCCGGGCCCCGGCGAGCCGGGCCGCCGCCACCAGGTCCGGCACCCCGTCGAGCCCGGGCAGCGGGCCGCGTGTCTCGCCCGCGACGCCCTGTTCACGCAGCACCTCCAGTGTCGTACGGAGTTCACCGCGGGCCGTGCGACAGGTGTCGGCGATGTCGTCGAGGGACTTGGCGATCGACCGGCGGTCCAGCCGCTCCGGGTCGGCGGCGAGCACATGTGCGGCCACCGAGGTCTGCACGCCGATGAGGGTGATGCTGTGGGCCAGCAGGTCGTGCAGGTCGCGGGCGATGCGCAGGCGTTCCTCGGCGACGCGGCGGCGGGCCTCCTCCTCGCGGGTGCGCTCGGCGCGTTCGGCGCGTTCGACGATGGCGGCGACGAACTGGCGGTAGTAGCGGACGTCGATGCCGCAGAAGAGGACCGCGACGACCCAGCCGGAGATCCGCAGGATCTCCATCGTCTCGCCCGGGTTGGTCAGCGCGTTGATCACCAGCGTCACGCCGAGCACCGCCGCGCCGATGAGCAGCGTCCGGCGGACGGTGCCGGTGGCCGCGATGGTGTACAGCACCACCAGGGTCGCCGGGATGGGCGCGGCGTGGTTGTTGTCGAGCGCGTGGTACGGGGCGACGCACACCAGCACCATGAGCATGACGAGCACGGGGCGGTGGCGGCGCCAGACGAGCGGCACGTTGGCGACGAGCAGCAGGGTCCAGCCGAGCGCGTCGGGCCGGAGCCCGTGATCGCCGAGCAGGGCGGTGACGGTGGCGAGGGCGGCCGCCGCCACGGCCAGCAGCGCGTCGTTGCGGGTGCGGTGCGGGGCGGTCAGGGGGTCGCGGTTGATCGCGGCCATGACCCGCTCGCCGATCCGGGGCCGCTGCGCTGTCGTGGGTGCCTGCACGGGTTCATCTTCCGGGACGGCGGCGCCCCTCCGTCAGGGGAGGGGCGCCGGTCGGTCAGGGGACTCAGACGGCCACGGGCTCCGGTTCCTTCGGCGGGACGGACGGCCGGGGCGGCCCCTCGGGCTCCCGGGAGAGCCGGCCCGGCCACCACACCCTGCGCCCCAGGGCCACGCTCGCGCTGGTCACCAGGTAGGTGCGCACCAGGAACGTGTCGAGCAGCACGCCCACCGCGATGACGAAGCCCAGCTCGACCAGTGGCACCAGCGGCATGCTGGTGAGCACCGCGAAGGTGGCGGCGAGGACCAGCCCGGCGGAGGCGATGACGCCGCCCGTCGTGCGCAGCGCGGTGAGCGCGGCGGTCGCCGGTTCGGCGCCGTTCAGGCACTCCTCGCGCATCCGGTGCATCAGGAAGATGCCGTAGTCGACGCCGAGCGCGACCAGGAACACGAAGGACAGCAGCCCGAGCCCGGGGTCCGTGCCGTCGAAGCCGAAGAGCGGCCCGAAGACGAGTCCGCCGATGCCGAGCGCCGCGCCCCACACCGCGACCACGGCCGCCACCAGGATCAGCGGCGCGACGATCGAACGCAGCAGGGCGACCAGGATCAGCAGGACGGACAGCAGCACGATCGGCACGACGACCAGCCGGTCGCGGGCGTTGGTGTCCTTCAGGTCGATCTGCTCGGCGCTCGCCCCGCCGACGTAGGAGCCGTCGAGCTTGTCGCGCAGCGCCTCGATGGTGGCGGTCTCCCCGGCGGACTGGGGCGGTGCGGTGGCGAGGACGGAGATCTCGGTCCAGCCGTCTCCGGTACGGCCTTCCTGGGCGCTGTCGACACCGCGCGTGGCCCGGATCGAGGCGAGGGTCGCCTCGGCCCGCTCCTGCGGCGTGATGACGCTGATGGGCTGGGTGCCGCGCTCGGGGTAGGCGGCGGCGAGGGTCTCCATCGCGGCGACGGCGTCGGGCTTGGAGGTGAAGGAGTCCTCCTGTTTGAGGCTGCCGGGCAGGTTGAAGGCTCCGAGCGCGAGCGCGCCGAGCAGCACGGCACCGGCCGCGAGGACGGTGAGCGGACGGCGTCCGGCGGAGCTGCCCATCGCCGTGAACAGGGACCTGCGGGCCTTGGCTGTGCTGCCGTGGCGCGGCACGAGCGGCCAGAACACGCGCCGGCCCAGCAGCACGAGGATCGCGGGCAGCAGCGTCAGCATCGCGGCGAGCGCGCACAGCACGCCCACGGTGCCGAGCGGGCCCATGCCCCGGCTGGAGTTGAGGTCGGCGGCGAGCAGGCAGAGCAGTCCGGCGGCGACGGTGCCGGAGGAGGCGAGCACGGCGGGCCCGCAGCCCTTGAGCGCGGCGACCATGGCGTCGTACGGCCGCTCGATCCGCCGTAGCTCCTCCCGGTACCGGGAGACGAGCAGCAGGGCGTAGTCGGTCCCCGCCCCGAAGACCAGGATCGTCATGATGCCGGAGCTCTGGCCGGACACGGACGTCCCGAAGCCCTGGTTGAGGCCGTAGGCGACGCCCATCGACAGATAGTCGGCCATACCGGCCACCGCGAGCGGCACGAGCCACAGGAACGGACTGCGGTAGATGAGGATCAGCAGCAGCGCGACCACCGCGGCGGTGGTGTAGAGCAGCGGTCCGTCGAGCGAGTTGTAGACCTCGGCGGCGTCGGTGGCGAGCGCGCCCGACCCGCCGACGTCGACGTTCAGCCCGTCGCCGTCCCGCGCGATGTCCCGCACGTCGCCCACGAGGGCGTCCCGCGCCTTCTCGTCCTGCCCGGGTTCGGTGCTGGCCACCGGGTACATGAGGGTGGTCCCGTCCCTGGACGGGATGCCCCGCGGCTCGTCGGTGAGCCGATGTGCGCCGGCGATCCGCTCGATCTGCCGGGCGGCGGTCGCCCGGTCCGCCGCGGTGAGCCCGCTGTCCCGGTGGTAGACGACGACCATCTCGGTCGCCTCACCTCCCGGCAGCCGGTCCTCGATCCTGGCCACCTGCGTGGAGTCGGCGCCGGCGGGCAGATAGTCGACGGCCCGGTCCCGCTGCACGTCCGCGAGCTTCGACGCGAACGGCGACGCCAGCGCGAGCACGGCGATCCACAGCCCCAGCACGAGCCAGGGAACGGCCCGCCGCCGTGTGCTTGTCCTTGCGGCCCCCATGAGACGGGCCTCCCTCCGGGTCGGTTGTCCGGTGCGCTTCCAGAGTTCCGGCGCCGGCCTGCGGATTCGTCGGACGGGAGGGCGAGTTGGGGCCTACTGCCGGGGTCGGCACGGCGGCGCGATTACTCCCTGGGGAGTACGACGGGAGACGGCACCTGAGTATCCGTACTCAGGCCCCGCCCGCTCGTCCCGGCGATGCTGGCCCCCATGACCGCCCCCGCCGGCCTCCCGCACTTCCACGGCGCCAACGTGCCGCCCCCGCCGACCGGACGCCGATGCCTGCCCGTCGCCGCTGACCTCGCCCTGGCGGTCGGACTCCTCGTCCTCGACGCCGTCGGGGCGGTCGTGGCCTTCCTGCTCGGCATCGACGTCACCGGCGACTGGCGGCCGTTCGACCCGGGCGCGGACAACTCCGACGTCGTCCTCACGATCGACTGGCTCTACTTGGGCATCACCGGCGTCGTCATCCTGCTGACCGCCGCGCTGCCCTACCTGCTGCGCGCCTTCGTCAGCGTCGCGTTCCAGGTGCTCGCCGGCATGATCGTCCTGCTCGTCGCGGTGAGCGGCGCGCAGTACGACCAAGAGCGCGGCGCCCGGGCGGACAGGGCCGTGTCGGTGGCGTACCGCTGATGGTCCGGGGCTACGACGGCGTGCGGGCCGCGGCGGCCAGCAGGCGGGGCACGTCGTCCGCGCAGAGGGTGAGGGCCGCGCCGACCGTCGCCAGGACCTCGCGCTCGGCGGGGGTGTACGGGCCGTCGGCCAGGGCGATACGGGCCCCCTGGAGCAGGATCGACTCCCGGCCGGGCGGCGCGAGGTGCGGGGCGAGCGGGTCCAGCGCCTCGTGGAGCTCTATGGCGAGCCCGGCGCCGCAGGGCTCGGAGAAGACCCGTCCGGTGTCCGCCGCGAGGGCCTCGACCAGGGCGCCCAGCCCGTCCTCGGTGCAGTCGTCGAAGCCGGCCGCGCGCACCGTGACCGCCGCCGCCTCCAGGGCCGGCCGGGCGCAGGTGCCGCCGGCCGCCAGCACCGCGAGGGCGACGGTGTGGACGGCGTCGCGGAGCATCGCGGAGAACCGGGTGGTCGTCGGATGGTCGAGGACGTCGGTGCCGAAGTGCCGGCGACAGGCGGCGCACTCCACGACGGGCCCGGTCTCACCGCGCGGCAGCACCGGCACCCCGAGGAAGGTGAAGCGGCGCTGTCCGGTCAGCCGCTGGTAGTTGCGGTCACCACCGCATCCGGGGCAGAAGAACTCCCCGTCCCCGACGGCCGACCACGCGGTGCGGGTGCCCAGGATGCGCGCAGCCCTGGCAGCACGGCCGTCTCGTCCCCGTCCTGGCAGCACGTCGCACCTCCGTAAGCCCACGGCAACGTCGCCGCGCTTGCGTGATGTTAGCCACATCATGGACGCGCAGTCAGTACCCCGAACGAGACCTTTCCGTGACCTGCACAGGTCAATGGCCGGAAATGGACGGTCCCGCCCACCAAAAAACGGGGGCGGGACCTTCAAACGCCGGGCCGCGACAACGCCCTAAAGGGGCGCGGGGAACTGCGCGACCAGCCACAACGACCCCGCAGACGACCGACGACACACCCCGGCACATCCGTGGTCGCACAGCTCCCCGACGGAGCGAACCGTCAACGAGCAGCCCTGTTGACGGCGGAGACGACCGCCTTCAGCGACGCCCGCGTCGTATTCGCATCGATCCCGATCCCCCACAGCACCTTGCCGTCGATCGCACACTCGATGTACGAAGCGGCCTGCGCCGACGCCCCCTCGCTCATCGTGTGCTCCTGGTAGTCCAGCAGGCGCACATCGATCCCGATGGACTGCAGCGCGTCGAAGAAGGCCGAGATGGGCCCGTTCCCGGACCCGGTCAGGACCGTGTCCTGACCATCCACCGTGGCCTCCACCTTCAGCGTGTCCACACCGTCGGTGTCGGTCGTCGACTGGTTGTTCTTGACCTGCACCCGCCCCCACGGGTTCTCCGGGTTCGGCAGGTACTCGTCCTGGAACACCGCCCAGATGTCGCCGCCGGTGACCTCGCCGCCCTCGGCGTCCGTCTTGGCCTGGATCAGCTTGGAGAACTCGATCTGCATCCGGCGCGGCAGGTCCAGCTTGTGGTCGTTCTTCAGGACGTAGGCGATACCGCCCTTGCCGGACTGCGAGTTGACGCGGATGACGGCCTCGTACGACCGCCCGACGTCCTTGGGGTCGATCGGCAGGTAGGGAACGGCCCACTCGATGTCGTCCACCGTCACGCCCTTGGCCGCCGCGTCGGCCTCCATCGCGTCGAAGCCCTTCTTGATGGCGTCCTGGTGGGAGCCGGAGAAGGACGTGTAGACCAGGTCGCCCACGTACGGGTGGCGCGGGTGGACCTCCATCTGGTTGCAGTACTCCCACGTACGACGGATCTCGTCGATGTCGGAGAAGTCGATCTGCGGGTCGACGCCCTGCGAGAACAGGTTCATGCCCAGGGTGACCAGGTCGACGTTGCCGGTGCGCTCGCCCTGCCCGAACAGACAGCCCTCGATGCGGTCGGCGCCGGCCATCAGCGCCAGCTCGGCCGCCGCCACCGCCGTACCGCGGTCGTTGTGCGGGTGGACCGACAGACAGACGTGCTCGCGGCGGGACAGGTTGCGGCCCATCCACTCGAACCGGTCCGCGTGCGTGGACGGCGTCGAACGCTCCACGGTGGCGGGCAGGTTGAGGATGATCTCGCGGCCCGGGCCGGGCTGCCAGACGTCCATGACCGCCTCGCAGACCTCCAGCGCGAAGTCCAGCTCGGTGTCGGTGAAGATCTCGGGGCTGTACTGGTAGCCGAACTCCGTCTCCGGGCCCAGCAGCTTCTCGGCGTACTCCATCACCAGACGGGTGCCGTCGACGGCGATCTGCTTGATGTCGTCCTTGGAGCCGCGGAACACCACCCGGCGGAAGACGGGAGCGGTGGCGTTGTACAGGTGCACGGTCGCCCGCTTGGCACCCTTCAGGGACTCCACGGTCCGCTCGATCAGGTCCTCGCGGGCCTGGGTCAGTACGGAGATGGTGACGTCGTCGGGGATGGCCCCCGGCTCCTCGATGATCGACCGTACGAAATCGAAGTCCGTCTGTCCCGACGCGGGGAAGCCGACCTCGATCTCCTTGTAGCCCATCTTGACCAGCTGGTCGAACATCCGGCGCTTGCGCTCGGGCGACATCGGGTCGATCAGGGCCTGGTTGCCGTCACGCAGGTCCGTGGAGAGCCAGCGGGGGGCGGTGGTGACACGGTTCTGCGGCCAGGTGCGGTCCGGGATGTCGACCTGCTCGTAGCGGCCGTACTTGTGGATCGGCATGGAACTGGGCTGCTGGCGGTTCGCCATGATGCTTCGGGCTCCTCAGGGTGTCCGGAAGGACGGCCGACGACGCAACGCCAAGCTCCGCGGGGAGGGAGTCGACCTGGACTACAGGCCCTCGCCGCGGCAGCTAAGAAGAAGCAGCCCGAAACGCATGATGCGCAGCATGCTAGCCGAGCCACTCCCCGTGCGGGGCGTCGTATCAGTATGCGGGACCCGGGGGACGAATAGGACAAAACGTGTTCCATACCACTTCGTCACGGAGCGTGCGGCTCCCTGTCCGTATATTTCACCAATCATGGTGGCGGGTAGTGACAGCCCGGTGACCCAGTGCAAAGGTGCCGGGCATGACGACCAACGGGGGCTTCGAGCCCGTCTTCTGCACCGTCGTTCCGCCACACGTCCTCGACAAACTGGCCCGCAACGACGACCCCGCACTCTCCGGTCCGGCGCGCCGGACCCTGATGCGCGACAGCGAGCTGCGCGGCAGGCGCCGCGTGACGACCGAGTTCGCCCTCGCGGCCGCCCCGACGGCGAAGGCACCGTCGGACCAGCCGCTGCGCAGCATCTACGACGCCGAGCACGGCACCGCCCTGCCCGGCACCAAGGTCCGCGGCGAGGGCGAGGACCCCGGCCAGGACGCCACGGTCAACCGCGCGTACGCCGGTCTGGGCGCCACCTTCGACCTGTTCCTCAAGGCCTACGCCCGGCACTCCATCGACGGCGACGGCCTGCCGCTGGACGCCACCGTCCACTACGACGAGAACTACAACAACGCCTTCTGGAACGGCGAGCAGATGGTATTCGGCGACGGGGACGGCGAGATCTTCCTCGACTTCACCATCCCGATCGACGTGATCGGCCACGAGCTCAGCCACGGCGTCACCCAGTACACGGCGAACCTCACCTACTACGGCCAGCCGGGCGCGCTGAACGAGTCCATGTCGGATGTCTTCGGCGCCCTGATCAAGCAGTACACGCTCGGTCAGACCGCAGCCGAGGCCGACTGGCTGATCGGCGCGGGCCTCCTCGCCCCCAGCGTCACCGGCAAGGCCCTGCGCTCCATGAAGGAACCGGGCACGGCGTACGACGACGACGTCCTCGGCAAGGACCCACAGCCCGCGACCATGGACGACTACGTCCGCACCGGCCGCGACAACGGCGGCGTCCACATCAACTCCGGCATCCCCAACCACGCCTTCTACCTGGCCGCCACCGCCCTCGGCGGCCACGCCTGGGAGAAGGCCGGCCAGATCTGGTACGACGTCCTGACCGGCGGCGAACTGTCCGACCGGGCCATGTTCACCGACTTCGCCAAACTGACCGTCAAGGCCGCGCGCGAGCGCTTCGGCGACGGCGGCGAGGAGCTCCAGGCCGTGTCGAAGGCGTGGGAACAGGTCGGGGTGCGGATCCTCTGAGTCCGTACTAGACATTGACCCATGCGTATTCAGGTACGGCGCACGGGTGGTTTCGCGGGCATCGAGCGGCACGCCGAGGTGGACACCTCGGGGCGGCCCGACGCCCAGGAGTGGCACGCCCTGGCCGAGAGCGCGCTCGCGTCCGGCCGGGGCACGCCCCCCATCGGGGTCCCGGACGGCTTCAGCTACCAGATCACCGTGGACGACCGGACGGTGTACTGCGCGGATCCCCGGCTCACGGACGAGCAGCGGAAGCTGATCTCGCGGGTGCTGAAGGAAGGCGCTTGAGGAGAGCGCGTAAGGACAGCGTGTGAGGGGAGTGCGTAAGGGAGCGTAACGGGCAGTTCACGCCGGGGCGTTGACTTCTGTTACCGCCGGTACGGATGATCCGGCGCATGGCGATCGATGAGCGCGGTGCGACGAACCCGATACCTCAGTTCCCGACCGGTTTCCTCTGGGGCGTCTCCACGTCCGCCCACCAGATCGAGGGCGCCGCGGACGAGCGCGAGCGGTCCGTGTGGGACGCCTTCACGGCCGAGCCGGACCGGGTGAAGGACGGCTCCACGGCCGAGGTGGCCTGCGACCACTACCACCGCTACCCCGAGGACGTGGCGCTCCTCGCCGACCTGGGCGTGGACGCGTACCGCTTCTCCATCTCGTGGCCCCGTGTGAACACCCCGAAGGGCCTCGACTTCTACGACCGTCTGGTCGACGAGCTGTGCGCTGCGGGCGTGCGGCCGGTGCCGACGCTCTTCCACTGGGACCTGCCGGTCGGCCTCGACTGGCTCGACCGGGACACCGCCGACCGTTTCGCCGCGTACGTGTCCGTGGTCGCCGAGCGTCTGGGCGACCGCGTCAAGAAGTGGATCACGATCAACGAACCCGCCGAACACACCCTCCTGGGCCACGCTCTGGGCACCCACGCCCCGGGCCGAAAGCTCCTCTTCGACGCCCTCCCCGTCGCCCACCACCAGCTGCTGGCCCACGGCCGGGCCGTACGGGCCCTGCGCGCGGCCGGCGCCACGGACGTCGGGATCGCCAACTCGCACGGCCCGACCTGGCCGGCCTCCCAGGAGCAGCCGGACCTGGAGGCGGCGGACTTCTACGACGTACTCCTCAACCGGCTCTTCGCCGACCCCTTGCTGCTCGGTCAATACCCGGAGGGCATCGGCGAGTTGATGCCGGGCGATGTCGAGGCGGACCTGAAGGTCATCTCGGAACCCCTCGACTTCTACGGCGTCAACTACTACGCGCCGACCCGCGTGGGCGCTCCGCAGGGCACCGAGATCGAGTTCGGCGGGGTGCGCATGCCGGCCGAACTGCCCTTCTCGGTCCGGGAGATCGAGGGTGTGCCGACGACGGACTTCGGCTGGCCGGTGGTCCCCGAGGCCCTGACGGAACTGCTCACCGGCTTCCGCGACCGCTACGGCGACCGCCTCCCGCCGATCGTCATCACCGAGAACGGCTGCTCCTACGAGGGCGTCGACGACCAGGAGCGGATCGCCTACCTGGACGGCCACATCCGCGCGCTGCACCGGGCGGTCGAGGCGGGCGTGGACGTACGCGGCTACTTCGTCTGGTCGCTGCTGGACAACTTCGAGTGGGCCGAGGGGTACGCGCGGCGCTTCGGGCTGGTGCACGTGGACTTCGAGGATCCGGCGAAGCTGACGCGGACGCCCAAGGCGTCGTACGGCTGGCTGCGGGACGTGCTGCGGACCCAGGGATGACGGCCGGCGCCCTGGCCGACCCCACCGAGCGGGTCGGCCGGGGCTGGACGGCGACGCTGTCGCTGGCCAACGTGGCGATCTGGGTGGGCTGGTACGGCCCGCTGCAGATCCTGCTCGCCCAGCAGGCGGAGGACTTCGCGCCCGGCACGGGGATGTCGAAGGAGACGCTGCTCGCGTGGGTGACCGGCGTCGGCGCGGCCGTGTCCCTCGTGGCGAACCCGTTCTTCGGTGCCCTGTCGGACCGCACCACGGCCCGCTGGGGCCGCCGTACGCCATGGATCGTGGCCGGCGCGGCGGGCGGCGCGCTGTCGCTGCTGCTGCTCGCCGGTGCGGGCGGGCTGTGGGCGATGGCGGTCGGCTGGTGCCTGGTCCAGCTGACCCTGAACGCGGCCTTCGCGGCGGTGACGGCGGCGGTGCCGGACCGGGTGCCGCGGCTGCAACGGGGGGTGGTGGGCGGCTGGCTGGGCGCGGCGCAGATCCTCGGGGCGGTCGCGGGTACGGGGCTGGCGACGGCCACCGGCGGGATCGCGGCGGGGTACGCGGCGTGTGCGGTGTTCGTGGTGGCGGGGGTGCTGCCGTACGTGCTCCGGTACCGGGATCTCCGGCTGGAGGGCGCGGACCGCCCGGCGTGGTCGTCGAAGGACTTCTTGACGGGCTTCTGGCTCAGCCCGCGCCGCTACCCCGACTTCGCCTGGGCCTGGCTGACCCGCTTCCTGATCAACCTCAGCAACGCGCTGGTGATCCTCTACCTGCTGTACTACCTGCGGGACCGCCTTCGCCACGACGACCCCGAGCAGGGCGTGCTCATCCTCACCGCCGTGAACAGCGTGACGCTGCTGGCCACGGTCGTGGTGGGCGGTGCCTGGTCGGACCGGGTGGGCCGCCGCAAGCCGTTCGTGTACTGGTCCGGCGTACTGATGGCGGCGGCCACGGCCCTGCTCGCCGCCTGGCAGACCTGGCCGAGCGCGATCGTCGTGGCGGCCCTGCTGGGCCTGGGCCTCGGCGTCTTCATGTCGGTCGACTTCGCGTTGATGACGGACGTGCTCCCGAAGGCGCTGGACCGCGGCAAGGACCTGGGCGTCATCAACGTGGCCAACGCCCTCCCCCAGGTGGCGGCCCCCGCCCTGGCCGCCACCTGGGGG
>NZ_JAKEIP010000137.1 GCF_021474425.1 Streptomyces muensis | reverse complement strand
GTGTCGGGGGGCGGTGCGTCCGCCACCGGGTCCGAGTCGAGTCGAGGCGTGGTCACTGGTCAGCCGTTTCTGTGGAAGTGGGGGAGGCCGGGTCCGGGGCCGAAGTCGCCGCGGGCCGGTCCGTGAAGGGTTCGACGGCCCGGTTCGACAGCAGCCGGAAGGAGGCGAGGGCCGCCACGGCCAGCAGGGCGGCCGCCAGCAGGAAGGGGGCGCGCAGCCCGGCCTGGTCCGCCACGAAACCGCCGGTCAGGCCGCCGAGCGGGGCGAGTCCGTTGAGGACGAGGCGGTAGGCGCCGTTGACCCGGCCGAAGCTCTCCTCGGGCACCAGCTCCTGACGCAGCGTCGTGGTGATGACGTTGGAGATCGACACCGCGATCCCCACGAAGACCAGGGCGCACGCCGCCACGAGGGCGTTCGAGGTCATCGCGGCCACCACGAACGGCAACGGGCTCATGGCGAAGACCAGTTGCAGCGACCGGCCGCGGCCGGCCACGGCGACGACCTTCGGGGCGATCACCAGTCCGAGCAGACCGCCGGCGGCGATCACCAGGAGCAGCAGCCCGTACACCGTCTCGCCGACCCCCAGCGTGTGCATCGCATAGAGCACGGCGATGCCCAGCACCGCGAGGACCGCGAAGTTGAGCAGCGCCATCAGCAGACACACCGTGCGCAGCAGCCGGTGCCGCCACAGCCAGCGGACGCCCTGCGCGGTCTGTGCGCCGAGCAGCCGAGGCGAGAGCCGACCGGCGCTCTTGTCGCCGCTCGCGGCACCGGCCGGGCGGACGCCGAACACCAGCACCGTCGAGACCGCGAAGCACACCGTGGCCACCCCGAACGGCAGCAGATGGGCCAACGCGAACAGGGCCGTGCCGACGGGCGGGCCGAGGAACTCCATGGTGATCAACCGGCCCGACAGCACCCGGCTGTTGGCCGTGTCCAGGGACCGTGTGCCGACCATCTGCGGGATGACGGCCTGGGCGAGGTTGTCGGCCATCGTCTCGACGGAGGTCAGCAGGAACGCCGTCACCGCGAGCGCGGCGATGCCCACCCGGTCGGCGAGCACCAGCGCGGTGAAGCAGGCCAGCACCAGGGACCGCGCGGCGTCGCAGATCCACAGCGCGCGCCAGCGGTCCACATGGTCGATCAGCGTGCCGGCGAACGGGCCCACGAGCAGCCACGGCAGCTCACCGGCGACGGTGACCAGGGAGACCTGGACGGGGTCGTCGGTCACGGTCGCGGCGTACACCGACAGCGCGATGATCCGAATGCCGTCCCCGAGACCGGACATGGTGTTCGCCGACACCAGCCGCCCGAAGCCGGGCGCGAAACGACGCCGCGAGGAGACCGGCGCGGGAAGCGAAGCGGGCACCTGGGACGGCCCCTCTCTGACAGCGCGGGACTTTGCGGACACGACCTGGATGTTGGCAATCCCCGGCCCGCCCTACGAGTCGGGGGAACCCCTCACGCGGCGCGGCCCGGCGCCGGGCAGTCGGGGTACCTCCTGACTTTCTGCGGGTCCCGGGGTTCACGGAGCATTCGGACCACGTCGTCAGCCCAGACGACACCGCCGGCGGTCACCCGACCGCCGGCGGTGCCACCCGCGCCTGCCGCGGACGCCCACGCATCCCACCCCCCATCGATCGGAGGACCGCCATGAGCAGCGCGGACACCACGGACACCACGTCCTTCCAGGTCGTCGTCAACCACGAGGAGCAGTACTCGATCTGGCCGGCCGGCCGTGCACTGCCGCTCGGCTGGACGGCCGAGGGCAAGCAGGGCACCCAGGCCGAGTGCCTCGCCCACATCGACGAGACCTGGACCGACATGCGTCCCCTCAGCCTGCGCGAGGCGCTCGCCGCCGACGGCGCCTGACCCCGGCCAACGGCCCCCACCGCACCGTAAGCACCGGCCCGAGCGACGAGGAACGCAGATACGTGAACGCCCCCCTTGAGCACCAGAGCTGGATCTCCGTGATCGCCTCCACGGCGGCGACGGACCCGGGACGGACGGCCTTCACGTTCTCCGGGACGGAGGACGAGGCTCCCCAGGTACTGACGTACGGCCGGCTCGACCTGCTGGCCCGGGCGACCGCCTCCCGGCTGCAGCGGGAGGGCGCCACCGGCCGGCCCGTCGTGCTGCTGCAACCGCCCGGCCTTGACTACGTCGTCTCGTTCGTGGCCTGCCTCTACGCGGGGGCCGTCGCCGTGCCCGTCTACCCGCCCACCCGCAGGCCCCGCTCCGTCGAACGGCTGGCCGCGATCGTCGTCGACTCCGGCGCCGCGCTCGCGCTCACGACCGCCCGCATCCGTGACCGGCTGCTCCCCGGGAACCCGGACGGCCTCCTCATGGAGACGCTCCGGCTGGTCGCCTCCGACCTCGTGCCCGAGGACGAGGCGGCCGCCTGGACCCGCCCCGACGTCGGACCCGACACCCTCGCCTTCCTCCAGTACACCTCGGGATCCACCGCGACCCCGCGCGGTGTGCTGCTGACCCACGGCAACCTGCTGCACAACTCGGCGCAGATCCAACGGGCGTTCCGCACCACGCGGGAGACCGTCGGGATGTCCTGGCTGCCGCTGTTCCACGACATGGGGCTGATCGGCGGCATGCTCCAGCCGCTGTACTACGCCGGCTCCTGCGCCCTGATGTCACCGGCCGAGTTCAGCCGCGACCCCCTGCGCTGGCTGCGCGAGATCAGCCGGAGCGGGGCGACGGTGAGCGGCGGCCCCAACTTCGCCTACGACCTCTGCGCGGACCTCGCGACCCCCGAGACGGTCGCCGGACTCGACCTCGGCCGCTGGGAGGTCGCCTTCAACGGCGCCGAGCCCATCCGCGCCCGGACACAGCAACGCTTCGCCGAGGCCTTCGCCCCGGCCGGCTTCCGCGCCGAGGCCTTCACCCCCTGCTACGGCCTGGCCGAGGCGACCCTGATCGTCTCCTGCAAACCGCACGGCACGAAGCCGGTGCTGTCGTACGCGAACCGGTCCGAACCCTCGGACACCGGCGGCGAGGCGCCCGTTCTCTTCGACCGGGTGAGCAGCGGCCGGGTCGACGCCGACCAGCGGCTGGAGATCGTCGACCCGGTCACCCTGACCCGGGTCGAGGAGGGTGCCGTCGGGGAGATCTGGCTGTCGGGGCCGAGCGTGGCCCAGGGCTACTGGAACCGTCCCGAGCACAGCGAGCGCACCTTCCGTGCCCGCCTCGCCGACGCCGGCCCCGAGGCGCCCGCGTTCCTGCGCACCGGTGACCTCGGACTGCTGCGGGACGGCGAGCTGTTCGTGACCGGCCGCCTCAAGGACCTGCTCGTCGTACGGGGCCGCAACCACTACCCGCAGGACATCGAGCGCACCGTCGAGGCCACCCACCCCGCCCTGCGCCCCAACTGCGGCGCCGCGGTCCAGGTCGCCGTGGACGGTGAGGACCACGTCGTCGTCGTGCACGAGGTGTCCCGCGACCACCAGGACGGCGACCTCGCCACCCTCGCCCGCGACGTGCGCAACGCCGTGGCCGAGACCCATGGCGTACGGCCGCTGGCGGTCGTCCTGATCCGTGCCGCCACCCTGCCCCGCACGTCCAGCGGCAAGGTGCAGCGCCATGTCTGTGCCGCCTCCTATCTGGACGGCTCCCTGACCGTGCTGGCCGTCGACGGCCGTGCGCCACAGGGGGAGACCGGGGCCTCCGCGCCCCGGCCCGCGCGTCCGACGGACGCCGACGTGGCCGAAGTGCGCGCCGCCGACGCCGAGCGACGCCCGGCGCTGGTCCTGGACCTCCTGCGCACCCTGGTGTCCGGCCTCCTGGAAGTGGAGCCGGACACCCTCACCCCCGACCTCAGGCTGTCCGCCGCCGGGCTCGACTCACTGGGCGCGGTACGTCTGCGGCACGAGCTGCGCGGCCTGCTCGGCGTCGACCTGGAGGTCGAGGCCGCACTCGGCACCGACCTCGCCGGACTCGCCCACTCGCTCGCCGAGCAGATCGAGTCGGGCACCGGCAGCCCGCTCCCCGCTGAGGACCGCGCCGCCGGCTCCGAGCCCGGCGACCATCCGCTCTCCCGCAACCAGTCCGCCCTGTGGTTCCTCGAGCAGGTCGCCCCCGGCAGCGCCGCGAACCTGATCTCCTGCCATGTCGAGATCCGCGACACCGTGGACCCCTCGGCCCTCGAAGCCGCCCTCGCGCTGGTCTCCGCCCGGCACGCCGCCCTGCGCAGCACCTTCCCGCTGGTGGACGACCAGCCGGTGCAGCGCGTGCACGCCGAACTCCCGCCCGCCTTCGAGCAGGTGGACGCGGCCGGCTGGAGCGACGAGCAACTGACCGAGCACGCGGCCCGGCTGGCCGAGGAACCGCTCGACCTGCTCGCCGGACCCCTGTTGCGGGTGCGCCTGCTCACCCAGGCCCCCGACCGGCACCGGCTGGTGCTCACCGCGCACCACCTGGTGTCCGACCTGTGGTCGCTGTCCCTGCTGTTCGACGAGCTCGACACGGCCTACCCGGCCGCGCTGGCCGGCACCGCCCCCGAACTGCCCGAGGCGGTCGCCTACCCCGTCTTCACCCACCGGCAGAGCCGTCACCTCGCCTCGCCCGACGGCGAACGCCGCCTGGAGCAGTGGGTACGGCAGCTCGCCGACGCGGCGACCGAGACGACCCTGCCCGCCGACCGCACCGCGCCCGCCGGCACCTCCCGGATGCGGGGCGCGGCGCTGCCCCTCGCCGTGGACGACGCCACCACCCGGGCCCTCACCGAGCTGGCCCGCGACGCGGGCACGACGCTGTACGGCGTCCTCCTCGCCGCTTTCCAGGTGCTGCTGGCCCGCAGTTCCGGCCGGCGTGACGTCGTCGTCGGCACCCCCGTGCACGGCCGCTCGGACGCCGACCTCGCCGGCACCGTCGGCTGCCTGGTCAACACCGTGCCCCTGCGCGCCGACGTCGACGCCCAGGAGCCGTTCCTGGAACTGCTGCGCCGTGTGCACGGCGCGTCCGTCACCGCGCTCGGCGGGGACGACGTGCCCTTCGCCACGCTCGTCGAACGGCTCAGCCCGGTCCGTGACCGCACCGCCCGGCCCATGCTGCGGACCATGTTCACCTTCCAGCAGGCTCCGGGAGCCCGCTCCGACGCCCTGGTCGCGCTGGCCGTCGACCGGGCCGGCACTCCCTTCACGCTCGGCGGCCTCGACTGCCGTACCGCCGAACTGCCCGTCACCAGCAGTCAGTTCGACATCCACCTCACCCTCGGCCGTTGCGCCGACGGTCTGGTCGGCTCACTGCGCTACGACACCGACCTCTACAGCGACGGCTCCGCCCGCCTCGTCGCGGACCGGATCACCGCCCTGCTGGCCGCCGTCGCCGCCGACGCCACGGTGCCGGTGGGCGAACTGCCCGTACTCGGCGCGTCCGAACAGCGGCTGCTCGACGACTGGAACGCCACCGACGTGCCGTACGCCTTCGAGCGCGGGGTCGTGGGCCTGATCGAGAAGCGGGCCGCGACCACCCCGGACGCCCTCGCGGTGGTCGCCGCGGGTTCCCTGGGCTCCGCGGACTCGCCGGGCTCCGAGGCGCCGGCCGACGCCCTCACCTACGGCCGTCTCGACCGCCTCGCCAACGGCCTGGCCCACCGGCTGCGCTCCGAGGGCATCGGTGCCGGCGCCATCGTGGCCGTACTGATGGAACGCACCCCCGTGCTCCCCGCCGTCCTGCTGGGCGTCCTGAAGTCGGGCGCCATGTATCTGCCGCTCGACCCGGCGCTGCCGCCCGACCGGCTCGCCTTCCTGCTCGAGGACGCCTCCGCCGCGGTGATCCTGACGGAGCGGCACATCGAGGGCGCCCGCGTCCTGGCACCCTACGACGGCGTCGAGGCGGACCGGCCCCCGGCCGTGACCCTCCACGAGGACTCCCCGGCGTACGTCATCTACACCTCGGGTTCCACCGGCAAGCCCAAGGGCGTGCTCGTCCCGCACCGGGGGCTGACGAACCTGATCCTTGCGATGGGCCGAGACCTGTCCATGACCCCGCGGGACGGCTGGCTCACGGTCACCACCCCCTCCTTCGACATCGCGGCCCTGGACTACTACCTGCCGCTGGTGAGCGGGGCCACCCTGCACATCGCCGACGCCGCCACCGCCGCCCAGGGCGCCCGGCTGCGCGCCTGCCTCGACGGCCCCGGCGTCACCCGGCTCCAGGCCACCCCGGTGACCTGGCAACTGCTGCTCGACGCCGGCTGGAAGGGCACCCCCGGCCTGTCCGCGCTGTGCGGCGGCGAGCGGATGCCGGCCGAGCTCACCCGTGAACTGCCCGCCCGAGGCGCGGAGTTGTGGAACATGTACGGGCCCACGGAGACCACCGTCTGGTCGCTGCGGGAGCGGGTGACGACACCCGGCGACGACGTGCCGCTCGGCCGGCCGCTGTCCAACACCCGGCTGCACGTCCTCGACGAGGCCATGCGCCCGGTGCCGCTGGGCACCACCGGCGAGCTGCACATCGGCGGCGACGGCCTGGCCCACGGCTACCTCCGCCGCCCGGGCCTGACCGCCGACCGCTTCGTACCGGACCCCTTCTCCGGCCACCCGGGCGCCCGCCTCTACCGCACCGGCGACCTGGTCCGGATGCGCCCCGACGGGCGGGTCATGTTCGTGGGCCGCGCCGACACCCAGGTCAAGGTGCACGGGCACCGCATCGAACTGGGCGAGATCGAGTCCACGTTGGAGCGCCTCGAGTCCGTGCGCCGGGCCGCCGTCATCGTGGACGGCACCGGCTCCGACGCCCGGCTCGCCGCCTACGTCGAGCCCGCCGGAACCGCGGTGGACCCCGGCGCGCTGCGCGAGGCCCTGAAGGCGTGGCTGCCGCCGTACGCCGTGCCCTCCGTGCTCACCGTGCTGGAGACGATGCCGCTCACCGCCAGCGGCAAGGTCGACCGGCGGGCGCTGCCCGACCCCGACGACGCCTCCGAAGCGGCGGAGGGCGGCGACTTCGAGGCGCCGCGCGGCGCGGTGGAGACCAAGATCGCCGAGATCGCCTCGGGGCTGCTGCCCCAGACCCGGATCGGGCGCGGCGACGACCTGTTCGACCTGGGCGCCCACTCGCTGATGATGTCCCGGCTGGTCGAGCGCGTGCGCTCGGAGTTCGGCACCGTCCCACCGCTGCGGCTGCTCTTCGAGACACCCACGGTGGCCGCCATCGCCGCCTTCGTGGAGCAGAACGCGGGCACCGGGGCGCCGGCCGCCACCGGCGCGGGCGCCGGACCGCGCCGGGTCGACCGCTCCCGCTACCGCGCGGGCCGTGCCGCGGACGGCGCCCTGCGGCTGCCCGCCGAGCCCACGGGAGAGCGCCGGTGAGAGCGCGCGGACGACCGCGGCGAGCGCGGTCCACCGCCACCGGCCTGACCACATGCAAAAGAGAGGGAAGTACATGGCGACGTACGCCGAACCCCTGCTGCGCTACGACCTGTCAGCGGACGAGGTCGCGGAGCTGGAGGTGCTCCTGGCCGACCTCGTGCGCAGCGAGCGGGACCCGGGCGAGATGCGCTTCCACGACGACGCCTGGGAGTACGCGGCCCGGCTGCCCACCGGCCTGCGCGCGGCCCTGGAGGACTTCCGGCGCACCGACCCGGCCGCCGGTATCCAGATCCACGGACTGCCCGTCGACGACACGGTCGTGGGACCCACCCCGGGCGACTGGCAGGCCGCGGCCGGCTCGGTGCGGGCCCGGCGTGAGGAGTTCTTCCTCGCCCTGGTCAGCCGCTGCCTGGGCGACGTCTTCGGCTGGTCCACCCTCCAGGCCGGCCGCCCCATCCAGAACGTCCTGCCGATAGCCGGCGAGGAGGACCAGCAGAGCGGCCACGGCAGCGACACCCTGCTGGAGTGGCACACCGAGGACGGCTTCCACCCGTACCGCTGCGACTATCTGCTGCTGTTCGGCGTCCGCAACCACGACCATGTGCCGACCACCCTGTCCTCCGTCCGGGACGTGCACCTTCCCGACGACGTCCGGCGGGTGCTCGCCGAGCCGCGGTTCTACATCCTCCCGGACGACGAACACCTGCGGCAGCTGGCCGCACGCGACCCGCACCACCCGGGGCTGATGCGCATGATCCGGATGCGGGAGACCCCGGAGCCCGTGGCCGTCCTGTTCGGCGCGGCCGACTCGCCGTTCCTGCGCATCGACCCGTTCTTCATGCGCTGCGTCGACGACGACACCGAGGCCGAGCAGGCCCTGAAGGCGCTGGTCACCGAGCTGGAACGGGTCCAGCAGGACGTGGTCGTCGGCGCGGGCAGCCTGCTCGTGGTCGACAACTACCTGGCGGTGCACGGCCGTCGGGCCTTCACCGCCCGCTACGACGGCACCGACCGCTGGCTGAAGAAGGCGACGGTCACGCGCGATCTGCGCAAGTCCCGCGACAGCCGGGAGACGGCGGCAGACCGCGTCCTGGTCTGACCGGCCCCGCGCACCCGAATCCCGCCGCGACAACGGAAGACGAGATGTTCGACGAAAACCTGACGGCCGAGCAGTCCTACGAGGCCGACGAGTCCCTGATGGCCGAAGCCTCCTTCGCCCAGCGGAGCCTGTGGCTGCTCGACCGGGTCGAGCCGGGCACCGCCACCTACAACGTGGTCGCGGCCGTTCGGGTGCGCGGCAAGCTGGACACCGACGCGCTGCGCCGGGCGCTCGACGCGGTCGTCGAGCGGCACGAGTCGCTGCGCACCGTGTTCCACTTCGACGGAGTGGAACCCCTCCAGGTGATCCTGCCGACGCTCCGCCTGGACCTGCCCGTCGACGAGGTCACCGAACAGGACCTGCCGGCGGCCATCCACGCCGAGGTCGAGCGGCCCTTCGACCTGGAGACCGGACCACTGCTCAGGATGCGGCTGCTGCGCCGCGCCCCGGACGACCACGTCGCCGTCCTGACGCTGCACCACATCGTCACCGACGGCTGGTCCAACGCGGTCCTCTTCCAGGAACTGTCCCAGCACTACGAGGCCCACGTCGAAGGCAGGCCGGCACGGCTCGAACCGCTCGACATCCAGTACGTCGACTACGCGGCCTGGCAGCGCGACACCCTCCAGGGCCCCGCACTGGACCGGCTGGTCGACCACTGGCGCACCCGCCTCGCCGGCCTCACCCCGCTCCAGCTGCCCACCGCCCGGCCCCGCCCCGCCGAACTGTCCTCGGCCGGCGCGACGCACTCCTTCGACGTGCCCGCCGACCTGGTCGCCCGCGTGGAGCGCATGGCCCGCGCGCACGAGGCGACCCCCTACATGTTCTGCCTCGCCGCGTTCACCGTGCTGCTCTCCCGCTACTCCGGCAGCCACGACTTCTCGGTGGCCTCGCCGGTCGCGGGCCGCCACCGCACCGAACTCGCCGGGGTCATCGGCTTCTTCGTCAACACCCTCGCCCTGCGCATGGACAGCACCGGCGACCCCACGTTCGCCCAGCTGCTGGGCCGCGCCCGGGAGACCTGCCTCCAGGCCTACGCCCACCAGGACCTGCCGTACGAGAAGCTCGTGGAGGAGCTGCGTCCGCCGCGGCACTCCGGGCTGGGCGGGCCGCTCGCCCAGGTCATGCTGTCGCTGCAGAACATCCCGCAGGACGGCTGGACGGCCGGCGGACTCGACTTCGAGCCCGTGCGGGTGGACACCGGCACCACCATGTTCGAGCTGTCCCTGGAACTCGTCCCCGGCCCCGACGGCTGGCAGGGCGGCCTCGAATACAGCACCGAGCTGTTCGACACCGACACGATCGCCCGCATGGGCCGCGAGTTCGTCACCCTGCTGACGGCGGCGGTGACCGACCCCGGCACACCCGTCTCCCGGCTGCGACTGCTCCAGGACACCGAACGCGCGGAGCTGCTGCACGTCAGCGAGGCCGACTTCACCGACGCACCCGACACCCTGCACGGCGCGTTCGGCCGGCAGGCCGCCGCGACCCCGGAGGCGACCGCGGTGGTCTGCGGCGACCGGCGGCTCACCTACGCCGAACTCGACCACGCCTCCGACCGGCTGGCCCGGCATCTGCGCGCCCGCGGTGTCACCACCGGCACCCCGGTGGCCGTGCACCTCGCCCGCTCGCCGGAACTGGTCGTGACCTACCTAGGCATCCTCAAGGCGGGCGCCTACTACGTCCCGCTCGACCCCGACTACCCGGCCGACCGCGTCGAGTACATGCTGTCCGACTCGGGCGCCGCCCACGTCGTCACCAGCACCCCGATGCGCGACGCCCCGGGCCTCGGCACCCTCGACCGGATCCTCGTCGACACCCCCCTGACCGCGCCGGACGACCTGCCCCTCCCCGCCGACATCACCCCCGGCCATCTCGCCTACCTGATCTACACCTCCGGCTCGACCGGCCGCCCCAAGGGCGCGATGAACACTCACCGGGGCGTCCTGCGCCTGTACCGCGCCCTCGCCCACACCCATGAACTGGGCCCGGGGGAGCGGGGCCTGCAACTGGCGCCGCTGGGCTTCGACGTCGTCGGCGAGGAGATCCACCCGCACCTGCTGAGCGGGAGCACCGTCGTCCTGCCCGACGGGGACCCGCCGATGGCCACCCACGAACTGTGGGACCTGGTGCGGGACACGGACACCACCATCCTGTCGGTCACCCCGTCCCGGATGGCCGCCATGACCGACGCCGAGCGCGCCGCGATCCCGCCCCGGGTCCGCGTCCTGGTCTTCGGCAGTGAGGCCGCCCCGGCGCTGGGCCAGATCCTGCCGTGGCAGAAGTGGCCGGGCCGGCTCGTCCAGGCGTACGGCGTCACCGAGGCGTCCTGCATCACCGTCATGGCCCCCGTCGACTACAGCGGCGCCCCCGAGGCGATCGTGCCCCTCGGCCGTCCGCTGGCGGGCTTCCCGGCGTACGTTCTCGACGAGTGGCTGGAGCCGGTGCCCACGGGCGCGGCCGGCGAGCTGTACCTGGGCGGGCCCACCGTCGGGCTCGGCTACCACGCGCGGCCCGGACTGACCGCCGAGCGCTTCCTGCCCGACCCGCACTCCGCACAGCCCGGCGGACGCCTCTACCGCACCGGGGACCTGGTACGCCGACTCGCCGACGGCACGCTGGTGTTCGTCGGCCGCGCCGACGGGCAGGTCAAGATCCGCGGCTACCGGGTGGAGCCCGGCGAGGTCGAGGCCGTCCTGGCCCAGCACCCCGACCTGACGGGCTGCGCGGTCGTGGCCCGCCAGGACGCCCGCGGCGACACCCGCCTGGTGGCCTATCCGGTACCGGTCCCCGGCACCGAGGCGGACCCCGCCCGGCTGCGGGACTTCCTCGCCGAGCGGCTGCCCGACTGGATGGTCCCGAAGGCGTACGTCCCCCTCGCCGAGCTTCCGCTGAGCGCCAACGGCAAGATCGACCGGGGCGCGCTGCCGGATCCGGGCCAGGCCGTCGCCGCCACGGAGTACGTGGCTCCGCGCACCCCCGTCGAGGAGGAGCTCGCGCGGATCTGGGCCGAGGTGCTCGGCGTGGAGCGCGTCGGGATCCACGACAACTTCTTCGAACTGGGCGGCCACTCGCTGAGCGCCGTCCGGATGCTCGCGGACGTGGACGAGAAGCTGGGGGTACGGATTCCGTTCCGGGTGCTGTTCGCGATCGAGCCGACCGTGGAGGAACTCGGCGACCGGATCTTCGAGCAGCTGCGCGCGGAGAGCGAACAGGCGGGCCCGGCATGACGACGACCGACGCGGAACTCGCCGCCCGCGCCCGGCTGGAGGCCACACTGCTGGCCCGCCGCAGGAAGACCGCCCGCCCCCGGATCCCACGGCTGGCGCGCTCCGGCTCCGGCGCCGACACCGTCTTCCCGGCCTCCCGGATCCAGCGCCTGATGTGGGACCTGCACCATGAACACCCCGAGTCCAACACCTGGATCACCGTGGGCGGGGTCAGACTCCACGGACCCCTGGACACCGCGGTCCTGGCCCGCGCCTACGCCGCCCTCGTCGACCGCCACGAGGCACTGCGCACCCGGTTCCGGCTCGACGACCGGGGCGAACTCCTCCAGGTCGTACGGCCCGTAGGGCACCGTGTGCCGCTGTTGACCGCCGACGTGGACGCCGACTCCGTCACCGACGGCGCGGCGGCCGTCATCACGGAGCCGTTCGATCCCGGCGACGACGACCTGGTGCGTCTGAAGGTGCTCCGGCTGAGCGCGCGGGAGCATCTGGTCGTCCTGGTCCTGCACCACGCCATCAGCGATCTCGCGACCACCCAGATCGTCATCGAGGACCTCGGCGCCCTGTACCTGGCGTTCTCGTCCGGACGGCCGTCCCCACTCGCAGAACTCCCGGTCCAGCCAGGCGACTTGGCGGTCTGGCAGAACGAGCGGCTGAACGGCCCGGGGCGCCGGAACCTGGTGGACTACTGGACACGGCGACTCACCGGTGCCGTCCCGGTGGCACCCCCGACCGACGGCCCCGGCGGCCCGGGACCCGAGGGCCGCACGCTCCGGCTGGCCGTGCCCGACGACGTGGTCGCGGCCCTGCGGGAGCTCGCGCGGCGACACAACTCCACCCTGTTCATGGTCACCCTGAGCGCCCTGCACATCCTGCTCGCCCGCCGCTCCGGCCGGCGCGACGTCCTCGTCACCACCCCGTACTCCTACCGGGACCGGCCGGAACTGGGGCGCACGGTCGGGGCGTTCATCAACTACCTGCTGCTGCGCGCCGACCTGTCGGGCGATCCCACCTACCTGGACGCGCTGCGTCAGGTACGGCAGCACACGGCGGCCGACTTCGAGCACCACGAGCTGCCGCTGGACGAGGTGGTGAACGCGCTCGGCCGGACGCCGGCGGAGGGCCGAGAGGACCTCACCCGGGTCCTGTTCACCGAGGAGAGCGACCCCGACGTCGGCCTGGACATCGGCCCCGGCCTACGCGCCGAACCGGCCGTCGACCTCCCCTGGCACCGGGCCGAGCGCGACCTCACCCTGCGGGTCACGTCGGGTGCGAGCGGCACGGACATCATCGTCACCCACCGCACCGCCGCCTACACACCCGAACGCGCCCACGACATCGCCGCCGACTACCGCGCCCTGCTGACCCACATCGCCACCGACCCGACTTTCCGGGTCTTCGGCCCGGAGGGTGCCCCGCAGGACACCCCGTAGATCACTCCGTAGGACACCGCGCAGGACCCCCGTACGCCCTGCCTCGCCGGCTCACGGGTCGACCGTCTGCACCCAGCCCCGCAGGGCCGCTTCCACACCGGCCTGGAATCTGCTGCGCGCCCCCAGCTTCTCCATCAGCTGGGCGGCGATGCGGCGGGCCGTGCGGGGCGAGACGCCCAGCCGTTTGGCGATGGTCTCGTCGGTGTGGCCCTGCGCGAGCAGCCGGAGGTATTCGTGCTCCGGGGACACGAGCGACTCGGGACCCCGCTCGCGCTCCCGTTCCTTGTGCGGGCCGCCGCCCAGCGGGGTGGCGTTCACCCACGCCGCCTCGAAGAGCTCGCACAGCGCCAGCAGGACACCGCTGCTGCGGACGAACAGGGCCCGGCTGCCGCCGCCATGGGCATCCATGGGAATGATCGCCGTGGACCGGTCGAAGATCAGCAGACGGATGGGAAGGGTCGTTGCCGTACGCACCTGACCGCCCGAACTGGTGAGCCATGTCGCGTAGTTCACCGTCGGCCGGTCGTTGCGCAGACTGTCCTGGTAAAGCGTGCGCATGCGTACGCCACGGGCCAGCAATTCCGTGTCCTGCGGTTTGGCTGATTCCATGTTCTCCGCCGTCTGCGCGCCGGGGGCCATGGCCATGACGTCCTCGCGCACTTCGGAGCACAGCAGCCGGATACGGTCCCGAATTTCGTCGATTCCATGGGCCGCGTCGATTCCGTCCACGCCGGTGCTGAATCCCTGACGGAATTCCTCGGAGAGTTCCTCCATGGCCAGTCGAATATCGGCCGTCCTCTTTTGTTCCGCCGCGAGACGGGCTTCCTGGCGGGCGAGGATGAGCTTTGTCGCCACCTGGGGTCCCACCGCGTGCAGCGCGCCGGGCTCGCTGGTCGACGGGCGGACCAGGGAAAGCTCACTCAGTCTGTCCAGCTGCTCACGGAGTGCTTCCTCCGGCAGACCGGTGCAATTTCTGAGCTCCTGGAGATCCATACTCGGATGCGCCAGCATCACCCGATAGACGCGTGCGGCGTCGTCCCCAATGTCAAGACTGTTCGACAAACAGCCCTCCCCCGTACAGGCTCATGGTCAGTGAGCATCCTGATGGCGAGCGCCAGTATAACCGCTCGACCGGTCCCGTATGCCCCTTTTTTCTGCGTTTCTTCTAAATGATCAGAAAGTTTACTTCTACGGATTTCAGTCGTCTGTAAGTGATCGGACAGTGGCGCCCAAGAGGTGTCCGCGATCATTTCCTGAGCAGTGACTCCGGATATCTCTCGCGGGGTCCCGGGATGGGAGAGACATGCGCTGGAATGAAGTGCACATTGCGGGAAACGGCAGCTGGCTGCCGAAACGCAAACGTGTGGAGGAAGCCTTGGCCTCGGGTCAATACGACACCGATGAACATCAGGCGAACCGCATTGTCTCGGTCACCGTCGCGGACGGTGAGAACCAGCCGTCCCCGCCGGACATGGCGGTGGCCGCGGCCCGGGTCGCCCTGGCCCGTTCGGGGCCGGCCCGCGAGGACGTCACGACCGTCATCCACAGCCGCACCTGGTTCCAGGGCGCCGAGATGTGGGCCCCGGCCTCGTACATCGCCCACAACACCGTCGGCGCGGACGTCCCGGCGTTCGAACTGCTCCAGTCGTGCAACGCCGGACTCGCCTCGCTCGAACAGGCCGCGCGGCTGCTGGGCCCCGACGAGGCCGCCCTGCTGACCACCGCGGACCGCTTCGCCGCCCCGGCCTTCGACCGCTGGCGCTGCGAACGCGGCCTGGTCTACGGCGACGGCGGCACCGCCCTGGTGCTCTCCGCCCGCGCCGGTTTCGCCCGCCTGCTGTCCACGGCGACCGCGGTGGACAACTCCCTGGAGGCCGTCGCCCGGGGCGCCGCCCTCGACGCCGTTCCGGACACCTCGACACCGCTCGACCTCAGCGCCCGCGCCGACGCCTTCCTCCACACACCCGCCCTCGCCCGTCAGGCCGGCCTGCGCATCGCCGAGATCGCCGACCGGTCGGTCCACCAGGCCCTCGACGACGCCGGAGCGGACATGGCGGACATCACGCGTGTGGTGCTCAACGCCACCGGACGCTCCCGCATGCGCTGGCAGCTGGAGCTCCAGCTCGGGGTGTCCGAGAAGATCTCCAATTGGGAGTTCTGCGGCGAGGTCGGCCACCTCGGCGCCGGTGACCACTTCGCGGGCCTCAACGACCTGATGGAGCGACGCGCGGTGCACCCAGGCGACCTCGTCCTGATGGTCGGCGGCGGCACCGGATACAGCTGCACCAGCGCCGTCGTGGAGATCACCGACACCCCCGAGTGGGCGACCGGCGAGCCCACGGAGCCGACGTCATAGGCCAGGCATCGTGGGCCTGTTTCAGCGTCGGTCGCCGAGGCGTCGTGCGCGGTACGGGGGTACGGCCGCCCTGCGCGAGGGTGCGGCGCCGATGCCCGTGCCGTGCACCAGGGTCAGCTTCGGCCGGTCGGGTACGTGCTGGGGGCGGACCGGGCCGGTGCGGGGGCGTGCGGTCAGCGTGGTGCTGGGGGCGCCGGCCAGGATCGCCTCCTCGATGCGGCGCAGTTCGGGGCCGGGGGAGAGGCCGAGGTCGTCCTTGAGGGCGCGGGCGGCCCTGCGGTATGCGGCGAGCGCGTCGGCCTGTCGGCTGCCGCGGTACAGCGCCACCATCAGCAGCGCCCACAGGCGCTCCCGGTACGGGTGTTCACGGGTGAGCGTGAGCAGCGAGGGGATCACGTCGTCCTCCGCGCCGGTCTCCAGGGCGAGTTCGAGGTGTTCCTCCGTGGCCGCCAGGCGCAGTTCGGCCAGCCGGACGCGTTCGACGTCCAGCAGCGGGCCCTCGACCCCGGTCAGGGCCGGACCCGGCCAGAGCGCGAGTGCCTCGCCCAACACCCGCTCCGACTCGATGAGTTCACCTGCCGACCGCAGCTCGCGTGCCGCCGTACGCGCCCGCTGGAAACACCCCAGATCCCACTGGTCCGCCTCGACCGCGAGCCGGTAGGCGTTGCCGACCCGGGGCAGCAGCGAGGCGGCGGCCCTCGGCGGGCGGTCCGGTTCGAGGAGCCGGCGCAGCTTCGACACGTACACCTGCACGAGGTTGGCGCCGTCCACGTGAAAGGAGTCGCCCCACAGACCGCCCAGGATGTCGTCCCGGCCCATCGGAGTCCCCTCGCGCAGCAGCAGGGCGGCGAGCAGGGCACGCCCGCGGGGCGGACCGAGCGGGACCTCGACCCCGTCGCGCCAGAGACGGACCTCTCCGAGAACGGCGAAGGCAAGTCCCGCCCGGCGGCTCATCGGATGGCGTATGTTGCTCATGGAATCCTCCGTGAAGGGCCGGCCTAGGGCGTAACGGGTCGGAAATCAGCTTCCTGTTCGGTTTTCCACCGGCGATACCGATGCCGCCCCACCCTGCGCGGCGCACACGATTCTGGGGCACCATCTACGGCCCCGTCGTGATCTCGCCCTGGCAGAAACATGTTCAGGCCGGGATATGCCACCCTGCCGACCCGCATCGGCTTCCGATGCGCACGACTTCCCGGATGCCTACTCATGTATCTAGTCCATGTGCATTTGCGGCGGACCTCCGATGCCGCCCCTCCCACGGACTTGCGAAATTCCCTCTCGTCACTCGCGCAACCCGCCGAATGCGTGGAACACGTCGTGGTCCACGCCGACGGGTCCGACCTGCTCGTGCTCGGCCTGTATGTGACGGCCCCTTCGCTGGAGGCCGCGGAGCGCACGGCACGCGCCCTCGTGCTCAGGGCGCTCCGGCTGCGACCGCCGTTGCTGGACGCGGAGATCGTCTCCTGCGGAGTGCCACTGGTGGCCCCGTTCTACGACCTGCTCCTGACGGACCCCGCCGGTGGACGGCATGTGCCATTGCAGGATCAGGACAGGTCCGAGCGATGACACGGCGGCTTCGGATCGTGAAAAGTGAGTGGTGAACGGCACGGGGGTGCGGGCGGCGACGCCATGCGCTCCGTCGCGCCACGGAACCGCCCGCACACGCTCAGGAGTTGACATGACCAGGGTTCGCCTCGCCATCGCCGCGCTCGTCCTGCCGCTGGCCCTCCAGGTCACCGCCGCGGGACAGGCGTCCGCCACGCCCACGTCCGCCGCCGAGCCGGTGGCCGTCGTGCACGCGTCCAAGGACACCACCGGCTGGCAGTGAGCGAAGGGGAAAACGGCCACAAGCCTTTCCCCGCACGCGTTTTTCGGGTCACCAGCCCTTGCGAACTTCTCGTCGAAGAGGCTTTCTCACATGACTATCGAGGCCCATCTTCCGCCGCTCATCAGCACCGGAAAACCCACTCCCACGCAGGGCGGCGCAGCACGGAACGGTGCGACCGAATCGTTTCTCGGAGCTGCCCGCACCTATTCGGTGATCGAAATCCAGGGAGACCGCTGGACCGGTAAGAGCGTTCTGCTCTCCCGTATTCTCGACGAGGCCGCCGGACGCGGTTGGAGAGCCGTCTCGGGATATGCCGAATCGCGCACGCTGCCGAATGTCGCCTTCGGTGTCTTCGTCGACGCGCTCGACGATCTGCTGGCCGGCTGCGACCCCGAACAGCTCGACGCCCGGACGGACGGTCAGACCGCCGCCCTGGCCACCGTCTTCCCCTCGGTGCCCGCCGCCGAGCCCCGCGTCTTCCCCACGGACCCGCTGGAGCGCTACCGCGTCTTCCGCGCCGTACGCGCCCTGCTCGGCTCGCTCGGCGCGGACGGCGGGCTGCTGCTGGGCCTCGACAACGTGCACTGGGCGGACGAGGCGTCGCTCGCCCTGCTGTCGTACCTGCTCAGGCACCCCCCGCAGGGAGACACGGTGATCGCCCTCACACACCGGCCGCGCCAGGTGGACCTCGGCCTGCGCAGCGTGCTCAACCTGGCGGTGGACACCGGCCTGGCCCGTCGCCTCGGCCCGCCCGAACTGTCCGACGAGGCCGCCCGCGCACTCCTGCCCGGCGATCTCAGCCGCCCCCGGTGCGCGTCCATGCTCACCGGCTCGGGGCGCAACCCGGGCCTGTTGAAGGCGTTCGCCGCCACCCGTTCGCTCCTGGACAGCGGCGGCCACGTCCTGCCGCTCGACGTCCTCACCGAGAGCCTGCGCGACTTCCGCGGTCTGTCCGACCTCGGCCGGCTGGTCGCCGAGGCGGCCTCGGTCGTGGGCGAACCCTGCGGACTCGACGTGCTCCAGGCCGTGGCCCAGGTGACCGACGCCGAACTGAGCCGCGCGATCGACGAGTTGATACGGCAGGACCTGCTGCGTGCCGACGCCGGCGCCGCCCGCCTGCGCTTCAGCAATCCGCTGCTGCGCGCCGCCGCCTACCAGTCCGCGGGCCCCGGCTGGCTCCTCGGCGCCCACGCCCGCGCCGCCCAGGCCCTCTCCGGTCCCGGCGACCGCTCCCCGGTGCTCCTCGCCGGCCACCTGGACCGCGCCTTCACCACCGTCGACGACGCCGACCGCTCCCGCACCCTGCTCGCCGCGGCGAGGGCCCGGTTGTGGGCCGACCCGGCGCGGGCGGCGGACTGGGCGCGCAGGGCGCTGGACAGCGGCCACCGGGCGCGGCTCGTGCTCGGGGCCGCCCAGGTGCTCGACGGCCGGCTCGGCGGGGCCCTGCGGGTGCTTCACCCGCTGCGGGACGACAGCGCACCGGATCCCGGCGTGGCGGCGGAGGCGGTCCGCTGGCGCGCCCTGGCGCTCAGGCTGCTCGGCCGGCACCCGGAGGCCGACGCCGAACTGGCGGCCGCCCCGGCGGTCGAGACCTCCGACGCGGACCACGGCGTCACCGGCCTCGACGCGGCCCGGCACGGCACGCTCCTGTCCGACCGGCTGGTCGGTCAGTTGGACGCCCGTATCGGCGCCCCCGACGGAATGCTGGTCACCGAACTGCTCGGCGCTCTCGAAACGCTGTCCGGAGCCGCGCGCGGCCGGGCCCACGCCCTGATTGCCGCCGCCGCGGCCCGCTCCGGCGCGGCCGAACACGCCGAACTCCACTCGGTGGTCGCCGCCCGACTGCTGGACGGCCTGTCCGACACTGCCGTCGTGCCCCGTCTCGACGGCGTCTTCTGGCTCGCGGTGGCGGAGTCGGCCCTGGGCCGCGAGGAAGCGGCGCGCGGACACCACGAACGCGGACTGCGCCTCGCCGAGTCCCGCTCCCTGCGTGCCCTGGTGCCCGGATTCGCCGCGGCCGTGGGCGCCCTGGACCTGAGCCGGGGGGACGCCGCGGGTGCCGCCCGGCACGCCGCGTGCGCGCAGTACGCCGCGACCGGCACCGACAGCGACCGCCTGCGCCAGGAGGCCGGCGCGCTGTGCGCCGCGCTCGCCGCCCTCGACGACCCGGCGCCGGACGAGGCGGTGGACGACGTACCGGACGCCGCGCCGCCGTTGACACCGGACGCCGGTGCCGCGCCCCGGCCGCTGGGCTCGCTCAGCAACCGGGAGACGGAGATCGCCGTGCTGGTCAGCGGCGGACGGACGAACCAGCAGATCGCCCGGGCGCTGGCCATCAGCCACAAGACGGTCGAGACCCATCTGGGCCGGATCTTCAAGAAGCTCCGGGTCTCGTCCCGCGCGGAGGTGGCGGCCGTCGTCGGCCGCGCCCACCGCCCGGGCCGTGCGGCGGGCGCCGCCTGACAGGCCGTCGGGCCTCCTCGCCACCCCGAAAGGAGGGCGTACTCATGCGTTGCGCACCTTATGGGTTGATATTGACCGATAAGGGATCGGTGTCTCGGCGCCGGCCAGCGCAGCGCACGAAGAGGAGGCACTCCATGCGGGGAGCCACGCACGCCGGACGGGCCGTATGCGCGGTGGTGGTCGCACTCGCGGCCACGGCCTGCGGAGGCGGGGGTGACAGCGCCGGCGCCGGCGGCGCCGTGTTCAGCTCCTCGTGGACCGATCCGCAGAACCCGCTGGAACCCGCCAACACCAACGAGGTGCAGGGCGGCAAGGTCCTCTCCATGATCTTCCGTGGCCTGAAGCAGTACGACCCGAAGACCGGCGCCGCCGAGGACATGCTCGCCGAGAAGATCGAGACCTCCGACTCGCGGAACTACACGATCACCGTCAAGGACGGCTGGACCTTCAGCAACGGCGAGAAGGTCACCGCCAAGTCCTTCGTGGACGCCTGGAACTACGGGGCGAGCCTGAAGAACAACCAGAAGAACGCCTACTTCTTCAGCTACATCGAGGGCTACGACCAGGTCCACCCGGAGCGCGGCGAGCAGCGCGCCGACACCCTGTCCGGACTGAAGGTCCTCGACGACCGGACGTTCACCGTCCGGCTCAGCCAGAAGTTCTCCAGCTTCCCCGACACCCTCGGCTACAACGCCTTCGTCCCGCTGCCGAGGGCGTTCTACGACGACCACGCCGGCTGGCTGGCCAAGCCCGTCGGCAACGGCCCGTACATGGTGGAGTCGTACACCAAGGGCTCCGAGATGCGCCTGACCAAGTGGGACACCTACCCGGGCCCGGACGCGGCACAGAACGGCGGCGTCACCCTCAAGGTCTACACAGACAACAACACGGCCTACACCGACCTGATGGCCGGCAACCTCGACCTCGTCGACGACGTCCCGGCCCAGCAGCTGAAGAACGTCCGCGGCGACCTCGGCGACCGCTACCTGAGCACCCCCGCCGGCATCATCCAGACCCTGGCCTTCCCCCACTACGACAAGGAATGGAACACCGCCGGCTCGGTCAAGGTCCGCAAGGGCCTGTCCCGGGCGATCGACCGCGAGCAGATCACCGACACCATCTTCCACCGGACCCGCACCCCCGCCACCGACTGGACCTCACCCGTCCTCGGCAAGGACGGCGGCTACCAGGCGGGGCTGTGCGGCGAGTGGTGCCGGTACGACGCCGCCGCCGCGAAGAAGCTGATCAAGGAGGGCGGCGGGCTGCCCGGCGGGCAGGTGAAGATCACGTACAACGCGGACACCGGCTCCCACAAGCTGTGGGTCGACGCCGTCTGCAACTCCATCAACAACGCCCTGGACAACGACCGCGCCTGCGTCGGCAACCCGATCGGCACCTTCGCCGACTTCCGCAGCAAGTCCACGACCCAGAAGCTGTCCGGCCCGTTCCGGGCGGGCTGGCAGATGGACTACCCGCTCACCCAGAACTTCCTCCAGCCGCTCTACTACACCAACGCCTCCTCCAACGACGGCAAGTGGTCGAGCAAGGAGTTCGACCGGCTCGTCGACGAGGCGAACGCCGAGACCGACCCCGCGAAGGCCGTGAAGATGTTCCAGAAGGCCGAGACGGTCGTCCGGGACAACATGGCCGCCATCCCGCTCTGGTACCAGAACGGCAGCGCCGGCTGGTCGCAGCGGCTGTCCAACGTGGCCCTCAACCCGTTCAGCGTCCCCGTCTACCACGAGATCAAGGTCGGCTGAGCCCGCCATGGGCCAGTACGTCGTCCGCCGTCTGCTCCAGATGGTCCCGGTGTTCGTCGGAGCCACCCTGCTGATCTTCCTCATGGTCCATGTGATGGGCGACCCCATCGCGGGCCTGTGCGGCGACCGGCAGTGCGACCCGGCGACGGCGGCCCGGCTGCGCGAGGAGTTCGGCCTCGACGAGCCCGTGTGGCAGCAGTACCTGACCTACATGGGGAACGTCTTCACCGGGGACTTCGGTACGGCGTTCAACGGCCAGGAAGTCACCGAGCTGATGTCGACGGCCTTCCCGGTCACCCTGCGCCTCACCATCGTGGCCATCCTGTTCGAGATCGTCATCGGCATCACCCTGGGCGTCCTCACCGGCCTGCGCCGCGGCCGCCCCGTCGACACCGGCGTCCTGCTGCTCACCCTGGTCGTCATCTCCGTCCCCACCTTCGTCACCGGCCTGCTGCTCCAACTGCTGCTCGGCGTCGAGTGGGGCTGGATCCGCCCGTCGGTCTCCCCGGCCGCCCCCTTCGGCGAACTCCTCCTGCCGGGCCTGGTCCTCGCCACGGTCTCCCTCGCCTACGTCACCCGGCTGACCCGCACGTCCATCGCCGAGAACCGCCGCTCCGACTACGTCCGCACGGCCATCGCCAAGGGCCTGCCCAGACACCGGGTGGTCACCCGGCACCTGCTGCGCAACTCCCTCATCCCCGTCGTCACCTTCCTCGGCGCCGACATCGGCTTCCTCATGGGCGGCGCGATCGTCACCGAGCGGATCTTCAACATCCACGGCGTCGGCTTCCAGCTCTACCAGGGCATCCTGCGCCAGAACACCCAGACGGTCGTCGGCTTCGTGACCGTCCTCGTCCTCGTGTTCCTCCTCTGCAACCTGGTCGTCGACCTCCTGTACGCCGTACTAGACCCGAGGATCCGCTATGCCTGAACAGCCGTTCCAGCCCGAGGGCGCGGGAGCCGTCACCGGCGGCGGGGGCACGGGCGGCGCGATGCAATGGACCCAGCCGGAAACCCTGGAAACCCCGCCGACCCCCCACCCG
>NZ_JAKEIP010000136.1 GCF_021474425.1 Streptomyces muensis | reverse complement strand
CCCCCTCAAGCGCCCCCTACGGCAGCGCGAACCCCGGATCCATCCCGCCCAACGCGCTCGCGCACAGACAGTCCCGCTCGTCGTTCGCCGGCAGCGAGGCCACCGCATCGAACAGCACGCCCCGCAGCCGGTCCACGTTGGCCGCGAACACCCGCAGCACCTCGTCGTGCGAGACGCCCTCGCCGGTCTCGGCGCCCGCGTCGAGGTCGGTGACCAGCGTCAACGACGTGTAGCAGAGTTCGAGTTCACGGGCGAGCGCCGCCTCGGGGTGGCCGGTCATGCCCACCACCGACCAGCCCTGAGCCTGGTGCCAATACGATTCGGCACGGGTGGAGAAGCGGGGTCCCTCGATCACGACCAGCGTGCCGCCGTCGACCGGCTCCCAGTCCCGACCGCGCGCCGCCTTCAGCGCGGCCGCGCGCCCGGCGGGGCAGTAGGGGTCGGCCAGGGAGACGTGCACCACGTTCGGCACGGAGCCGTCGGGCAGCGGCAGCCCGTCGAAGTACGTGCCGACCCGGGACTTCGTACGGTCGACGAGCTGGTCCGGCACGAGCAGCGTGCCCGGACCGTACTCGGGGCGCAGGCCGCCGACCGCGCAGGGGCCGAGGACCTGGCGGGCGCCGAGCGAGCGCAGCGCCCAGAGGTTGGCCCGGTAGTTGATGCGGTGCGGCGGCAGATGGTGGCCGCGTCCGTGCCGGGGCAGGAAGGCGACCCGCCGGCCGGCGATCTCGCCGAGGAAGAGGGAGTCACTGGGTGGCCCGTACGGGGTGTCCACCTGTATCTCGGTCACGTCGTCGAGGAACGAGTAGAAGCCGGAGCCACCGATCACGCCGAGTTCGACGTTCGCCTTGTTCGCCATGTCCGCACCCTAACCGCCCCCGCGAACGCCGAGGACCCCGTCGCCGGAGGGCGACAGGGTCCTGTAAGGAGTGCGTCCCACGTGTCCGTGGGCAGTGCTTACGCGGCGGAGCTGGAGGAGGTGCCGGCGCTCGACGACTTCGACTCCGAGGACGACGAAGAGGTCGACGTCGAGGAGGAAGAGGACGAGTCGGACGAGGAGGACGTCGACGGCTTGGACGACGCCGGCGAGCTGCTCGACGAGGAGCCGCGGCTGTCGTTGCGGTAGAAGCCGGAGCCCTTGAAGACGATGCCTACCGCGGAGAACACCTTCTTGAGGCGGCCCTGGCAGCTCGGGCACTCGGTCAGGGCGTCGTCGGTGAACTTCTGCACCGCCTCGAGGCCCTCGCCGCACGCGGTGCACTGGTACTGGTAGGTCGGCACTGTCTTCCTCCTGGCACTCTCACTCGATGAGTGCTAACGACGGTCAAGTGTGACGTATTCCAGCCGCTCAGTCCACTGCCACCGACACGCGGTGACCGACGCCACGTGCCACGGTGCGGCCGCGGGGCCGTGCCATCAGGCGGGAACGCAGTGCCACCAGGGTCGCAAGGGCCAGCAGGGTCCCGCCCATCGGCACCAGGAACCCGGCACCACCCCAGAAGCGGTCCTCCAGCTGTCCGGCGACGGTGACCGCGGCGGCCTGGCCGAGCGCGACCGCTCCCGTGAGCCAGGTGAAGGCCTCGGTGCGGGCGCCGGCCGGGACCAGGCTCTCGACCAGGGTGTAGCCGGTGATCAGCGCGGGCGCGATGCACATGCCGACGACCAGTCCGAGGCCGGCCAGCACGAGCACCGAGTGCGCGGCCCACAGGCCGGACGCGGCCAGCGCGAGGGCGGCGTATCCGACGAGGAGGCGGCGCTGCGGGGCCACCTTCCAGGCGATGGCGCCGCAGACGATGCCGGAGAGCATGTTGCCGGCGGCGAAGGTGCCGTAGAGGACGCCGTTGAGTCCCGGTTCGCCGATGGACTCGGTGAACGCGGCCAGGGAGACCTGCATGCCGCCGAAGACGGAACCGATGCCGAGGAAGGTCACGATCAGCACGCGCACCCCGGGGATCCGCAGCGCCGAGGTGTGCTCCACGCGCGCGTGCCCGGCGACGGTGACCGACGGCTGGGTGCTCTTCTGCGCGGCGAACAGCAGACCGCCCAGCAGGGTGAGCGCGGCCTCCGTGACCAGGCCCGCGGCCGGGTCGACGGCGGTGCACAGGGCGGTGGCCAGCAGCGGGCCGACGACGAAGGTGAGCTCATCCGTGACGGACTCGAAGGCGGCCGCGGTGGTCATCAGGGGCGAGCCCTGGAGCTTCACGCCCCAGCGGGCCCGGACCATGGGGCCGATCTGCGGCACCGAGGCGCCGGTCGGCACGGCGGCGGCGAACAGTGCCCACAGGGGTGCGTGGGCCAGTGCGAGCGCCGTCAGGGTCAGACCGGACAGCACGTGCACGAGGACGCCGGGGAGCAGGACGGCGCGCTGTCCGTAGCGGTCGGCGAGGCGGCCGCTGTAGGGGGCGAACAGCGCCATGGAGACGCCGGTGACGGCCGCGGCGGCGCCCGCCGCACCGTAGGAACCGGTGGTGTGCTGCACCAACAGCACGATGGAGATGGTCAGCATCGCGAACGGCTGGCGTGCCGCGAAGCCGGGGAGCAGGAACGTCCAGGCGCCGCGGGTGCGCAGCAGCTGTCCGTATCCCGGGCGTCCCGCGCGGGAGGAGGCAGACGAGTCCTTCGACTGCTCGGTGGTGACCGTGGATGCCACGGCCCGTGCCTTTCTGCCGCCTGGTAGCGCGACCCCGTCGGGTGGGGGGCGGCGCCGAGAGCTGTCCTGTCGCGCGGAACTGCGGTAGATACCGGCGTCCACTGAGCAGGGACGTCCCGGCCGCCATACGGTCGCGCCAGCTCTGCGTCAGGCAGAGGTGGTTCGATCTGGGGTTACGCCTGCATAGTACAGGGGACAAGGGCTGTTGACCTTGTGAAAATGAGCACTACGGCCGCTCCGCCTACGATCAGGATGTCCCGTTCGTCCCCAGCCATCCGGCCAGCTTTCCTCCTGCGCCCACCGCGCGCAGCCGGCGCTCGGCGGCGTCCCGTACCGGGTCGGTGGCGACGACGAGCAGTTCGTCGCCGCGTCTGAGCACCGTCGTCGGCAGCGGAACGAACGATTTTCCCTCGCGGACGACGAGGGTGACGGCCGACCCGGCGGGCAGCCGCAGCTCGTTGACCTCTACGCCGTGCATCTTGGAGCCCTCGGGGATCGCGAAGGACAGCAGGTGCCCGCGCAGCCGCTCCAGCGGCGCCGACTCGATGCCGAGGTCGGCGGGCTCGGGTTCCTGGCCGAGCCGCAGCTTGCGCGCGAACCACGGCAGGGTCGGCCCCTGGACCAGCGTGTAGACGACGACCAGGACGAAGACGATGTTGAAGATGCGGCGGCTGTCCTCGATGCCGCCCACCATGGGGATGGTCGCCAGGATGATGGGCACGGCGCCGCGCAGTCCGGCCCAGGACATGAGGGCCTGCTCGCGCCAGGGGACGCCGAACGGCACCAGGCACACGACGACGCTCAGCGGGCGGGCCACCATGGTCAGCACCAGCCCGATGAGGAGCGCGGGCAGGATGTCGTCGCCCAGCTCGTGCGGGGTGACCAGGAGGCCGAGCAGGACGAACATGCCGATCTGGGCGATCCAGCCGACCCCGTCGGCGAACCCGCGCGTGGCGGGCCAGTGCGGCAGCTTGGCGTTGCCCAGGACCATCGAGGCGAGATAGACCGCGAGGAAGCCGCTGCCGTGCGCCATCGCGCCGGCCGCGTAGGCGGCGACGGCGATGGCCATGACGGCGATCGGGTAGAGACCGGAGGCGGGCAGCGCCACGTGCCTGAGGCCCCAGGCGCCCAGCCAGCCCACCGCGAGGCCGATGGCGGCGCCGATGGCCAGCTCCAGCATTATCTCGCCCAGCAGCACGTACGAGTGCTCGATCGGACCGTGCGTGGAGAAGGCGACCACCAGGATGACCACGGGGGCGTCGTTGAAGCCGGACTCGGCCTCCAGGGTGCCGGTCACGCGCGAGGGGAGGGGAATGCGCCGCAGTACGGAGAACACCGCCGCGGCGTCGGTCGAGGAGACGACCGCCCCGACGATCAGCGCCTGCCGGATCTCCAGACCGACGAGATAGTGCGCGGCCGCCGCCGTGACCCCGACGCTCACCGTGACCCCGACCAGTGCCAGCGCGGTGGCGGCCGGAAGGGCCGGCTTGATCTCCTTCCACTTCGTGCCGAGACCGCCCTCGGCCAGGATCACGACGAGGGCCGCGTACCCGATGACCTGGGTCAGCTCGGCGTCGTCGAAGCGGATGCCGCCGATCCCGTCCTGGCCCATGAGGACGCCGATGCCCAGGTAGACGAGCAGGCTGGGGAGCCCGCTGCGCGAGGAGATCCGGACCGCGGCGACGGCGACGAGCAGGACGAGCGAGCAGACGAGCAGGAGCTGGTTGAGGTCGTGGACAGTCAGCGGCCGTTCCCTTCCCTGGCCCGCGCGCACGCGCGCGCGGGCTCACGTACATAGGACACGAAGTGACGGTTCTCCGCACCCAACTACTTCGTTACCTTACCTAACTCTTGACGATTTCTTGACGCTAAGGGGTGCATGATCGAACGTCCGTCCGTGCTGGTTCCCTACTCCGAGTCAAGTTGGATCGGGCCCTGCGCCTATGGTTGCTCCAGCACTCCAGGACCGCCTGCCTCTCGCGTTAGGACAGCAAGGACAGCGATGCCCCCCAACACCACCGCCTCCACGGGTCAGAAGCCCGGCAAGTCCGGCAGGAAGAAGGGGCGCAGAGCCCGTCTGATCGTCCTCGTGCTGGTGCTGGCCCTCGTCGGAGGCGTCGGCTTCGGGGGCTACTGGTCCATCAGCACCGTCCGTGCCTCCTTCCCGCAGACCAAGGGATCACTCACACTCCCCGGCCTGTCCGGGCCCGTCGACGTCAAGCGCGACGACTACGGCATCCCGCAGATCTACGCCTCCTCCGACGCGGACCTGTTCATGGCGCAGGGCTACGTCCAGGCGCAGGACCGGTTCTACGAGATGGACGTGCGCCGGCACATGACCTCCGGTCGGCTGTCGGAGATGTTCGGCGAGGGCCAGGTCGACAACGACGCGTTCCTGCGCACCCTGGGCTGGGACAGCGTCGCCAAGGAGGAGTACGACAAGACGCTGTCGGCGTCCACCAAGAAGTACCTCCAGGCCTACGCCGAGGGCGTCAACGCCTATCTGGACGGCAAGGACAACAAGGACATCTCCCTGGAGTACGCGGCGCTCGGGTTCACCAACGACTACAAGCCCGAGAAGTGGACCCCCATCGACTCGCTCGCCTGGCTGAAGGCGATGGCCTGGGACCTGCGCGGCAACATGCAGGACGAGATCGACCGCGCCCTGATGACCAGCCGCCTCGGCCCCAAGCAGATCCAGGACCTGTACCCGGCCTACCCGTACGACCGGAACAAGACGATCGTCCAGACCGGCCAGTACGACGACATCACCAAGACCTTCCAGCAGGACGGCGCCACGTCCTCCGCGGGCTCCTCCGGCACCGGCACCGGCACGTCCTCCGGATCGGGCACCGCCGGCCTCCAGAGCCAGCTGGCGGGCCTCCAGGACGTCCTGGACGACCTCCCGACGGCCGTCGGCGTGAACGGCAACGGCATCGGCTCCAACTCCTGGGTCGTCGCCGGGAAGTACACCATCACCGGCAAGCCCCTGCTGGCCAACGACCCGCACCTGTCGGCCTCGCTGCCGTCCGTCTGGTACCAGATGGGCCTGCACTGCCGCGCGGTCTCCAGCAAGTGCCAGTACGACGTCAGCGGCTACACCTTCGCCGGCATGCCCGGCGTGATCATCGGCCACAACAAGGACATCGCCTGGGGCATGACCAACTCCGGCGTCGACGTCACCGACCTCTACCTGGAGAAGCTCTCCGGCGACGGCTACCAGCTCGACGGCAAGACGGTGCCCTTCACCACGCGCGAGGAGACCATCAAGGTCGCCGGCGGCTCGCCCAAGAAGATCGTCGTCCGCGAGACCGAGAACGGCCCCCTGCTGTCCGACCGCAGCTCCGAGCTGGTGAAGGTCGGCAAGAAGGCCACCGTCGACACCGCCGCCCCCGACCGCGGCGACGGCTACGGCATCTCGCTGCGCTGGACCGCGCTGGACCCGGGCACCTCCATGGACGCCGTCTTCGCCATGGACAAGGCGGCGAACTGGACCGACTTCCGCGGCGCGGCCGCCCTGTTCGACGTGCCCTCGCAGAACCTGGTCTACGCCGACACCAAGGACAACATCGGCTACACGCTGCCCGGAAGGATCCCCACGCGCGCGAAGGGCTACGACGGCTCCGTCCCCGCGCCCGGCTGGGACTCCGGGTCGCGCTGGACCGGCTACATCGACGAGGACGAGCTGCCGTACGAGTACAACCCGTCCCGCGGCTACATCGTCACCGCCAACCAGGCGGTCGTCGACCAGGACGAGTACCCCTACACGCTCACCACGGACTGGGGCTACGGCGCCCGCAGCCAGCGCATCAACGACCTGATCCAGTCGAAGATCGACGGCGGCGGCAAGATCTCCACCGACGACATGCGCCAGATGCAGCTCGACAACAGCAGCGAGATCGCCAGGAAGCTTGTGCCCGAGCTGCTGAAGATCGACATCTCCGACAAGGACGTCCGGGACGCGGCGGCCGTCCGGGAGGCACAGGAGCTCCTGGAGGGCTGGGACCGCACCCAGGACGCCGACTCGGCGGCGGCCGCCTACTTCAACGCGGTCTGGCGCAACATCCTCAAGCTCGCCTTCGGCAACAAGCTGCCCAAGGAGCTGCGCGTCAAGGGCCAGTGCCTGCTGGTCGACCCGGTCAACACCACCGGGCCCGTGGACGCGACCGAGAAGGTGCGCGAGTGCGGCGAGCGCGACACCGACCAGGCGCAGCCCGACGGCGGCGACCGCTGGTTCGAGGTGGTGCGCAACCTCATGGACGACAAGGACAGCGACTGGTGGACGACGCCCAAGTCGGGCAACCGCAAGGGCGCGTACCACAACCGTGACGACCTGTTCCGGCGCGCCATGGTCGACGCCCGCTGGGAGCTGACCGCCAAGCTCGGCAAGGACATCGACACCTGGAGCTGGGGCCGGCTGCACCGCCTGTTCCTGAAGAACCAGACCCTCGGCACCGAGGGCCCCGGTTTCCTCCAGTACATCCTCAACCGCGGCCCCTGGAAGCTCAGCGGCGGCGAGGCCACGGTCAACGCCTCCGGCTGGAACGCCGCCGGCGGCTACGGAGTCGTCTGGGTGCCGTCGATGCGGATGGTGGTCAACCTCAGCGACCTCGACAAGTCGAAGTGGATCAACCTCACCGGCGCCTCCGGGCACGCCTACAGCGCCCACTACACGGACCAGACCGACAAGTGGGCCGACGGCGAACTGCTCGACTGGTCGTTCTCGGACGAGGCGGTCCAGGAGAGCACCAGCGACACCCTGGTGCTCAGGCCGTGAGCCGCTGACGGTCGTACCGCCGAAGTGCCCTCCACGCGCGCGTGGAGGGCACTTTCGCACCTGGGGCGGCTCAGGGCTGCCCGAAGCGGCGCACCCCCGACGGTGTCACCACCGCGTGCACCGGCCGGTCGTGCGGCTCCTCGGGGACGCGCTCGACGACCTCGGAGTCGTACAGCAGCACCACCAGCGAGGGCCGGGCGCCCGCGCGTTCCAGACGGGCGAGGACACGGTCGTACGACCCGCCGCCGCGCCCCAGCCGCATCCCGCGCGCGTCGACCGCGAGGCCCGGCAGCAGCACCACGTCGGCCCCGGTCACGGCGTCCGGGCCGAGACGCTCGCCGGAGGGCTCGAAGAGGGCCATCTTTCCGCCGTGTCGGACACGGGCCAGGGAGTCCGCCCCGAAGTAGGCGCCCCAGTCGAGGTCGTTGTCGGGCAGCAGGGCGGGCAGCAGGACGCGGACACCCCGCGCGCGCAGCGCGTCGAGCAGCGCGAGGGTGCCGGGTTCACTCCCCACGGAGACGTACGCCGCCACCACGCGCGCGTGCGCCAGTTCGGGCAGCTCCAGCGCCCGACCGGCCAGCGCGGTGGCCGATACCCGCACGTCATCCGCCGTCAACCTGCCTCTCACCGAGAGGATCTCCCGCCGCAACACGCGCTTGTCAGGCTCGGCCGGACGTCCGATGTGACTCATAGGTCGCTCCCTTACCCTTCCCAATGTGCTCATAAGAGAGCCAAATAACCGGAGCCTCAGATTCCCTACAAAGGCACCGGATAGGGTGGCGGGCATGACTCAGTCCCACCCTCGGATCAGCAAGGCTGTCATCCCCGCAGCGGGTCTCGGTACCCGCTTCCTGCCGGCCACCAAAGCCACTCCCAAGGAGATGCTGCCGGTCGTCGACAAGCCGGCGATCCAGTACGTGGTCGAAGAGGCCGTCTCCGCCGGCCTCGACGACGTCCTCATGATCACGGGCCGCAACAAGCGGCCCCTGGAGGACCACTTCGACCGCAACTACGAGCTGGAATCGGCCCTCCAGAAGAAGGGCGACGCCGGCCGGCTCGCGAAGGTGCAGGAGTCCAGCGACCTCGCCACCATGCACTACGTCCGCCAGGGCGACCCCAAGGGCCTCGGCCACGCCGTCCTGTGCGCGGCCCCCCACGTGGGCAACGAGCCCTTCGCCGTCCTCCTCGGCGACGACCTGATCGACCCGCGCGACCCGCTGCTCAAGCGGATGGTCGAGGTCCAGGAGCAGCACGGCGGCAGCGTCGTCGCGCTGATGGAGGTCGCGCCCGAGCAGATCCACCTCTACGGCTGTGCGGCCGTGGACCCCACCGAGGACGGCGACGTGGTCAAGGTGCACGACCTCGTCGAGAAGCCGGCCGCGGCCGACGCCCCGTCCAACTACGCCATCATCGGCCGCTATGTGCTCGACCCGCACATCTTCGACATACTGCGCGAGACCGAGCCGGGCCGCGGCGGCGAGATCCAGCTCACCGACGCCCTCCAGCAGCTCTCCCAGGACGAGAAGGTCGGCGGCCCGGTGCACGGCGTCGTCTTCAAGGGCCGCCGCTATGACACCGGCGACCGCGGCGACTACCTGCGTGCCATTGTCAGACTCGCATGCGAACGTGAAGACCTGGGCCCGGACTTCCGGACCTGGCTTCGCAGTTACGTAGCCGAGGAGATGTAGCGAGTTGAGCACCGCCGCGCCCCGCCCCGCCGGCCAGGACCACCTCTGGTCGGTGGACGAACACCTGGAGGACATCCTCACGACCGTCCGCCCCCTCGAACCCATCGAGCTGCAACTGCTCGACGCCCAGGGCTGTGTCCTGGTCGACGACGTCACGGTGCCGGTCTCCCTGCCGCCGTTCGACAACAGCTCCATGGACGGGTACGCGGTACGGGTCGCGGATGTCGCGGGCGCGAGCGAGGAGTTCCCCGCCGTCCTGGAGGTCGTCGGGGACGTCGCGGCGGGCCAGGCCGACCCGCTCCACGTCGGCCCCGGCCAGGCCGCCCGCATCATGACCGGCGCCCCGCTGCCGCCCGGCGCCGAGACCGTCGTCCCCGTGGAGTGGACCGACGGCGGCCTCGGCGAGGGCCCGGTCACCGGGATGCAGGCCCGCAGCCTGGCCCCCGAGGGCGCCCAGGGACAGGTGCACGTGCACCGGCCGGCCGAGGCCCGCGCGCACGTCCGCGCCAAGGGCAGCGACGTGAAGTCCGGCGACCGCGCCCTCGAAGCCGGCACGGTCCTCGGCCCGCCCCAGATCGCCCTGCTCGCCGCGATCGGCCGCGGCACGGTCCGCGTGCGCCCGCGCCCGCGGGTCGTCGTGATGTCCACCGGCAGCGAACTCGTCCAGCCCGACGAGCAGCTGTCCGGCGGCCAGATCTACGACTCCAACAGCTTCGCCCTCACCGCGGCCGCCCGGGACGCCGGCGCCATCGCCTACCGCGTGGGCGCCGTCGCCGACGACGCCGAGACACTGCGCTCCACCATCGAGGACCAGCTCGTCCGCGCCGACCTCATGGTCACCACCGGCGGCGTGAGCGTCGGGGCGTACGACGTCGTCAAGGAAGCCCTGTCGCACGTCGCCGACGAGGACGAGGCCGGCGGCGGCATCGACTTCCGCAAGCTCGCCATGCAGCCCGGCAAGCCCCAGGGCTTCGGCTCCATCGGCCCCGACCACACCCCGCTGCTCGCCCTCCCCGGCAACCCGGTGTCGTCGTACGTCTCCTTCGAACTGTTCGTGCGCCCCGCGATCCGCACCCTGATGGGCCTTGAGGACGTCCACCGGCCCCGGACGACCGCGACCCTGACCGCCGACAAGGCGCTGACCTCGCCCAAGGGACGCAGACAGTTCCTGCGCGGGACCTACGCCGACGGCGCGGTGCGGCCGGTCGGCGGCGCCGGATCCCATCTGGTCGCCGCCCTCGCGCACGCGGACGCGCTGATCGTCGTCCCCGAGGACACCGAGAGCGTCGAGCCCGGGGCCGAGGTCGAGGTGGTCCTGCTCGGCTGAGCGGGCGGGGTTGGCGGTACCGTGTCGCGCACAGCAGGCCCGTGCGCCGCACCGCGACGGGCCAGGACCGGGAGCGCCACACCAGCATGAGCACGCAGGACCCATCCACGCAGGACCGCCTCACCCACATCGACGACGCGGGCGCGGCCCGCATGGTCGACGTCTCCGGCAAGGACGTCACCGCGCGCACCGCCCGCGCCAGCGGCCGCGTCCTCGTCTCGCCCCGCGTGATCGAGCTGCTGCGCGGCGAGGGGGTCCCCAAGGGCGACGCCCTCGCCACCGCCCGGATCGCCGGGATCATGGGCGCCAAACGCACCCCCGACCTGATCCCGCTCTGCCACCCGCTCGCGGTGTCCGGTGTGAAACTGGACCTGTCGGTCGCGGACGACGCGGTGGAGATCCTGGCCACCGTGAAGACGACGGACCGCACGGGCGTCGAGATGGAGGCCCTCACCGCGGTCTCCGTCGCCGCGCTCACCGTGATCGACATGGTGAAGGCGGTCGACAAGGGAGCGGTCATCACGGACATCAGGGTCGAGGAGAAGACGGGCGGCAAGTCGGGCGACTGGAGCCGGGCATGACGTATCGCGCTCTTGTGGTCACCGCCTCCAACCGTGCTGCCGCCGGGGTCTACGAGGACAAGGGCGGTCCGCTGATCGCCCAGGGCCTGAAGGGCTTCGGCTTCGACGTCGAGGGACCGCAGATCGTGCCCGACGGCGACCCGGTGCTCGCCGCCCTGCGCGCCGGGGTGGATGCCGGCTACGACGTCATCGTCACCACCGGCGGCACCGGCATCTCGCCCACCGACCGCACACCGGAGGCCACCCGAGCCGTCCTCGACTTCGAGGTGCCGGGCATCGGCGAGGCGATCAGGGCGTTCGGACGGGAGAAGGTGCCCACGGCGGCACTGTCCCGGGGGCTCGCCGGAGTCGCCGGGCGCACCCTGATCATCAATCTGCCCGGTTCCAGCGGCGGCGTGAAAGACGGCCTTGCCGTCCTGGAGCCCCTCCTGATCCACGCCGTCGACCAGATCCGCGGCGGCGACCACCCCAGACCCAGCAGTGGGGGTGCGAGCTGAACAGCCCATCCTGGCCCGTCGTGCTCAGGGACGGTGATGTCGTCCTGAGGCCGATAAAGATGCGCGACCAGCGGGCCTGGCGCGAGGTCAACCGGCGCAACCGGGACTGGCTGCGGCCCTGGGAGGCGACGATTCCGCCGCCCACGCCCAGCGGGCCGATCGCGCACCGGCCGACCTACCGCCAGATGGTCCGACACCTGCGCTCCGAGGCCAACTCGGGCCGGATGCTGCCGTTCGTCATCGAGTACCAGGGGCGGCTGGTCGGGCAGCTGACGGTCGCCGGGATCACCTGGGGCTCGATGTGCTCGGGACACGTCGGCTACTGGGTGGACGAGGCGGTGGCGGGCCGCGGGGTGATGCCGACGGCCGTGGCGCTGGCAGTGGACCACTGTTTCCGCAGCGTCGGTCTGCACCGCATCGAGGTCTGCATTCGCCCCGAGAACCGGCCCAGCCGCCGGGTCGTGGAGAAACTCGGATTCCGCGAGGAGGGCCTGCGTCCGCGATATCTCCACATCGACGGGGCCTGGCGGGACCATCTCGTCTTCGCGCTCACGGCGGAAGAGGTCCCGGAAGGGTTGCTGGGCCGCTGGCACCGGGAACGATCCCAGAAGACACTGCCAGGGAATGCCGGGGCTCCCGGAAATTGAATAAGTGTTCGAAATTGATCGCCGGATGACCGGCTCGGGCATTAAATTCGCGCCCTCGGTGGGCTGCTGATCGCATCGGTCACAAAAAAAGTTCGAAATATCAGCCAGATCGTGCGACACACCGGCTCAATTGGCGGATGGCCTCACGCAAATCCCTCTACCGTGTGAGACGTGAGCAGCAGCGGCCTCATCTACGCAGTCATTGTCGGGGCCTGGGCCGCCTACTTGGTGCCGATGTGGCTCCGTAGGCAGGACGAGCTGAACGAGGCCCGTCCGACGGAACGCTTCAGCACAGCCATCCGGTTGCTGTCCGGACGGGCGGGGATGGAGCGCCGGTACGCCAAGGACCTGCGCGCGCGCTCCACCGAGGAGGGGGAGCCCAGCGCCGAGGACCCGGGCGACGTCACCGAGTCGGTGGACGTCCGGGCCTTCGCCATGCCTCCGACCCGTCCGCAGACCCAGGCGCCGGTCCCGGCCCAGACACCGGCACGCCCGGAACCGGCACGCGACTCCGCGCGGGACCAGGGGAGCAAACCGGCACCCGAACACGGTTCCCGGCCGGCACCCGAACGCGCGAGCGCGCCCTCCGCCGAAGCAGGCTCCGGCCCCGCGGCCAAGGCACGCAAGCGGGTGCCCGCCGCCCGGCGAGCCCCCTCGGACGAGGCGGCCGCGGCCCGCGCCCGGCGCTCGAAGGTGCTCGCACGCCGTCGCCGTACGACCGTGATGCTCTTCCTCGCCTTCACCTTCGGCGCGGTCGTCGCCGCGGTCGGCGGGCTCGCCTTCCTGTGGGCGCCCGGCGTCCCCGCCGTGCTGCTCAGCGGGTACATCGCGTATCTGCGGTCCCAGGAGCGCCGTCGCTTCGCCTACCAGATGGACCGGCGGCAGGCCGAGGCCGCCGCGCAGCGGCTTCGCGATCACGCGCGCCAGTCGCGCCGCCGCGGCGGCACCGACCCCGGCGCGGGCCTCGACGAGCCCGACGAGGGGTCCGAACCAGGCGCCACCGACCCCGGCCTGTCCGCCCTCGCCGCCGACCGGCGCGCCCTGGTCGAGCAGACCGACCACGCCGAGTGGGTCGACCAGCAGCGTGAGCGGCAGCGCAGGCCCGGACACGGCGACAGCTGGGACCCGGTGCCGGTGCCGCTGCCGACGTATGTGACCGCGCCGGTCGCGCCCCGGGCCACCCCCGATGTGGACCTCGGCGCTCCGGACGCCTGGAGCTCGGCGCGCTCGAGCGCCGTCGGCCGGGACCGGGAGACCGGCGCCGAGGCCGGAGAGGGTTCCGCGCGGGGCGCGGAGCCGGGGGACGGGGACGCGGGGCGCGAGGAGGAGAAGGCCGAAGGGGGCGGTCGTAGCGACGCCCGCCGGGCCGCCTCCGCCCGCCGGGCACGCGAACGGGGCCGTACGCCGCTGTTCGACCAGTACGAGGAAGGCGACCGGCCGCGCGCCGCCAACGAGTAGCGCACCCGAGGCGAGCAGCGGCACCTGCGGCCGGGCACGGCTCCGGCCAGGGAACGGATTTCCAAGCAGGCCGATCGGGGTGCTAAAGTTTCACTCGTTGCAAGGGCCTGTGGCGCAGTCCGGTAGCGCACCTCGTTCGCATCGAGGGGGCCAGGGGTTCAAATCCCCTCAGGTCCACCGCAACAACTCTCCAGGGAAACCAGGGAGTTGAGAGATCCCGTCCGATCGGTTGATCGGGCGGGATCTTTGTTGTGCCCAAGTGCCGCCGCCGCGAGGGGGAGCGTGGAGAAGGTCGACGCAGAGTTATCGGCGGGGCGTGCGGCGCCGCTGCGGATCCCCGGCTTCGGGCGGTTCGTGCTGGCCAACCTCGTCTCCGCCACCGGGTCCGCGATGGCGCCGCTCGCGCTCGCCTACTCGGTGATCGGGGAGGGCGGCGGAGCCGGGGAACTCGGGCTGGTCCTGGCCACGAACACCGTGCCGACGGTGTTGTTCCTGCTCGTGGGCGGAGTGCTCGCGGACCGGATGTCCCGCAGTCGGATGCTCTTCCTCGGCAATCTGCTCGCGGCCCTCGCCCAGGGCGCGCTGGCCGTGATCGTCGCCACAGGACAGGCGTCGACGACCTCCATCGCCGTCTGCGGCTTCGTCTCCGGGACCGCCGTGGCCTTCACCGTGCCCGCCACCCAGGGCGCCGTCGGCCAGATCGTCCCGGCGGAGCAGTTGCAGCAGGCCAACGCCCTGCTCAGGCTGCCGGGCAACGCCGTCAAGGTGCTCGGACCTGCCGTCGGCGGAGCCGTCGTCGCGGTCAGCGGCCCGGCCTGGGCGCTCGCCTGGGACGCGCTCACCTTCGCCGTCGCCGCCGTCCTGCTGCTCGGACTGCGCCTGGACGCACCCGTCACCGTCACCAGCGCGCTCAGCGACCTGCGGCACGGCTGGGCCGGGTTCTGGTCGCGGACCTGGCTGTGGACCTACACGGCCGCCGGCACGCTCCTCGTCGCCGCGTGGCTGGCCGGGTACCAGCTGCTCGGGCCCGTCGTCGCGGCCGAGCGGTACGCGGGGGCAGGCGACTGGGGGCTGGTGCAGGCGGCGTTCGCCGCGGGGCTGCTGGGCGGGACGGTGGTGTGCCTGCGCTGGCGGCCGGACCGGCTGCTGGTCGTGGCCATCGTGGCCTGTGCGCCGCTCGCCGGGCCGCTGCTCGCCATGGGATGGGGACTGCCGCTGCCCTGGGTCCTGTTGGCCGCGCTGCTCGCCGGGATCGGCCTCGACGTGGCGGTCGTCGCGTGGACGACCGCCTTCCAGCAGCATGTGCCGCAGGGCGAGTTGGGGCGTATGAGCGCGTTCAACAACGTCGGCGAACGGCTCGCCATCCCCCTCGGCTATCTGCTCACCGCCCTCGCGGCCGGCCTCTGGGACAGCCGGACAGTGCTGGTGGCGTGCGCGGGGCTGGTCGTGCTGTCGCTGGTCCTCAACCTCTGTGTGCGGGACGTGTATCGCATCACACGGCGGGAGAGCGGCTGCGAGGGCTGAGGGCGGGCGTACGCCTCACAGGGCCTTGGCGAAACACAGGCTGAGCTCGTGGAAGCGGTAGTAGCCGAACTTCTCGCACGGCTCGTACCCGCTGGAGGAGTACAGCGCCACCGCCTCCGGCTGCTTGGCCCCGGTCTCCAGGACCATGCGCCGGCGGCCCGCGTTCCGCGCGTCCTCCTCCAGCGCGGCCAGGATCCGGCGCGCCAGGCCACGGCCGCGCATCTGCTCGATGACGTACATCCGCTTGAGCTCGGCGTCGCCGTCCGCGTTGCCCTCGCCGTTCTCGTCCTGGGACCGCCAGCCGCCGGAGGCCACGGGGGTGCCGAGCGCGTCGTAGGCGAGCAGGTACAGGCCGTTCGGCGGTCTGAAGTCCGCCACGTCCAGGGGCGTGGCGTCGCCGTCGTCGCCGTAGCGGACGCCGTACTCGGCCTGGACCTGGTCGTTGAGCTTGACGGCGTCGGGGTGGTCGAAGGCGACGGGGCGTATGTCCATGCCGAATACCGTATATGAGTTCAATTTCACCAGGGTTCCAGAACCGGACTCGTTCCAGGGTGCCGGTATCGTTCCCGGGTGCTCACTGTGACCTCTGTGAATGTGAACGGGCTGCGGGCCGCCGCGAAGAAGGGCTTCGTGGAGTGGCTCGCCGGTACCGAAGCCGATGTGCTGTGTCTGCAGGAGGTGCGTGCGGAGCCGCAGCAGCTGCCGGAGCATGTGCGTGCGCCCGGCGGCTGGCATGTCGTGCACGCGCCCGCCGCCGCCAAGGGGCGAGCCGGTGTCTCCCTGTACACCCGGCGAGAGCCCGACCGGATCCAGGTCGGGTTCGGGTCGAGCGAGTTCGACGGCAGCGGGCGGTATGTCGAGGCCGATCTGCCGGGTGTGACGGTCGCCTCGCTGTATCTGCCGTCCGGGGAGGTCGGTACGGAGCGGCAGGACGAGAAGGTGCGCTTCATGGGGGAGTTCCTGGCGTACCTGAAGGAGCTGCGTGAGCGTGCCGCCGCGGGTGGGCGTGAGGTGCTGGTCTGCGGTGACTGGAACATCGCGCACCAGCGGGCCGACCTGAAGAACTGGCGGGGCAACCAGAAGAACTCCGGGTTTCTGCCGGAGGAGCGGGAGTGGCTGGGGCAGGTGCTCGATCCCGCGGTCGGTGGCTATGTCGACGTCGTGCGGTCGTTGCATCCGGATGTGGAGGGGCCGTACTCGTGGTGGTCGTATCGGGGGCGGGCCTTCGACAATGACACCGGGTGGCGTATCGACTATCAGGTCGCTACTGCGGGGCTCGCGGCCAAGGCGCTCAAGGGTTATGTGGAGCGGGCCGCGACGCATGGGGAGCGGTGGTCGGATCATGCGCCGGTGACGGTGGTCTACGACCGGTAGTGCCGGGATGTGTTTGTGGTCGGGTGCGGCCTTCGTCGTGGTTGATCGCGCAGTTCCCCGCGCCCCTTTGGGGGCGTTACTGCTTGCGTAGGCGGCGGTCCAGCGCCAGTGACAGTTCCGCTTCCACAACGCTCCTTGCCAGTGGGCGTAGGCGTTGCAGGTCTTCCTCTCCCGTGTGGCGTAGGACCAGGTCGGCGAACATTTCCGCCAGGGCGTCCACGTGTTCGCGGACCCGTTTGCCCGCCTGCAGTACCTCCGCCAGGGGGATGCCCTCGCGGACCAGGGCCGAGGAGACGTCCAGGAGGCGGCGGCTGATGTGGACGATCTCGTCGCCGTCGGTGCCGAGGTAGCCGAGGTCGAGGGCGGCGGCGAGGTTCTCGGCGGTGACCTCGCCCTCGAAGCGGGCGGCGAGTTCCTCGGGGGTGAGGCGGACCGGCTCCTCCTCGGTGGGGGCGCCGACGCCGAGGAGGTCGGCGACGTCGCGGCCGTGGTCGAGGGCGTCGGCGAGTTCCGCGATGCCGCTGAGGGTGTGGCCGCGCTCCAGCAGGGCCGAGATCGTGTGCAGCCGGGCCAGGTGGTGGTCGTCGTACCAGGCGATGCGGCCCTCGCGGCGCGGTGGCGGGATCAGCTTGCGCTCGCGGTAGAAGCGCAGGGTGCGGACCGTGACGCCGGCCAGGCGGGCGAGTTCCTCCATGCGGTATTCACGCTTCTCGGTCACCTGGGCACCTTAAGGCGTACCGACGGTAACTTTCGCAGGTTGACCCCTACCGGCCGGTACGGACCTGCTCTACTCTCCCCATTGCGCCAGTGTTCACTGGCGCGGTTCCGGTTCAAGTGTGTTCAAGTGTGGAGGCACAGGCATGGCCGAACGCGAACATGTGCGGGTCGCGGTGATCGGGTCCGGGTTCGGCGGGCTGGGGGCCGCCGTCCGGCTGCGACGCGAGGGCGTCACCGACTTCGTCGTCCTGGAGCGGGCCGACAGCGTCGGCGGCACCTGGCGGGACAACAGCTATCCGGGGTGTGCCTGCGATGTGCCGTCCCATCTGTACTCCTTCTCCTTCGCACCCAACCCCGACTGGCCGCGCACCTTCTCCGGGCAGGAGCACATCCGGGCCTATCTGGAGCACGTCACGGACGTCTTCGGGCTGCGGCCGCACATCCGCTTCGACTCGGAGGTGAAGCGGATGACCTGGAACGGCGAGCGGCTGTGCTGGGACATCGAGACCAGCGCCGGGAGTCTGTCGGCCGACTTCGTCGTCTCCGCCACCGGACCGCTGTCCGACCCCAAGGTCCCGGACATCCCGGGGCTCGACACCTTCCCCGGCAAGGTCTTCCACTCCGCCCGCTGGGACCACGACTACGACCTGCGCGGCAAGCGTGTCGCGATGGTGGGCACGGGGGCCTCCGCCATCCAGATCGTGCCGTCCATCCAGCCCGACGTCGAGCGGCTCACCCTCTTCCAGCGCACCCCGCCCTGGGTCATGCCCCGCGTCGACCGCGCCATCAGCGGCGCCGAGCGCTCCCTGCACCGGGCCCTGCCCTTCACCGCGCAGCTGCGCCGCGGCCTGCTGTGGGGGATCCGGGAGCTGCAGGTCCAGGCGTTCACCAAGCACCCGAACGAGCTGGGCTTCGTCGAGCAGCTGGCCAAGCGGAACATGGCCCGCGCCATCAAGGACCCCGCCCTGCGCGCCAAGCTGACCCCCGACTACCGCATCGGCTGCAAGCGGATCCTGCTGAGCAGCACCTACTATCCCGCGCTCGCCCAGCCCAACGTCGACGTGGTGGCCAGCGGGCTGAGCGAGGTCCGCGGCTCGACCGTCGTGGCCGCCGACGGGAGCGAGGCCGAGGTCGACGCGATCGTCTTCGGCACGGGGTTCCACGTCACCGACATGCCCATCGCCGAGCGGGTGGTGGGGGCCGAGGGCAAGACGCTCGCCGAGGCCTGGAAGGGCGGGATGGAGGCCCTGCGGGGTGCCTCCGCGGCCGGGTTCCCGAACTGGATGACCGTCATCGGGCCCAACACCGGGCTCGGGAACTCCTCGATGATCCTGATGATCGAGTCCCAGCTGAACTACATGGCCGACTTCGTACGCCAATTGAACGTCCTGGGCGGGCGGGTCGCCCTGGACGCGCGGTCGAGCGCCGTGCACGCCTGGAACCGGCGGGTCCAGGAGCGCATGAAGCGGACCGTGTGGAACACGGGCGGCTGCACGAGCTGGTACCTCGACGCGAACGGCCGCAACACCACCGTCTGGCCCGGCACGACGAGCGAGTTCCGGCGCGCCACGCGGCGCGTGGACCTGTCGGAGTACGCCGTGGTCCGGGCCACCGTCAAGGAAGAAGCCGAGGTGACCGCGTGAGCCGTCTCATGCACGTGACGTCCGGGCCGTACGCCCCGCCCGCCCCCGCCCGCGAACTGACGGCCACCTCCGCCGACGGCGCCCGGCTGCACATAGAGGTGCACGGCCCGAAGGACGCGCCCGCCGTCGTCCTCGCGCACGGCTGGACCTGCTCGACCGCCTTCTGGGCCGCGCAGATCCGGGAACTGGCCGCCGGCCACCGGGTCATCGCCTACGACCAGCGCGGCCACGGACGCAGCCCGGCGAGCCCGGCGTGCAGCGCCGACGCGCTCGCCGACGACCTCGAAGCCGTACTGAAGGCGACCCTCGCGCCCGGGGAGAAGGCCGTGATCGCCGGGCACTCCATGGGCGGCATGACGGTGATGGCCGCGTCCGCGCGCCCCGGGTTCCGTGAGCACGCCGCCGCCGTGCTGCTGTGCAGCACCGGCTCCTCGCGGCTGGTCGCCGAGTCGACGGTCGTACCGATGCGGCCGGGGCGGCTGCGGACCTGGCTGACCAAGCACATCCTCGGCGCCCGGGCACCGCTCGGGCCGGTCACGCCGGTCGCCCGGGCGATCCTCAAGTACGGGACGATGGGCCCCGGTTCGGCCCCGCACATGGTCGAGGCGTGCGCGCGGATCGTGCACGCGTGTCCGCGCAAGGTGCGGTACGCCTGGTCGAAGGTGCTCGATCTGCTCGACCTCGACCACGGCGTACGGGAGTTGGCGGTGCCGACCGCGGTGGTCGTCGGCACGGCCGACCGGCTGACCCCGCCCGTGCACGCGCACGCGCTGGCCGCCGCGCTGCCGCAGTGCCTCGGCGTCATCGAACTGCCCGGACTCGGGCACATGACGCCGGTCGAGGCGCCCGACCTGGTGACCGGGAAGATACGTGAGCTCGTCACGACGTACGCAACGATCAAGGAGGGTGCATGAGCAGGGTCAGCCTCGAAGGGCAGGTCGCCGTCGTCACGGGAGCGGCGCGTGGCGTCGGTGAGCTGCTCGCCCGCAAGCTCTCCGCGCGCGGCGCGAGCGTGGCGCTCGTCGGGCTGGAGCCGGACGCGCTCAAGCAGGTCTCCGAACGGCTGCACGGCGACAGCGGGCACTGGTACGCCGATGTGACGGACCATGAGGCGATGGCCGTCGTCGCGCGCGAGGTCAAGGAGCGGTTCGGGAAGGTCGACATCGTCGTCGCCAACGCCGGTGTCGCCAGCGGGGGTCCCTTCGTGGACTCCGATCCGGAGGCCTGGCGGCGGGTCATCGAGGTCAACCTCATCGGGTCGGCGGTGACCGCGCGCGCGTTTCTGCCCGCGCTGGCGGAGAGCCGCGGCTATCTGCTCCAGATCGCCTCGCTCGCAGCCATCACCCCGGCGCCGATGATGACCGCGTACTGCGCGTCCAAGTCCGGTGTCGAGGCGTACGCGCACAGTCTGCGGGCCGAAGTCGGGTACAAGGGCGTGCGGGTGGGTGTCGGGTATCTGTCCTGGACCGACACCGACATGGTGCGGGGAGCCGATCAGGACGACGTCATGCGGGAGTTGAGGCAGCGGCTGCCGTGGCCGTCCAACAAGACCTATCCGCTGGGGCCGGCGGTCGACCGGATCGTGGCCGGGATCGAGCGGCGGTCGAGCCATGTGTACGGGCAGTGGTGGCTGCGCGGGATGCAGGGGGTGCGTGGGTATCTGCCGGGGCTCATCGGGACGGTGGGGCAGCGGGAGGTACGGCGGTTCGCGGACCGGCTGGAGGGGATGCGGATCGGGCTGGTCGGCGCGGGGGGCTCCGCCGACGAGCAGGAGAGAGCTGCGCGGACTACGCGGCGTAACTGATCGACATGCGGGGGGTTATCGGCCGTGTGAATCTGGTCGAGGCCCCACCGAGGGGCCAATCCCCCACCCACTATGGGAGTGAACCCACATGGGCATGAAGGACCAGTTCAAGGAGAAGTCCGAGCAGCTTCAGGAGCGTGCTCGTCAGCACGGTCAGCAGGAGCGCGGGCGTCCGCAGGGGCAGCCGCAGCCGCAGCCGCAGCCGGAGCGCCGGCCGCAGCGGCCGCAGCGGGACGAGGAGTCCGAGCGGATGCGTCGTGAGGACGAGGAGCGGTTCGACCAGGACTACGACCGGTAGTCGTCGGTCTCGGTGAACGCGGGGTGCCCCCTGTTTGGTGGGTGCCCCGCGTTTGCGTTGTGTGTGGGGGTTCGTTGTCGGGTGCGGGCCGGTGGGGGCTGGTCGCGCAGTTCCCCGCGCCCCTAGGGAGTTGGTGGCGCCGCAAGTTGATACGGCCCCGCGCGCCTGGGGCGTTGACGTTGCGCCCTATCGATTCCTTGGCGGCAATTTCGGCCTTGATCGGTCCGGTACGTGTGAGTAGTCCGGGGGCGTTGCCGGGGGGTTGGACTCCAGGAGGTTCAGGGCGAGTTCGACCGCGTCCTTCAGTTGGGCGTGGCGGCCCTCTGCCCAGTCCAGGGGGGTGCGGAGGACCTCTACGTCCGGGGTCACGCCCTTGTTCTCGATGGTCCAGCCGTAGGCGTCGAACCAGGCGGCGTTCATCGGGACCGTGATGACGGTGCCGTCGCCGAGGCGGTGGCGGCCGGTCATGCCGACGACGCCGCCCCAGGTGCGCTGGCCGACGACCGGGCCGAGTTTGAGGAGTTTGAACGCGGCCGTGATCATGTCGCCGTCCGACGAGGTCGCCTCGTCGGCGAGGGCGACGATCGGGCCGCGCGGCGCGTTTGACGCGTACGACACCGGCTGGGCGTTGCGAGTGAGGTCCCAGCCCAGGATCGTGCGGGTCAGTTTCTCCACGACCAGTTCGCTGATGTGGCCGCCCGCGTTGCCGCGTACGTCGACGATCAGGGCCGGGCGGGACATCTCCATGCGCAGGTCGCGGTTGAACTGGGCCCAGCCCGATCCGCCCATGTCGGGGATGTGGAGGTAGCCGCAGCGGCCGTCGCTCAACTCCCGGACGACGGCGCGGCGTTTGGCCACCCAGTCCTGGTAGCGCAGGGGGCGCTCGTCGATCAGGGGGACCACGGCCACGCGCCGGGCGCGGCCCGCCTCGCCCTCGGCGGGGGTGAAGGTCAGTTCCACCGTCGTGCCGCCGGCGCCCGCCAACAACGGGTACGGGCCGGTCGCGGGGTTCACGGGGCGGCCGTCGACGTGGGTGAGGACCGCGCCCTCGCGGATGCCCGTGCCCGCCAGCGGGGAGCGGGCCTTGGAGTCGGAGGACTCGCCGGGCAGGATGCGGCGGACCATCCAGTCGTCGTCGCGGCGTACGAAGTTGGCGCCCAGCAGGCCCTGCCAGCGCTGGTAGTGCGGGGGGCCCTCGTTGCGGCGGGCGGCCGTGACGTAGGCGTGGGAAGTGCCGAGTTCGCCGAGGACCTCGCGGAGCAGGTCAGCGAACTCGTCGGGGGAGGCGACCCGTTCGACCAGGGGGCGGTACTGGGCGAGGACGGCGTCCCAGTCGATGCCGCACATCCCCGGCTCCCAGAAGTACGCGCGGATGAGCCGGCCCGCCTCCTCGTACGCCTGCCGCCACTCCGCCGTCGGGTCGACCTCGTGCAGGATGCGGCGTGCGTCGATCCAGACCGTCGTGTCGCTGTCGCCGGACTCGTTGGCGGGCACCGCCCGCAGGTCGCCCTCATCGACCAGGACCAGGCGGGAGCCGTCGCCGCTGACCGCGAACCAGTCGAGGTGGTCGACGAGTTCGGACTTCTTCGCCTTGCTGATGTTGAAGTGTTCGAGGGTCGGCCGGCCGGTGGTGTCGTCCGGGTTGGCGAACGTCTCGCCCAGCGCTCCCGAGATCGGCCAGCGCAGCCAGACCAGTCCGCCGCCCGCCACCGGGTGCAGCGCCGAGTACTTGGAGGCGGCGACCGGGAAGGGGGTGACGCGGCTCTCCAGGCCCTCGGTCTCGACGGTCGGCGCGCCGCCGGTCCCGCTCTCCTCGTCCTCCACCGGGTCCAGGCCCCCGGCGGCCGGGCGGCCCTCGGGGGTCACCCGGCGACCGGCGCCGAGACGCAGGGTGGCTCCACCCACAC
>NZ_JAKEIP010000135.1 GCF_021474425.1 Streptomyces muensis | reverse complement strand
TGAGGACGAGGCCCGGAGGGCCGACAGCGGGGGTCTGGGGGCGTAGCCCCCAGGGGTGGGACGGGTAGGGGCGGCGGGGGCGAGGACAACCGGTCGTCAGGCCATGTGTTCCAGTTCGGACGGGACGATCCCGTGGGCCAACGGGTGCCCGGCGGCAAGCCGTTCCGCCTCCTCCACGACCGCCAGTCCCAGACGCGCCACCTCATTGCCCTGGGAGCCCGCGAGGTGTGGGGTGATGAAGGCGTTCGGCAGGTCGTAGAGGGGGGAGTCGGCGGGGAGCGGCTCGGGGTCGGTGACGTCGAGGATCGCCGAGAGGCGGCCGGCGCGGAGTTCGGCGGTCAGGGCGTCGTGGTCGAGCAGGCCGCCGCGCGCGGTGTTGATCAGGACGGCGCCGTCGGGCATGAGGGACAGCTCGCGCGGGCCGATGAGGTGGCGGGTCTCCGGGGTCTCGGGGGCGTGGATGGTCACGACGTCCGAGGTGCGCAGCAGCTCGGGGAGGTCGAGCAGGCAGACGCCCAGCTCGGCGGCCCCGGCCTCGTCGACGTACGGGTCGAAAAGGCTCACCCGGAGGTCGAAGGGGCGCAGGAGTTCGATCACCCGGCGGCCGATGCGCGAGGCCCCGATCACCCCGACCCGGCGGCCGTGGTTGCCGATGCCCGGGACCAGCCCCCAGCCCGGGAAGGCACGCTCGGCGCGCAGCCGGTCGCGGGCGGCGAAGAGGTCCTTCCCGGCGAGGAGGATCATCGCGAGGGTGTACTCGGCGACGGGGACGGCGTTGGCCACCGCCGCCGAGCTCACCGCGATGCCCCGCCGCCACAGTTCGGGCGTGGCGAGGCCCTTGACCGAGCCGGCCGAGTGCAGCACCGCACGCAGCTCGGGCGCGGCGTCGAGGAAGGCCGTGTCGAGGCGGGGGCAGCCCCAGCCGGTGACGAGGATCTCGGTGCGGGCGAGCGCTTCCTTCAGGAGCGGGTCCGGGGTCGTGAAGTCCTCGGCCACCAGGGCCGGATCGATGTCCACGGACCTCCGCAGCCGCTGCAGCACCTCCGGCGGGAAGACCTGGGGCACGTTCTCGGCGGACATGGCGAACATGGCGTACGGCCGCTGGGTCAAGGACGTGGCCTCCGGTTCGGTGGAAGAGGTGTGAGAAAGCGTTCTCTACAACGTTCTCCACCGTAGGCAGCCGCGGATGAGAGGGTCAACGCACACACACTCACCTTGAAGGACGGCGAGGGATGACGGAGACGATCACCAACTGGGCGGGCAACATCACCTACACCGCCAAGGAACTGCACCGCCCGTACTCGCTCGGCGCGATCGGCACGCTGGTGGCCGGGAGCGCGAAGGTGCGGGTGCTGGGCAGCGGGCACTCGTTCAACCGGATCGCCGAGCCGGGCCCGGAGGGCCTGCTGCTGTCGATCGCGGACCTGCCGCCGGTGATCGACGTGGACCGCACGGCCCGTACGGTCCGGGTGTCGGGCGGCGTGCGATACGCCGAGCTGGCCCGCGCGGTGTACGCCCACGGGCTGGCGCTGCCCAACATGGCGTCCCTGCCGCACATCTCGGTGGCTGGTTCGGTGGCCACCGGCACGCACGGCTCGGGGGTCGGCAACGGTCCGCTGGCCTCGTCCGTGCGGGAGGTGGAACTGGTCACCGGGGACGGGGGCGTGCTGGCCATCGGGCGGGACGACGAACGGTTCGGCGGCGCCGTCACCTCGCTCGGCGCCCTCGGTGTCGTCACGGCGCTCACTCTCGACCTGGAGCCGTCCTTCGACGTCGAGCAGCATGTCTTCACCGAACTGCCGCTCGACGGGCTGGACCCGGCCGCGTTCGAGACGGTGATGGCGTCGGCGTACAGCGTGAGTCTGTTCACCGACTGGCGGGCGCCGGGCTTCCGGCAGGTGTGGCTCAAGCGGCGTACCGACCAGCCGCTGCCCGACTTCCCGTGGGCGGCGCCCGCCGCCGAGAAGCTGCATCCGGTGCCGGGGATGCCCGCGGTCAACTGCACGGAGCAGTTCGGCGTGCCGGGGCCGTGGCACGAGCGGCTGCCGCACTTCCGGGCGGAGTTCACGCCGAGCAGCGGGGCGGAGCTCCAGTCGGAGTATCTGCTGCCGCGCGAGTACGCCGTGGACGCGCTGCGTGCGATCGACGGGATCCGGGAGACGGTCGCCCCTGTGCTCCAGACCTGCGAGGTGCGCACCGTCGCCGCCGACGACCAGTGGCTGAGCCCGTCGTACGGGCGGGACACGGTGGCGCTGCATTTCACCTGGGTCGAGGACACCGCCGCCGTGCTGCCGGTGGTGCGGCGGCTGGAGGCGGCGCTGGACGCCTTCGAGCCGCGGCCGCACTGGGGGAAGGTGTTCGCGGTGCCGTCGGAGGTGGTGCGTGGTCGGTATCCGCGGCTGGAGGACTTCCGGGCGTTGGCGCGGGAGCTGGACCCGGGTCGGAAATTCGCCAACGCCTTCGCGCAGGACATACTGGGAGAGTGAAGCTCTGAGGGACTTCGTAAACCCCCTTTCCTAACCCCTTGTCGAAAGTCCCCGCACGCCATAGCCTTGCGCCGCGCCGGTGCCGACGACGACCCCGGCCTGAGCGAAGGGACGGGGGACACGCCCGGTGAAGCGCACATCACGCGACATCCGCACCGCCAACCGCTACGAGGTGCTGCGCCAGATCATCGCCGCGTCGCCCACCTCCCGGCAGGAGCTGGCGGCCGCCACCGGTCTCAGTCTCGCCACGGTCGCCACCCTCGTGGGCGAACTGCTCGACCTCCGCATGATCACGGAGGTCGGGTTCGAGGACTCGGCCGGCGGCCGCCCCCGGGGGCTCGTGGCCGTCAACACCTCCGGCGGCGCCCTGATCGGCGTGGACATCGCGGAGACGTACGTCCATGTCGAGCTGTTCGACCTCGGGCTGAACGTGCTGGCCCGCGCCGAGGAGGACGTCCGCCCGGGTGAGAGCCTCCCCGAGCAGGTGGTGGGGCATGTCGCCGCCGCCGTCGGCTCGGTGGTGGCGCAGGCCGGCATCGAGGGGGCGCGTGTCCTCGGCGTCGGGGTGAGCGTGCCGGGGCAGGTGGACCGGGCCACCGGCATCTCCGAGTACGCGCCCAACTGGGACTGGCACGACGTGCCGCTGCTGGAGCTGCTCACCGAGCACATCGCCTACCCGCTGTACCTGGACAACCCGTTGCGGGCCAGCGCGGTGGCCGAGCTGTGGTTCGGGGCGGCGCGCGGGAGCGGGGACGCCGTGGTGGTCAACCTCGGCACCGGTGTGGGCGCCGGGCTGGTCCTGGGCGGCGGGCTGCACCGGGGTGTCAGCAACAGCGCCGGCGAGTGGGGGCACACCACGATCGTGCTGGACGGCCGGCTGTGCCGGTGCGGCAAGCACGGCTGCGTGGAGGCGTACGTCGGCGCGTCCGGGATCATGCTGACCCTGCGGGAGCTGAGCGCGGACAGCGCGCTGCTGCATCCGGAGGACCAGACGGCCACCATCGACGCGCTCGCCCGTGGACTGCGGGGACGCGACCCGGTGGCGCTCAAGGCGCTTCGCGACACCGTCCGTTACCTCGGCGCGGGCATCGCGGATCTGGTCAACCTGTTCAACCCGGAGGTGGTCGTGCTCAGCAGCTGGGTCGCGACCGCCCTGGGCGAGCCCCTGGTCACCGAGGTGCGCGAGGCCGTCGCCCGGCACGCGCTGCCCCGGCCGATGGCCGCCACCCGGATCGTCCTCTCCCCGATCCCCACCGACCCGGTCTGCCTGGGCGCGGCCACGTTCGCGCTGGAGGGCGCCTTGCAGTCCGTGGGACAGAGGCAGGCAAAGCGGACCGCCGTGCCCGCCAGGGGCCGTACCGCACCGCCTTCCTAGCACCCCCGTCACGTCCGGTATGCCGAACGTTGCACAACGCTTCGCACAGACTTCGTCCAACCCCTTGCCGAAGCCTTAGCCGAAGGTTAACGTCCCGCACCGCAACCCCCTTTGAGCCAACTGGCGCTGAGCCGCACCAGCCACAGGCAACGGGCCCAGAGCCGCAAGCCGTACTCGAGACAAGGACGTCAGCATGTCGGCATTGAGCAACAGGAACTTCGACCGCCGCACCGCACTGAGGGCCGCGCTCGGTCTGGCCGCCGCCGGCGGGCTCGCCGCGTGCGGCGGCAACAACGGCCGCGGTGGCGGGTCCGGTTCGGGCACCAACCTCGTGCAGATGTTCCACGCCTACGGCGAGGCGGGCACCGAGCAGGCCATCAAGCGGTACGCGAAGGCGTACAAGGAAGCCAATGTGACCACGCAGTGGATCACCAGCGCGGACTTCGAGAGCAAGCTCTTCTCGGCCCTGCTGACCGACAACGCGCCGGATCTCTTCGAGTTCCACCCGCAGATCCAGATGGTCAAGAGCGGCCAGGTGGCGGACCTGACCGACATCATCGACCCGGTCAAGGACGACTTCAATCCGGCCGACATCAAGTCGCACACGGTCGACGGGAAGATATACGGCGTCCGGATGATCGACGACCCGCAGTTCTTCTTCTACCGCAAGTCGATGCTGGAGAAGGCCAAGGTCGACGTGCCGACCACGCTCGACGAGCTGATGGAGGCCGCCGACAAGCTCACCACCGGCAAGGTCAAGGGCCTGTACATGGGCAACGACCTGCACAGCGTCAACGACACGTTGATCTGGTCGGCGGGCGCCCAGCACCTCGACGAGAAGAACCAGATCGCCTATCACACGGACGGCGTCGTCGAGGGCCTGAAGAAGATGCGCACGCTGTTCACCAGCGGCAACCTCCTCCTCGGCGCCCCGACCGAGTCGTGGGACCCCTCCTCGTTCAACCAGGGCCTGTGCGCCATCCAGTTCTGCGGCATGTGGGCGATGCCGGCGATCCAGGACGCGCTCGGCGACGACTGGGGGGTCTTCCCCTTCCCGAAGGTCACGGACAACGGCAAGCAGTCGGTCTACAACGGCGGCTGGTCGATGTTCGTCAACGCCAAGGGCAAGAACGTCGACGCGGCCAAGGAGTACGTCAAGTGGCTGTGGATCGACCAGAAGGAGTACCAGGAGGACTGGGCCACCTCCTACGGCTTCCACATCCCGCCGCGCGCCTCGCTCGCCAAGGAGGCCGACAAGCTCAAGTCGGGCAACGCCGCCGAGGGCGTCCGTCTCTTCAACGAGTTCGGGCACTTCGACAACATCGGCTGGACCCAGGCCATGCGCACCGCCTTCGAGGACGTCTTCGCCAACTGCGTCCGCAAGAACATGGACCCGGAGAAGGCCCTCGACAGGTGTGACACGGCCGTCAACCGCGAGCTCAAGAAGCTGTTCGGATAGGCCGCGGGACGGACCACGACATGTCGACGACCACCAAGCTCGACCTCGCGAGCTCCGCCACGGCGAAGGCCTCCCCGGCCAAGCCGCGGCGGGGTCTGCGGGGCAGCCCCACCTTCACCTTCTGGCTCTTCACCGGGCCGTTCCTGATCGGCCTGGCGATCTTCGTCTACGCGCCGATCCTCTGGAGCCTGTGGCTCAGCTTCTTCGAGGCCCGCTTCACCGTCACACCGGACAAGTTCGTCGGGTTCGACAACTACAAGTACATGCTGACGAACGACGACTTCGTCGGCTCGCTCGGCACCTTCACCGTCTTCGCCGCGTTCATCGTGCCCACCACCTGGGCGCTGTCGCTGGGTCTGGCCCTGCTGGTGAACCGGATGCGCTTCATGCGGGCGTTCTTCCGCTCGGTCTTCTTCCTGCCGACCGCGGTCAGCTATGTCGCCGCGGCCCTCATCTGGAAGATGTCCATCTTCAGCGGCGTCCGCTTCGGCCTGATGAACACGGTCCTCGGCTGGTTCGGGGTCGAGAACATCGCCTGGCTGATCGACCCGAACCCGCCCTGGTACTGGCTGGTCATCGTGACCGCCCGGCTGTGGCTGCAGTCCGGCTTCTACATGATCCTGTTCATCGCCGCCCTGCAGAACATCCCGGACGAGCTGTACGAGGCCGCCGCCATCGACGGCGCCAAGTCGGGCTGGCAGACCTTCCGGTACATCACCCTGCCCCAGCTGCGCGCTACGTCCACCGCGGTGATCCTGCTGCTGCTCGTCGCCGCCTACCAGGCCTTCGACGAGTTCTTCAACCTGCTGTCGAAGACCACCTGGGGCCGCCCGCCGCTCGTCGAGCTGTACTACAAGGCCCTCGGCGAGAGCCAGGACTACGGCGCCGGCAGCGCGGGCGCCCTCATCCTGACCGTGCTGATCTGTGCCGTGACCCTGCTCCAGGGCAAGATCATGGGCTTCGGAAAGGGGGACGAGTCCAAGTGACCACCACCATCCCCAAGGTGCGCAAGTCCGCACCGAGGTCGGACACGCCCAGCCGGGTCAGGCGCGGCGGCGTGATGAGCTCCACCGGCCTCTACATCGCCACCGGCGTCGCCGCCTTCCTCTTCCTGATCCCGTTCTACATCCTCGTCCGCAACGCGCTGTCCACCGACGCCGAGATCACCGGCGAGAACTGGAAGTTCTTCCCCACGGACATCCAGTGGGGCAACATCAGCGAGCTGTTCAGCGACGAGACGGTCCCCTTCGCCCAGTCCCTGTGGAACTCGGCGGTCGTGGCCACCCTGCACACCGTCGGCGTCCTGCTGGTGTGCTCGCTGGCCGGCTACGGCCTGGCCCGCATCCCGTACAAGCACGCCAACAAGGTGTTCTACGCGGTCCTCGGCACCCTGATGGTCCCGACCGCGGTGACCTTCGTGCCGAGCTTCGTGCTGGTCTCCTCGCTCGGCTGGGTGGACACCTACCGGGGTCTGATCATCCCGGGCCTGTTCAGTGGTTTCACCTGCTTCCTCTTTCGGCAGTACTTCCTGGGGTTCCCCAAGGAACTGGAGGAGGCGGCACGCATGGACGGCCTGGGCTACTGGGGCGCGTACTGGCGTGTCGTCGTCCCCAACTCGCTGAACTTCTTCGCGGCGATGGCGACCATCACCTTCATCGCGGGCTGGAACGCCTTCCTGTGGCCGCTGGTCATCGGGCAGGATCCCAGTTCGTGGACCGTGCAGGTCGCGCTGTCCAGCTATATGACCAACCAGACCGTCGTCTTCCACATGATCTTCATGGCGACGGCCGTTTCCATCCTGCCCCTGGTGTTCGTGTTCCTCTTCCTCCAGCGCTGGCTGGTGCAGGGGATCGCACAGACCGGCATCAAGGGCTGACGCCTTCCTCTCAAGAGCTGGAGACCGATGTCTTTCCGCACCACCCCCTCCGTCGACTACGTCGAGGACGTCTCCCCGGGCCGCGGGGCCCTCGCGCCCCGCGCCTGGTACGCCTCCTCGGACGCGAAGTCCCTGTCCCTCAACGGCAGCTGGCGCTTCCGGCTGTCGGCGACCGCCGACGCCGAGGACGAGTCGTTCGCCGAGGAGGGGTACGACGCCGGGGACTGGGCCGAGGTCACGGTCCCCGGCCACTGGGTCCTCCAGGGCGACGGCGCGTTCGGTTCGCCCATCTACACCAACCACCTCTACCCGTTCCCGGTCGACCCGCCGCACGTACCGACCGAGAACCCGACCGGTGACCATGTGCGGGTCTTCGACCTGCCCGCCGACTGGCCGGCCGACGGCGGCGCCGTCCTGCGCTTCGACGGCGTCGAGTCCTGTGCCCGGGTCTGGCTGAACGGCACGGAGCTCGGCGAGTTCAAGGGCTCCCGGCTGCCGCACGAGTTCGCGGTCGGCGAGCTGCTGAAGCCGGCCGGCAACGTGCTCGCGGTCCGTGTCCACCAGTGGTCGGCGGGCTCCTACCTGGAGGACCAGGACCAGTGGTGGCTGCCGGGCATCTTCCGTGACGTCACCCTGCTGCACCGTCCGACGGGCAGCGCGGGCGACTTCTTCGTGCACGCCTCCTACGACCACACCACGGGCGAGGGCACCCTGCGCGTCGACTCCGACGTCGACGGGCGGGTGTCCGTGCCCGCCCTCGACATCGATGTCGCCACCGGGGAGCCGGTGACGGTCGCGGTCGAGCCGTGGTCGGCGGAGACGCCGAAGCTGTACGACGGCGAGCTGATCACCGCCGGCGAACGCGTGCCGCTGCGGATCGGCTTCCGTACGGTCGTCCTGGAGGACGGCCTGATCAAGGTCAACGGCAAGGCGATCCTCTTCAAGGGCGTCAACCGGCACGAGTGGCACCCCGAGAAGGGCCGCGCGCTGGACCTCGCGACCATGCGCGAGGACGTGCTGCTGATGAAGCGGCACAACCTCAACGCGGTGCGCACCTCGCACTACCCGCCGCACCCGGCCTTCCTGGACCTGTGCGACGAGTTGGGCCTGTGGGTCATCGACGAGTGCGACCTGGAGACCCACGGCTTCACCGAGCAGGCCTGGCGGGACAACCCCGTCGACGACGACCGCTGGACCCCGGCCCTGCTGGACCGCGCGGCCCGCATGGTCGAGCGCGACAAGAACCACCCGTCGATCGTCTTCTGGTCGCTGGGCAACGAGGCCGGCACCGGACGCGGGCTCACCGCGATGGCCGAGTGGATCCACGGCCGCGACCCCGAGCGGCTGGTGCACTACGAGGGCGACTGGGACTGCCGGGACACCGACGTGTACTCGCGGATGTACGCCTTCCACGACGAGGTCGAGAAGATCGGGCAGCGCCTGGACGGCGGCACGCACAAGCGGCGTGAGCTTCCCTTCATCCAGTGCGAGTACGGGCACGCCATGGGCAACGGCCCCGGCGGACTCGCCGACTACCAGCGGCTGTTCGAGGCCCACGACCGGCTCCAGGGCGGTTTCATCTGGGAGTGGATCGACCACGGCGTCAAGCACCCCGAGCTGGGTTACGCCTACGGCGGTGACTTCGGCGAGGAGCTGCACGACGGCAACTTCGTCTGCGACGGGCTGATCTTCCCGGACCGCAGGCCCTCCCCCGGGCTCGTCGAGTACAAGAAGGTCATCGAGCCGGTCCGGATCGAGGGCGACGGCGCGGACGGCACCGTACGCGTGACGAACAAGTACGACTTCGCCGACCTGTCGGCACTCGCGTTCGAGTGGTCGTACCAGGTGGACGGCGAGACGGTCGAGGCGGGCGCCCTGTCGGTGCCGGCTCTCGCGCCCGGCGAGTCGGCGGACGTGAAGCTGCCGGAGCCGCCCTCCCACGAGAGCGGCGGCGAGACGCAGTGGACCGTACGGGCGGTGCTGGCGTCCGGGACGGCGTGGGCGCCGAAGGACCATGTGGTCGCCTGGGGTCAGTTCCCCGTGTCCGCACGGCAGTCGCCGGCCGTGGCCGCGAGCGACCGGCCCGCCGCGAGTGATCGCCTGATCACCCTCGGCCCGGCCTCCTTCGACGCCCGCACCGGAGCGCTGAAGACCATCGGCGGTGTCGAGGTGACCGCACCTCGGCTGGACGTGTGGCGGGCGCCCACCGACAACGACGACGGCGCCGAATGGCAGACGGACACCCGCTTCGGGATGCTGTGGCGCAAGTACGGACTGCACCGCATGCGGCACCGTCTGGACGCCGTCGAGCTCGGCGACGACGCGCTGACCGTGCGGACCCGGGTGGCGCCCGCCGCCTGGGAGGTGGGGCTGGCCACGGTGTACCGCTGGACCTCCGACGGCGAGCGGCTGCGGCTGACCGTGTCCGTGACACCGGAGGGCGACTGGACTGTGCCGCTGCCGCGGCTCGGTGTCCGGTTCGGGCTGGCGCAGGCGGATGCCGTGCGGTGGTTCGGCGGCGGTCCCGGTGAGGCCTACCCGGACACCCGGACGGCGTCGATGGTCGGCCGCTGGCAGTCCACCGTCGACGAGCTCCAGACCCCGTACGTCCGCCCGCAGGAGAACGGTGCCCGCGCCGACGTGCGCTGGGTGGAGCTCGGCGGGCTGCGGATCGAGGGCGACCCGGAGTTCTGGTTCAGCGCACGCCGCTGGACCAACGAGCAGCTGGACGCCGCCCGGCATCTGACCGACCTCACGCCGGGCGACACCGTCTGGGTCAACCTCGACCACGGCCAGCACGGCATCGGCTCGCAGTCCTGCGGTCCGGGCCCGCTGCCGCGGTACTTCCTGAAGGCCGAGCCGGCCGAGTTCTCGTTCGTGTTCTCGACCACGGAGTGAGAAGACGGTAAATGGATTGACCGATTGATCGACTTTCCGAGAGCGTTCGGAGGGTCGTGGGCGGCCGGTCGGCAGCGATGCCGGCCGGCCGTGCTTTGCGTTCACAGCAAGGGAGTTGATGCCGCTTGATTGGCAGTATCGAGGTTCGCGGTCTGTCCCGAACCTTCCACACCACCGTCCGCCGCCCCGGTTTCGCCGGTGCGCTGCGCTCCCTGGTCAACCCGGAGAAGGTCGCCAAGCACGCCGTGTCCGACGTGTCGTTCTCCGTCGCCGGCGGCGAACTCCTCGCCCTGCTCGGCCCGAACGGCGCCGGCAAGTCCACCACCATCAAGATGCTCACCGGCATCCTCACGCCGACGGCGGGCGAGGCCCGGGTCGCCGGGGTCGTGCCGTACGAGGAACGTGAGCGCAACGCCCGCAACATCGGCACCGTGTTCGGGCAGCGCACCCAGCTGTGGTGGGACCTCCCGGTACGCGAGTCGTTCGCGATCCTGCGGGACATCTACGAGGTGCCGAAGGCCGAACACGCGGCGCGGCTGCGGGAGTTCGACGACCTGCTCGACCTCTCCTCCTTCTGGGACACCCGGGTCCGCCACCTCTCCCTCGGCCAGCGTGTCCGCTCCGACCTGGCCGCCGCCCTGCTGCACGACCCGCCGGTCGTCTTCCTCGACGAGCCCACCATCGGCATGGACGTGGTGGTCAAGGAACAGGTGCGGGAGTTCCTGCGGCACCAGGTGGAGGAGCGCGGCCGTACGGTCCTGCTCACCACCCATGACATGACGGAGGTCGAGCGGCTCGCCGAGCGGGTCGTGCTGATCAACCACGGCCGGCTCGTGCTGGACGGCACGCTCGACGAGATCCGCCGCAAGTTCGGCTCGACGTGGCAGGTACGGGTGACGCTCGCCGACCCGCACACCGAGGTCGGCTCCCTGCCCGGGATCGCGCTGCTGCGGCGCGAGGGCCGGAAGGCCGTCTTCGGCCCGGACGGCCCCGACGCGCCGACGGTGCACCAGGCGTTGAAGCGGGTCATCGAGCGGTACGAGGTGACGGACCTGGCGCTCGACGAGGCGGACCTGGAGGACGTGATGCGGGCCGCGTACGTCCATGCCGGGCCGGTGGCGGAGGGAGCCTGAGATGGCCGCCGTACTGCACGGCTGGCGCGTCGCCCGCGTCACGCCGCTCGGTGAACTGCACACGCCGCCCCGGATGACGGCCGTCCTGCTCCGGCTGACCGTGCAGGTGGTCCTGGTGGCGTCGCTGTGGCGCGGTCTGTACTCCCACACCGGTACGACCGCCGGGCTCACCCGTGACCAGGCGGTCACCTTCGCCGTACTGGCCGTGCTGGCCTCCCGGCTGCGTGAGTTGGACCAGTACGCGGGCCGGGACACGGTGCTGCAGCACATGCACTTCGGCACGATCGTCTACTGGTATCTGCGCCCGCTGCCACCTCAGCGCTACTACGCGCTGCGCGCGCTCGGCGAGCAGGTGTACGGCCTGGCGTGGGCCCTGTTCGGCTACGTGGTCTGCCTGGCCGCGGGCGTCGTGGAGCCACCCGGGTCGGCGGCCGTGGCGGGGGTGTTCGCGGTGAGCCTGCTGCTGGGCCAGTGGGTCCTGCACTACGTCATGCTGCTGCTCGACCAGCTCTGCTTCTTCACCATCCGCAACAACTCCGCGATGCTGATCCTGATCTTCGCGCAGAATCTGCTGTCCGGGGTGTACGCGCCGCTGTGGTTCTTCCCGGACTGGTTCATCACGCTGAGCGCCTTCCTCCCCTTCCAGGCGACGCTGAACGTGCCGCTGTCGATCTACGTCGGCCGCATCGAACTGTCCGACGTGGGCGCCCAGTTGGCCATCCAGGCGGCCTGGGTCGTCGTGCTGGCGCTGTTCACCCGGTGGGTGTGGCGGCTGGCCGCGCGGCGCGTGATCTCGCAGGGAGGCTGAGATGTCGCTGAAGGCTCTGCGCCTGGTGTGGCGCATCTCGCTGCTCAACATCCGCTCCTCGATGGAGTACCGCACCGAGTTCCTGCTGAACATCGCGATCGGCGCGATCTGGCAGATGTCGGTGATCGTGTTCGCGACGGTGCTGCTGGCCCGGTTCACCGGGATGGGCGGCTGGGACAGCTCCGACGTCCTGCTCATCCCGGCGGTCCGGATGCTCGCGCACGGTCTGTTCGTGCTGTTCCTGGGCCGGATGCACTTCATCGGCCGACAGGTCCAGGAGGGCAGGATCGACATCTATCTGCTGCGTCCGATGCCCGTGCACCGCCAGGTCCAGCTCGCCTACTTCCCGACCAACGCGATCGGCGATCTGACGGTCGCGGCGGGCCTGATGGCGGGCGCGCTCAGCCGCAGCACCCTGGACTGGTCGGCCGGCCGGGTCTCCTACCTGATCGCCGCGGTGCTCGGCGGGATGCTGCTGGAGGCGGCCCTGTTCACGGCCGTGGCCGCCGCGTGCCTGCGCTATCCCGCCGCCGACTACTGGGGCCGCTGGCTGGAGGAGCTCCTCGGCACCTTCGGCAGCTACCCGCTGAACGTCCTGCCCAAGGCGGTCGGCGGCTTCCTCACGTTCGCCCTCCCGCTCGCCTTCGTCGCGTACTTCCCGGCCGCGGTCCTGACGGGCCACGACACGTCCGTCCCGTACTGGCTGGCGGCGTCCTCGCCGCTGCTGGGGCTGGTGGCGTATCTCGGTGCGCGGTGGCTGTGGCGGTGGGCGCTGGGGCACTACTCGGGGGTGAACGGATGACAGGGCCGGCCGGCACCCGAGGGTGCCGGCCGGTGAGGGTGCCTACGGACAGCTGATCCGGGTGTCCCCCGGATCCGTCGTGCAGGTGTCCGTGTTGAAGCCGCCGTTGGCGGTGTCGTTGCCCGAGACACCGTCGACGGTGTTCAGGCTGTCGTTGCCGTAGTTGCCGATCAGGTTGTCGTTGCCGGGACCTCCGTTGAGGGTGTCGTTGCCCAGGCCGCCGTCGACACGGTCGTTGCCGAAGTTGCCGTACACCGTGTCGGTGCCGGAGCCGGAGTTGATCGTGTCGGCGCCGCCGAGGCCGCAGATGACGTCGGTGCCGCTGGTGCCGGACATGCTGTCGTTGCCGCTGGTGCCGATGCGGGTGCAGCCGCGGGAGTTGTTGACCGTGGTCGGGGACGTCGTGGTGTTGTTGGCGGTGTCGGGGTCGCTCTGGGCCGCGCTCACGGTGGCCCGGTCGGTGAGGGTTCCCGTGGCCCTGGGTTCGACGACGACCGTCACGGTGGTGCGGGCGCCGGCGGCGAGGGTACCGAGAGCGCAGGTCGCGCCGGTGGCGGAGGTGGTGCAGGTGCCCTGGCCCGGGGTGGCCGAGATGACGGTGGCGGCGGGGCCGGAGATCGTGTCGGTGAGGGTGATGCCGGTGGCCGAGGTCGTGGTGCTGTTGTTGGTGACCGTCACGGTGTACGTGGCTCGGTCGCCGATGCTGACCGTGCCGGTGCCGGTCTTGGTGACGGACAGGTCGACGCCGGCGGGCGGCGGGGGCGGCGGCGGGGTGCCGACGCCGCCGAGGTAGCGGGCCAGGGCGCGCAGACTGTCGTTGTTGTAGCCGAAGGCGACGATCTTGCCGTCGGACTGGAGGGCGAGGCTTCTCACCCGGTCGCCGTTGCCGAAGTCGGTGGTGGTACGGCCGTTGGTGCCGAAGCCGGTGTCGAGGGTGCCGTCGGCGTGGTAGCGGGCGAGCGCGTAGTCGCCGCCCGCTGCGCCGCCCGCGACGATCAGGTCGTCGGGCTGGAGCATGAGGTCGTACACGGCGGAGCTGGTGCCGAAGTCGGTGGTCACCACACCGTTGGTGCCAAACGTTCCGTCACGGCTGCCGTCGGGGTTGTAGCGGACCAGTGTGAAGTCGTCGCCGCCCCATCCCGCCATGACGATTCTGCCGGTGGACTGCACCACGACGGTCTCGCCGAAGTTGTAGCCGCCCAGGTCCGTGGTGACCTTGCCGTCGCCGCCGAAGGTGGTGTCGAGACTGCCGTCGGGGTTGTAGCGGGCCAGGGCGTAGTCGAAGGAGGTCGCGCCCGCGTAGCCGACCACGACGATCTTCCCGTCGGACTGGAGGGCCATGTCCCGCGGGACCGCACCGCCCACCTCGGCGAACGAGGTCACGGCCACGCCGTCACCGCCGCCGAAGGCGCTGTCCGGGCTGCCGTCGGGGAGGTACCGGACGACCGCGAACGAGCCGCCGGCGAAGGCCGCGGCGACGATCTTCCCGTCGGGCTGAACCGCGACACCGGCCGAGTCCTCGGCCCCGCCGGCCAGACCGGGACTGACCCATCCGTCGCCGCCCCCGAAGGAGGTGTCGACGCTGCCGTCGGCGTCGTAGCGGGCCACCGTGAACCAGCAGCAGCCGGCGTTCTCGTCGTCGGTCTCCTGGTGACGGCCGACCACGACGATCTTCCCGTCGGACTGGAGCGCCACCCCCTGGGCCACGTCGTCGCCGCCCTCGAAATCGGTCAGCACCTCACCGTCGCCGCCGCCGAAGGAGGTGTCGACGCTGCCGTCGGTGTTGTGCCGCGTCAGAGCGAAATCGGCGCCGAAGCGCTGTTCCCACCCGACCGAGACGATCCTGCCGTCGGGCTGGACGGCCACGTCCTCGCCCTCGGCCTGGGTGGCGGTCGGGATGGTGACCCGTCCTCCGGTGCCGAACGCGGGGTCCAGGTCACCGGGTGCGGCGTACGCGCCGTGCGGTACGGCGACGACGCACGCCAGCGCCATGACCAGGGTGGCCAGGGCGCGTGATGCTCCCCGTAGGGAATCAATGATGGACATGGCGCCAGCGTCCGTATACACGGACGGCGCCTTGGGACGGCTGGCCAGTGAATCGGCTTACTGGGCCGCAGAGTTCCACCCGCCGGGGTGACCGATCCGACGATATGAGGCACGACGCCGGCCGGTCACGGTCCGGGCTGCCCCCTCAGTGGTCGGCGCAGCACGGTGTGGGATCCGGTACCTCGAAGGGCACCAGGGTGCCGCCCACCGCGGGCATGGTGGTCAGGACGAGTTCGTCGGACTGCCAGGCGGGGCGTACGTGGTCGCTCGTCACCAGGGCTGTGTCCGGGGCCGGTTGGCCCGGTGTGCCCAGGACCGTCACGCGGTCGATCGCCGAGCGGGCCAGGACGTCCGCGATCGTCAGCGTGCCGGTCAGCGCCGAGACGCCCGGGTAGAGCACCGCCCGGCCCTCCGCGTCCGGTGCCCCCGGCGACACCTGGTGTCCTGCGGCCATGAGTCGCTCCTGGGCGGTACGCAGGAGCGACTCGGACGGGAGGGTGAGGGAGAGGGCCACGCGCGGGCGCTCGCCCCGCACCAGGTGGGTGCAGCCGAACACACCCTCGGGGAGGGCGAGTTCGGCCGCCAGCGCATGGAGCAGACGGTCGGCCGTGCGGAGGTCCCGGACGTCCGCGTCCACCGTCAGGACGTACGGTGTCATGAGGGCAGGACCCACACCGGGTTGGAGTAGAACCACAGGTCGCGCCAGGGGTCGGCGTCGCCGACGACGTCGATGGCCGGGCCGGCCGGGTCGACGGCGGCACCCATCGGGCCGACGGCGGTGCGGTTGCCGTCGGTGCCGCGCAGACGGACGTAGACGGGGCGGTCGACCCTGCCGAGGTCGTAGGTGAGACGGACCGTGCCGGTCGACTTGTTCACCTCGTACGACTTGACCACCTTCGCCGTCGGCGCGGTGAACGTGTCCTTGTCGGCGACCGGGCCGGTCACGTCGCCCTGGATGACGTCGACACGGGCCAGCTTCGGGACGAAACCGGCCCAGTTGGGGCCGCCGGCCATCGCCACGTCGACCGTCAGCGTGACGTCGGTGCCCTTGCGGACGTGCAGCGCGCCGCCGAGCGTGGCCCAGCGGCGGCCGCCGCGCACCCGGACGTCGAGGGCGCTGATCAGCTGCCCGTGGTCGACCCAGACGCGGCCCGCCCGGATGCCTTCCATGACGGCGGCGTAGGAGAAGCCGTCGGCGCCGACGTGCGTACGGCTGTACTGGCCGGGCCAGTAGTCGCCCTCGGTGAGGTCGATCTGGCCGCTGTAGACGGGGTCCGTGTGTTTGCCGTTGGCCAGGTAGTCGCTGTCCGGGCCGCCGCGCTTCGCGGTGTCCGTGTAGACGTTGTGGGAGTCGGAGTTGGCGGTGATCCACCAGGGCTTGCCCTCGGCGAGGAGGCTGTCCCACAGGCCGCCGACGGTGGCGGTCATCCAGTCGAAGCCACCCCAGGTGCGGTAGCTCTCCAGCGGGTAACCGGCGAAGGAGTTGGCGCCCGGGCTGCCGTCGTAGAGACCGCGGGCGCGACCCATGCCGACGGACTTCTCGATGCCGGCGGCCTGGTGGCCGGGCGCGCCCTCCATGCCGACGGCGATCTGGTGGCGCCGGTCCGTGGCGTCGCGCCAGGCGCGGATCTCGTGGGGCGAGTCGATGCCCTTGCGCGCGGGGTGGTTGGCGAGCATCAGGATGTCCTTGACCTTGCGCCGCCGGACCTGCTCGGCAAGGAAGTCGAGGCCCGCGATGGCGAGGGCCTCGTTGGCGGGCGTCGAGTCGGTCGCCTTCCGCACGCCGCCGTCGTAGTCGGTCTCGAACTGTTTGAGGACGGAGACCTCGTTCTTGCCGGGGTGGACGAAGACCGTGCCGTGTTCGGCGGCCGGGATGTTCCACTCCAGTCCCTGGAAGAGGAGGGTGTCCTCGTAGGCGTCCCGGGCCTCGCGGATGTCCGGGTTGACCTTCTCCACACCGATCTTGGCGTGCGTCTCGTTGCCGTGGTCGGTGATGACCAGCCAGTCCATACCGTGCCTGGCGCCCTGGCGGACCTGGTCGACGACGCGGTACTTGCCGTCGTTGCTGTACTGGGTGTGGATGTGGTGGTCACCGGCCAGCCACAGGAAGCCATGCGTGCGCCGGCCGCCGAAGGCGGGGACCGCGGAGGGGGCCGGCGTCGCGGCGGCGGCCGCGGTCGGGCCGGCGACGCCCGCGGTGGCCAGAGCGGCGCCCAGCAGGCCCGTCCGGCGCAGCAGCGTGCGGCGCGACTGCTGTTCGGGGGTCAGGGCCTCGTCGGGCACGGAGGTGTCGAAGGCGGCGGGCAGGGCGGGCACCGCCACGTCGTGCGAGTGGTCGGGGCCATGACGGTGACCATGGCCGGGTCCGTGGTGGTGATGATGGCCGTGCGCGTGCCCCTGTCCCATGAAACGCCTCCCGATGCCGCTGCCTTCCGCGGCTGCCTCCTGCGGCGCTGCTGCGCCGCCTGTGGAGGATCAAGGCGAAACATGAACGTTGAACGACCAGGGGGTGACCACCGGGCGCCCCGAACACGGCGGAACGCCACGTCCCTCACTGTTCCCCCAACAGCCCTTGTACGTCACTCTTGTTGACATCGAAACTGAACAGCGCTCACCTTCTTCGTCGCTCATCGGAGACGCCCCCACCATGAGAAGACTGATCGGTACGCTCGCCGCCGCCGCACTGGCCGTCACCGGCCTCGCCACCACCGGGTCGGCCCCCGCGGCGGCCGCCACCAGCGGTACCTTCAACGTCCTGACGTACAACGTCGCGGGCCTGCCGGAAGGCCTGAGTTCCGGCAACCCGGAGAAGAACACCCCGCTGATCTCGCCGCGGCTGGCGGCGTACGACATCGTGAACGTCCAGGAGGACTTCAACTACCACGCGGCCCTGTACGCGGGCGACAACCACCCGTACCGCACCGCGACCAGCGGCGGTGTGCCCTTCGGCGACGGTCTCAACACCCTCTCGGACCATCCCTTCGAGGACTTCGAGCGGGTGAAGTGGAACAACTGCACCGGCACCAACTGCCTGACCCCCAAGGGCTTCTCGCTGGCCCGGGTCCGCCTCGCCGAGGGCGTCTTCGTGGACCTCTACAACGTCCACACCAACGCCGACTCCGACGACGCCGCGCTCGCCGCCCGGCGCGCCAACGTCGAGCAGCTGTCGGACTTCATCCAGGCGAACTCGTCCGGCAACGCGGTCATCGTCATGGGCGACACCAACACCCGGTACACCCGCAGCGGCGACAACATCCGCACCCTCGCCGACGAGAACGGCCTGACCGACGCGTGGGTGCAGCTGGCCAGGGGCGGTGTCCGGCCGACGCAGGGCGCGGACGCGCTGCTGTGCCCGACGTCGGCGCCGCCGAACACCTGCGAGGTCGTCGACAAGGTCCTCTACCGCGGCAGCGAGCTCCTGAAGCTCGACGCCACCCGGTACAACAACGACTGGGCGTCGTTCCTGGACTCCGCGGGCGGCAACCTCTCCGACCACTTCCCGCACGCCGTCGACTTCTCCTACACCCTCGACCCGTCCCTGAGGGCGAGCGACTTCTTCGGCGGCCCGCACGGCACGGCCTTCAACGACGCCGACGACCTCCCGGCCACCCCCTCGCCCCGCACCCTCACCCTGCGCGGCGCCTCCCGCCTGGACGCGGTCTCCCTCACGCACGACGGCGGCGCGGCCCTCACCCACGGCGGCACGGGCGGCACCGCGACGTCCCTGACCCTGGCCTCCGGCGAGCACCTCACCTCCGTCAAGCTGACGCAGGGCCAGAAGGACGGCCGTACCCGGATCTTCTCGGCGGCCTTCACCACCGACAAGGGCCGCACGCCGGCCTCCGGTACGGCGACCTCGGACGCCAGGACCTTCACGGCACCGTCCGGCTGGCAGATCGTCGGCTTCACGGGGCGGGCCGGTGCCGAGGTCGACAAGCTGGGGGTGCTGTACGCGCCGATCGGCTGATCACCGCCCCACGCGGGAGCCGTCGCCTCACTCGCTGCGCAACACCTCGGCCACCGTCAGCCGCCCCGCCCGCCGTGCCGGGACCAGCGCGCCCAGCACCGCGATCATCATCCCCGCGAGGGCGAGTGCGGCCAGGGCCGGGGCCCGCCAGACGTCGGTCATGTAGGCGGGCAGGGTGAGGTCGACGGCGCCCGCCATGCGCGGGATCACCAGGTGGTGGCCGGCCATGCCCAGCGGGACACCGAGCAGGGAGCCGATCGCGCCGAGGACCGCCATCGACGTCACCGTCATCACCGTGACCTGTCGCGGTGTCATGCCGATCGACTTCAGCATGCCCAAGTCCCGCCTGCGGTCACGGGTGTTGAGGACGACCGTGTTGAAGACGCCCAGTGCGGCGACGACGGCGAGCATCAGGGTGAGGGCGGTGGCGGAGCCGATGATGGTCCGGGTGATCGAGTTCCCGCCTCGCAGGTCCGGGGTGATCCCGGGGTCGGCGGCCCGGGCCGCGCGGGCGTAGGCCGCCGGGTCGGCGCCGTCGCGGAGTCGGACGTGGTAGGCGATGGGCTTCTCGTCCGGGGCCAGGGCCGTCAGCGTCGGCCAGTCGGCGATCACGACCCGGGCGTTGCTCTCCATGAACTCCCCGACGACCAGCACCCGTTCGGTCCTGCCGCCCTTCTCCAGGCCGACCCGGTCACCGACCCGTACGCCGTTCTGCCGCAAGAAGGCCGACCCGGCCACGATCTCGCCGCCGCCGCGCGTCCAGCGGCCGTCCGTGAGCACACTGTCCAGCCGGGGACGGTCACCACGACGTCCTTCGAGGATCACCGGGTGCGCGGAGCCGGTGAGGCGTACGTCGACGGAGGCCCGGGCGGTGATCTCGGCCGCCCCGGGCAGCCCGGCGAGCAGCGCCACGAGTCCACGGTCGTCGTGGCTCGGCCTGATCTCCTTGCCGTCCTTGAAGTTCGAGGCGTACACGGTGACCTGGTAGGCGTCCCGCCCGGCCTCGCCGAACCGGGTCATCGTCGTCGCCAGCCCGGTCGCGAAGGTCACCGTGGTCACGCCGAGGACGACGGCGGCGAGGGTGAGGGCGCTGCGCCCCGGCCGGGCGAACGGCAGGCCCATGCCCAGGCTCACCGAGCGCGGCAGCCTGCTGCCGGCCAGCCGCCGCTGGACGCCCAGGGCACGTCCGGCGCGCGGTGCGCTGCCCGCGCTGATCGCCCGGGCCGCCGACATCCGGTGGGCGCGCAGCGCGGGGGCGAGCGCGGCGAGGACGCAGACGGCGGGCATGCCGAGCAGCGTGACGGCGTTGATCCAGGGCGCGAGCCCGACCGTGTCGTGGAAGACGCCGGCGTCCGGGCCCGTGAACACGAACCCGAAGAACGGGCGGGCGAGCAGGTTGCCCACGACCGTGCCGAGCGCACAGCCCAGCACGGCGGGCACCGAGATCATCGTCAGGTAGACGGCGACCACCTGCCCCGGTGTGAAGCCGAGCGCCTTGAGCACGCCGATGTGCCGGAAGCCGGAGATCACGGCGCCGCTGACCACGTTGGCGATGATGAGGACCGCGACCGCGACGCCGAGGACGCCGAAGGCCATCAGATAGGGCGTGTACGCCCGTGCCGAGCTGCTCACCTGGTGCTTCAGGGCGAGATACGACCGGGAGGCGGTGAGCGCGTCCGCCGGGAGACCGTCGGTCACGGTGGCGAGCTGGGCGCGCAGCCGGTCGTCCGTCGAGGCGTCGGGGAAGCGGAACAGCATCTGGGTGGCGGTCGGGCGCAGCGCGTCGATCTGCTCGGGAGCGACCCAGGCGTCGGCGGTGCGGCTCAGGTCGAAGGCGAACCCGACGACGGTGAGGGCGGGGCCGCCCGGGGGCATCGGGAGCCGTTTGCCGAGGTCGTCCGCCGTCCAGTCGGACTGCCGGTTCAGGACGACCTCGCCGGGCCGGGTGGCCCAGCGGCCCGCCCACAGGTCCAGCCGGTCCACGGGGCCTTCGGGGTCGGCGCGGCCGACGACCGTGATCTCGGTGCCGAGGCCGAAGCTCATGCTGCCGTCGGGGAGTTCGACCGTGGCCTGGGAGTAGGGGCCGGCCGCGGCCTCGACGCCGGGCTCGCGCGCCACTTCGGCAAGCCGCGCGTCGGTGACCTCGGCCGGGTCGAAGGCGGCGACGACATGGGGGCCGCGCTGCCGGTCGAAGGCCTTGTCGAAGGGGGCGGAGGCCGCGTCGACCAGGCCGAGGGCGACCACCATGGCCGCCGTCGAGGTCAGGGTGACCAGTGCCATGACGAGTGTCTGTAGCCTGCGCCGCCGTACCGCCGCGCGGGCGGCGCGCCATACGGCCCTCATGCGGACGGCTCCAGGGTGTGCTCGCCGGTCACCCGGCCGTCGGCGAACTCGATCAGCCGGCTGGCGCAGCGGCGGGCGAGATGCTCGTCGTGGGTCACCAGGACGAGTGTCTGCCCGATCTGGTTGAGGTCGAGCAGCAGGTCCATGACCTGTTCCCCGGAGCGGCTGTCCAGGGCGCCGGTCGGTTCGTCGGCGAGCAGCAGGGCCGGGCGGTTCATCAACGCCCGTGCCACGGCGACGCGTTGGCGTTCACCGCCGCTGAGCACGGCGGGGTAGGCGCGCTGCCGGTCGGCGATGCCGAGCTCGTCGAACAGCTCCAGCGCGCGCCGCCGGGCCTGCCGTGCGGGCGTTCCGGTCAGCTGTGCGGCCAGGGCGACGTTGTCGAGGGCCGACAGGTCGTCGATGAGGTTGAAGAACTGGAAGATCATGCCGATCCGGCGCCGCCGGTACAGGGCGAGTCCCTTCTCGCTCAACTCCCCCACGTTCTCGCCGTGCACGACGATCTCGCCGCCCGTGGGCCGGTCCAGCCCGGCGATCATGTTCAGGAGCGTCGACTTCCCGCATCCCGAAGGCCCCATCACCGCGACCGCCTCCCCGGCCCGGATCTCCAGCGACACCCCGGCCAGCGCCGCCGTCTCGCCGTACTCCTTGCGCACGCCGTCGAGCCGTACGACGACCTCTCCCCTGCTGTCCTCAGTGACCATGGACAGGACGCTACGAGTCAGGGGCGGGCCGGGACATCCCTCCCCGGATGGCATCCGGTCGCTCGTCTCATCCTGTGGATGCAGGGCCTGCGTCCACAGGCCGATGCGGAGTCTGTGATCGTCTGCCAGGGTGAACCCATGGGGGAGGACTGGGAGACGAACGGCCTCGTGGTGGCGCTCGCGGTGGCGTGTGCCGCGGTACTCGTGCTGACCGTCGCGCTGGCGCGGACCCGGCGCCGCTGGCGGGACGCCGTCGGGGAGCGCGGCTGGCTGCTGGAACGGGAGCGGGAGCGCGCCGCGCGGGCCGCGGTCGCGGCCGAACGGGACCGTATCGCCCGTGAGTTGCACGACATCGTCAGCCACACCGTCAGTCTCATGGTCGTCCAGGCCAGTGCCGCCCGCGAGGTGCTCGGCACGATGCCGGACGAGGCCGCGGCGGCGCTGCGGGCGGTGGAGGACGCGGGGCGGGGCGCGATGACGGACCTACGGCATCTGCTGGGGCTGCTGACCCCGTCACCGAGCGGCGAGGAGGACGACGTGACCGATGACGTGACCGACGGCCCGCGCCATGTCGACGACACCGCCGCCGACCTCGCCCCGCAGCCCGGCCTCGACCGGCTCGGCCAACTCGTCGACCGGGTCTCGTTCGCGGGCCTGCCCGTCGAGGTCCGTATCTCCGGCGAACCCCGCCCGCTCCCGCAGGGCATCGCCGTCACGGCGTACCGCATCGTCCAGGAGGCGCTCACGAACGCCCTCAGACACGGCGACGGCGGCAAGGCCGAGGTCACCGTGCGCTACGCCGACCACGCGCTGCGCGTGGAAGTCCTCAGCACCGGCCCGAGCGTCCTGACCGGGGACGCCCCGCCGCCGATGGCACGGCAGGGGACGGGGCGCGGGCTGCTGGGGCTGCGGGAGCGGGTCGCGGTGTACGGCGGTGACCTGGACGCCCGTCGGCGGCTCGGCGGCGGGTACCGGGTCCGGGCGCGCATCCCGATGGACCGCCCGTGACGGCGCCCCGGGTGCTGGTCGTCGACGACCAGACGCTGATCCGCACCGGTTTCCGGCTGATCCTCACCTCGCGCGGCATCGAGGTGGTCGGGGAGGCGGCGGACGGCGCGGAGGCGGTGTCGCTGGCGCGCGAACTGGCGCCGGACGTGGTGCTGATGGACATCCGGATGCCGACGATGGACGGCCTGGAGGCCACCCGCCGCATCCTTGGGCAGTCCCCGGACCGCCGGGTGCTGATGCTCACCACCTTCGACCTGGACCAGTACGTCTATACGGCCCTGTCGATCGGGGCGAGCGGCTTCCTGCTCAAGGACGTCACCCCGGAACACCTGGCGGCCGCGGTACGTCTGGTCACCACCGGCGACGCGCTCCTCGCCCCCTCCATCACCCGCCGCCTGGTGGAACGCT
>NZ_JAKEIP010000134.1 GCF_021474425.1 Streptomyces muensis | reverse complement strand
CGGCAGCTCGGGGCTGGCGGCGTTGGCCATGCAGGGGCGGTACTTGCCTTCCTGCGGGGGCTTGGTGTCGTACGGCGTGACGACCAGGAGTCCGGGTGCGCCGTCCTGCTCCGCCTCGCCGGCCGAGAGAGGCTCGGGCTCGCACCTGAGCAGTGATCCAAAATTTCCCGGCTCGCGGCAACCCTTTGAGGAGCCTGTGACCACAAGGAGTCGGATCCGGCCGTTCCGGAGCCGGGATCCGCGTCACCTCCGGTGAACGGTATGCAAGGAGAACGTCTCCCCATGAACAACCCCACGAACGGCGGGCGCCGCGGGCGTCACCGCCGTCGCTGGACCGCGACCGCCGTGCTGCTCGGCGTACCCGCCGCCGTCGTGCCGTATCTCCTGTTCGCGCAGGAGGACTCGCAGGCCGCGACGATCGACGGCGATGCCTACTACCGACTGGTTTCCGTGCGCAGCGGCAAGGTGCTGGACGTCAACGGCTTCTCCACCGCCGACGGCACCCGGATCCAGCAGTGGACCGATCAGAACACCGCCAACCAGCAGTGGAGGCTGAGGCCCACTGGGGACGGCTACTACGAGCTGGTGAACCGCAACAGCGGCAAAGTGCTGGGTATAGCGGGCAATTCGACCACTCAGGGTGCTGGCGCCGAGCAGCAGACCGACAGCTCCTCCACCTCCCAGGAGTGGCGGATCGACGAGGTGAGCGGCTCCGACGCCGTCACCCTCACCTCGCGCAGGAGCGGCCAGGTCCTGGACGTCTCGGCAGGCTCCACGACCGAGGGCGCGGCAGTCATCCAGTATCCCGGCCACGGCAGCACCAACCAGCAGTGGAAGCTGGTGAAGACGGCCGAGGCCCGGGCGGCCGGTACCGGCAGTGCGCAGACCACGGCAGCGGCGGGACCGTACAGGTGGAAGAACGCCCAGGTGGTGGGCGGCGGTTACGTCACCGGGCTGGTGTTCAACCAGAAAGAGAAGGGCCTGCTGTACGCGCGCACCGACATGGGCGGCGCCTACCGCTGGGACACCGGGGCCGAGCAGTGGATCCCGCTGACCGACTGGATCGGCGAGAAGGACTGGAACCTGCTGGGCATCGACTCGATCGCCACCGACCCCGTCGACCCCAAGCGGCTCTACCTCATGGCGGGCACCTACACCAACGACTGGGCGGGCAACGGCGCGATCCTGCGCTCCACGGACCGGGGCCGCACCTTCAAGCGCACCGATCTGCCGTTCAAGGTGGGCGGCAACGAGGACGGCCGCGGGGCGGGCGAGCGGCTCGTGATCGACCCGGCCAACCACGGCACCCTGCTGCTGGGCAGCCGCAAGAACGGCCTGTGGCGCAGCACCGACCACGGCGTGACGTGGCGTCAGGTCTCCTCGTTCCCCGTCAAGGACGGGGCGAGCAGTGGCGCGGGCATCTCGTTCGTGACGTACGGACCGGCCGGCAGCAAGACGATCTACGTCGGTGTCAACGACAAGTCCACCTCCCTGTACCGCTCCACCGACGGCGGCAGCACCTGGAAGGCCGTCTCCGGGCAGCCCACCGGCCAGATGCCGCAGCACGGCGTGCTTTCCGGTGACGGCTCCCTGTACCTGACGTACACCAACGCCCTCGGACCCAACGGAGTGACGGGCGGCTCGGTGTGGAAGTACACGCCGGCCAGCGGGGCGTGGAGGAACATCTCCCCGTCCCGGGGCTCTTACGGGTTCTCCGGTCTGGCCGTCGACCCGCGCAAGCCCTCCACGGTGATGGTCACCACCCTCGGCCGCTGGTGGCCGGAGGACGAGATCTACCGGACCACCGACGGCGGCACGACCTGGAAGGCACTGGCCGACAAGTCGGTGCGCAACGCCTCCGCCGCTCCTTACGTCGGCACCCACACCGGGCACTGGATGACCGCCCTGGCCATCGATCCCTTCAACTCCGGGCACGTGCTGTACGGCACCGGCAACGGCATCCTGCGCAGCAAGGACGCGGGCGCCTCCGACAGCGGCGGTACCAGCCACTGGAGCATGGGAGCCCGGGGACTGGAGGAGACCGCGCTGCTGGACGTCATCGCTCCTCCCGGCGGCGCCACCGTCATCACCTCCATGGGCGACCAGGGCGGCTTCCGCCACGACGACCTGACCAAGGTGCCCTCCGGACGGCTGGCGAACCCGATGATGACCAACAGCACCGACATCGACTTCGCCCAGTCCAAGCCCTCGATGATGGTCCGCGTCGGCCGGGGCGGCGCGCAGGACGGCGCCTACTCCACCGACGGCGGCCGCAGTTGGACCGGCTTCAAGGCGGAGCCGGTGGCCGGTGCCCAGGACGGCCATGTCGCGCTCGCGGCGGACGGCTCCACCATCGTCTGGACCCAGGCCGGTCAGGCCCCGTACCGCTCGACCGACATGGGGGCCAGCTGGTCGAGGGTCGGCGGTCTGGGCACCGACGCCGTGGTCGTCGCCGACCGCTCGTCGGCCAGGACCTTCTACTCCCTGTCCGGCGGCACGCTCTACGCCAGCACCGACGGCGGCGCGACCTTCACTGCCCGCGCGGGCAACCTGCCCACCGGCCGGCTCACTGCCGTCCCCGGCATCGCCGGAGACCTGTGGATCGCAGGCGGCGGCAAGGGGCTACTGCACTCCACCGACGGCGGCCGCACCTTCACCACGCTCAAGTCGGTGAAGTCCGCCTCCGCCCTCGGCTTCGGCAAGGCCAAGCCGGGCACCGGCTACCAGGCCCTGTACCTGATCGGCACCGTCAAGGACGTCACCGGAGTCTTCCGCTCCACCGACAAGGGCGCCACCTGGCTCCGCGTCAACGACGACGCCCACCAGTGGGGCGCCATCGGCGGCGTCGGCGTCATCACCGGCGACCCCGACACCTACGGCCGCGTCTACGTCGGCACCAACGGACGCGGCCTGCAGTACGGCGACCCGTCCTGACCTGACGCCCGAGCGGGGCCGCAGGCCTGAAACGGCCCGCGGCCCCGCCACGGCTGAGGAACCTCGCGTCAGGGGAGCGTGGTCCACTTCTGGTTGTTCTGGCCGTTGCAGGTCCACAGGATGACCGCGGTCCCGTTGGCGGTGCCGGCCCCGTTGGCGTCGAGGCACAGTCCGGCGTGGACGTTGCGGATCGACCCGTCGGCCTGCCTGGTCCACTTCTGGTTGTCCTGGCCGTTGCAGGGCCAGATGATGACCGGCGTGCCGTTGGTGGTGCCCCGGTCGGAAGCGTCCAGGCACTTGTCGCCGTAGACGCGGATCTCGCCGCCGGCCCAGGTGGTCCAGAGCTGGTTGGCGGCGGTGTGGCAGTCCCAGATCAGCGTCGTCGTCCCGGCCGCGGTGGCGGCGCGATCCACGTCCAGGCAGCGGCCGGACCCGGTGCCGCGCAGGCGTGCGGTGGTGGCGGCCAGCGGGCTCCCACCGGTCACCTTGAACACGGCGACACCGTGTGCGGGGACGCTCGCGGAGATCTGACCGGACGTACTCGACGTGCCGCCGGTCCACAGGTCGGTGAGGGTGAACGAGCCTCCGCTGAGGCCGACTTGAGCGGCCGTGGTGGTGATCGTCGCGGTGCTGCCGCCCCGGTTGAACAGGCCCACGGCGACCGAGCCGTCGGACAGGGGCTTGGCGAACACCTCGGTGCCGCCGTCGTCACGCACCCTGCGTCCGCCCGCGCCCAGCGAGTCCTGGTTCACCGCAAGCAGGCGGGGGTTGCGCAGGATCGCGCTCACGTCGGCGGACATGGTGCGGATGTCGTTGCCGGCCATGAGGGGGGCCGAGAGCAGCGACCACAGGGCGAAGTGGGAGCGGGACTCGGTCAGTGACAGGCCGGGACGGCCGACGACCAGCATGTCGGGGTCGTTCCAGTGGCCCGGACCCGACTGCGCGGCCAGCGGGGCGGTGACGTCCAGGACGTTGCCGACGCCCATCGGGTAGCTGTTGGTGTTGTTGTTCTGCCAGATGTCGAGCAGGTCCTCGGTCGTCCGCCACAGGTCGGCGACCTCGCCCCAGTTGTACTTGTCGCCGGTGGGGGAGTGGAAACTGTTGGGATTGATGCTGTAGACGATCGGCCGCCCCGTGGCACGCAGGGCGTCGCGCATGATGGTGAACTGTGCGATCTGCTCGTCACGGGTGCCGCCGGAGGAGCACCAGTCGTACTTGAGGTAGTCGACGCCCCAGGAGGCGAAGGTGGCGGCGTCCTGGGCCTCGTGGCCCTTGCTGCCGGTGGAGCCGGGGTAGGTGCCCACGCCCTGGGCGCACGTCTTCTCGTTGGGCGCCTGGTAGATGCCGAACTTCAGGCCCTTGCCGTGGATGTAGTCCCCGAGCGCCTTCATGCCGCTGGGGAACTTGGTCGGGTTGGCCCGCAGGTTGCCGGACGCGTCGCGCTGCGGGTCGAACCAGCAGTCGTCGACGACGACGTACTGGTAGCCCGCGTCCTTCATACCCGAGGACACCATCGCGTCGGCGGCCTCGCGGACCTGTGCCTCGGTGATCCCGCACCCGAAGCTGTTCCAGCTGTTCCAGCCCAGCGGCGGGGTGAGCGCGGGGCTGCCCGGTGCGGCCTCGGCGCTCGTGCCGGCGGAGGCGGTGACGCACGCGCTGAGCGTCAGCGCGGTGGCCGTGAGGAGACGCAGCAGCCGTCTGTGTAGGGGGACCATGGGGGTCCTTTCTGGTCGTGTGCCCGCAGGTCAGCGCTGCAGGGTGAGCAGGCCCGGCCGGTACGGCAGGTTCACGTAGTCGGTGCCCGGCGGCACGTCCGGGGAGAGGCCCTGGTAGAGGAACTGCAGGTTGCAGGGGTCGATGGTCATGGTCTGGTCGGGGTTGTCGCGGACCAGGTCACCGTGGCTGATGCTGTTGGTCCAGGTGGCACCACTGTTGGCCTTGCCCGCGAAGGGGTTGCTCTCGGTGGCGGCCTGCGGGGTCCACGGGCCGTTCAGGCTCGTGGCCGTGAACGAACGGAAGAAGCGGTCCTCGTTCACACCGCGAGCCTCGACGATCATGAGGTACTGGTTCTGGCCCTGGACCTTGTAGACCTCCGGCGCCTCGAACAGGTTCTTCTCCGTGTCGCTCATGACCGTCGTGTACGACGAGCCGAAGCTGCTCGGGAAGTTCCCGATCGGCATGGTCGACTTGAAGATGCTGCCCTTGTCATTGGCGAAGAACAGGTACATGTTCTGGTCGTCGGCGATCAGGGTCGGGTCGATCGGGCCGCCCACCGGGAGGCTGCCGGTGAACAGCGGCTGCGCCGCGGACCAGCCGTTGGGGTTGGTGGGGTCGCTCGACGTGCGGTAGACGAAGGGCCATTGGGTACCCCACCCGTTCGAGGCCAGCACCCAGATGTTCTTGGGCGCGAAGTAGAACAGCTTGGGCGCCACCGCCGACTGGCTCATCGCGGTCTGGCCGGCCGAGCCCATGTCCGACCAGTTCGTGAAGGGGCTGAAGCCCATCGAGTGCCAGTTGCCGTCGGAGTACGTCGCGTAGACCAGGTGCTTGCCGTTGTACGTCGTGGTGGTGAAGTCCTTCAGTGAGCGCCATCCGTTGGCCGGCTGCGCCAGCGGACCGGTCGAGGCCCACCGGTAGGTCGACGGAAGAGAACACGAGTTGGACGGCCCGGACAGACCGGTCCACTTCTGGTTGGCGGCGCCGGTGCAGTTCCAGAGCTGCACCGCCGTGCCGTTGGCCGTGGCGCCGCCGCTGACGTCCAGGCACAGCCCGGACTCCACGGCGACGATCGTGCCGTCGGAGTTCACCCGCCACTGCTGGTTCGTTCCGCCGTTGCAGGACCAGAGCACCGGCCGGGTGCCGGCCGTGGTGGCGTGGCCCGGTACATCCAGGCACTTGTTGCCGTACACGGTCAGCCGGTTGTCGTCCGTCAGCGTCCACTGCTGGTTGGTCCCGCCGTGGCAGTCCCAGATCTGCAGGTTCGTGCCGTCCGTCTGGCTCGCGCCCGGCACATCGAGACACCGGCCGGAGCCAGCGCCGCGCAAGGCACCGCTGGTGGCCGCCTGAGCCGGGTTGGCGACGAGCGTCGCCGCCGAGGCGACCAGGGCCGCGAGCGCCACGGACAGATGTCTGCGGCTGGAACCACGTCTGCGCATGGGGGGTCTCATTTCTCGAGTGAGCGGTTGTTCGTCATTTCGAACGGCGGTCGATGTGTCGCGCAAGCGGGAGGGCGGAGAGCGGTGCGATCTGCTTCCCGGGAGGGCCTCAGTTCCCCACGATGCGCCACCGGTTGTCGGCGGTGCCGTTGTCCGAGTCCTGGACCGCGAACGCGCCGACAGCGGTGGAGTTGTTCGCGATGGCGAGCAACTTGCCGCTGTTCGCGTTGCGGATCTTGTAGGTCCCGTCGCCCTGGTCGAGCAGCGTCCATATGTGGTCGGTGGTGCCGTTGTCCGACCACTGCAGGACGGTCGCGCCGTCCGTCGTGGACATGTCCAGGACGCCGAGCACCTTGCCGCTGTGGGCATTGCGGAAGCGGAACCCGCTTCCGTCGGGGATCATCTGCCAGTCGTGGTCGGCGGTGCCCGAGTCGTTCCACTGCAGAGCGCGGCCACCGTCGGCCGTGGACATGTTCTGGATGCCCAGCACGAGACCGCTGCCCACGTTGGCGAGACGGACGGTGCTGGTACCGCTGGTGTTCCAGTAGACGGTGTAGTTGTGGCCGTGAGCGTCGTGGAACGGGCCCAGATTGACGGTGGAGCCGTTGGCGGTGGCGGTGAAGGCGAGCGAACTGCTGCTGGTCCGTGTGATCGAGGACGTGTTCAGCGACGGGAGGGAACTGAGCGAGGAGTTGCCGTAGTTGCCGGACAGGACCACCGGGCCGTAGGTGATCGCGGCGACGTTCGCGTTGTCGTTGGCCGCTCGCATGACGACCCGCATCGGCAGGCGGACGGTGACCGTGTCGCCGGAGGTCCAGGAGCGGTTCAGGGTGGCGTAACTGCCGGGCGTGGTGGTGATGTTCTGCGCCGTGCCGTTGACGCTGACGGTGGCCCCAGTGGTCCAGCTCGGGATGCGGATGCGCATCGCCCAGGTGCCACTGACGTCGCCGGTGACCCGCAGGGTCGTGATGTCGCTGACGGGGTACGAGGTGGTCTGGGTGACCGTGATTCCGCGCTCCGACCAGTTGAGCACCGAGGGCACGAACAGGTTCACGATCAGCGTGTTGTCGCTGCGGTAGTAGATGGAGTCCATCAGCCTGGTGTGCATCTCCAGGCCCGTGCCCTGGCAGCACCAGAAGGTGCCGTAGTCCGTGCTCCAGGTGCCGCCGCCCCACGCCGGGCCCACACCGCGTCGGCCTCCCGGGTTGAGCGGGGTGAAGTAGGTGACGTGGCCGTGGCTGTCGGCCGGGTTCTGCTGGCCGATCATCTGGTTCAGCCATGCCCGCTCGTAGTAGTCGAACAGGGCGGCCCGGTTCGGGTCCAGCGCGAACAGCTCCCGGGTGAGGGTGAGCATGTTGAAGGTGTTGCAGCTTTCGCACGTGTCCTTGTTCAGGTAGCCGGCGATGGCGTTCGGGGCACGGAAATGCTCCGCCTGACTGTTGCCGCCGATGGCATAGGTGTGCGAGTTGACGGTGATGTTCCAGGCGTTGGTGGCGATGTCCCGGTAGCGGGTGGTGCCGGTGGCCTTGTACTCCCGGGCGGCCCCGATCCACTTGGGCACCTGGGTGTTGGCGTGCAGCCCGTTGAGCTGGTCCTGGTTGGCCGCCAGCGGGTCGAACACCGCGGCGTGGTCGAACCGCCGGGCGACGGTGAGCCACCGAGCGTCGCCCGTCTGCTGGTAGAGGTCCGTCAGCACGGTGTTCATGCCGCCGAACTCGGTCTGCAGCATGGCCTGCATCTGCTGGCCGGTCAGCCTGCCGGTGCGCCCGTCGACCCATCCGGCCAGGGCGAGCAGCACGTCCCGGGCCTGTGTACTGCCGATGTGGCGCCATACGTCCAGCAGGCCGGCGAGGGTCTTGTGGATGGTGTAGTACGGCACGTTGCCGTTGCTCAGCGTCCGCTGCTCGAGGGCGGTGAAGTCGGACTCGGGATAGCCGGAGAGATACCCGGCGCTGAAACCGGCGGCGCCGTTGTTGGCCTGGCATTTCGCCAACTCCGCGACCATGTGGGTCGCCTTGTCCCGGCAGACGGTGTCCCCGGTCACGGCGTACAACTGCGCCCATGCCGTGAGGAAGTGCCCTTGGACGTGGGTACGGAAGGGGAAGTCCGGCGCGTCCCAACCGCCGGTGGCGGCCGCGCCGTTGGTGGACAACCGGTGGTTGGCGCGGAAGTTGTACAGCAGCCGGTCGACGTCGACGAACCGCAGATAGTTACGCGTACGGTCCTGGTTGTCCAGCCACCGGCTGGCGGTGAGCCGGACCTGGTCGAGCGCGAAGGGGTGTGCGGAGACCCCGATGTCGGCCCTTGCCGGGGGAACGGCCGCCCGGGCGGGAGTACTGCCGATGAGGGATCCCGTGGCAGAGGCGACGGCCGTGGCCCCGGCTGCTTGCAGGAGGCGCCGTCTGCTGACGGAGAAGGACATCGTGAACCTTTCGGTGAGGGGTGAGTGACTGCTTGCTCGTCGGTGCGTTCGCTCACATGTCCGGCGGCCGGGTGCAGCACCTCAGTCCCATCAACCCTCTCCACTGATACATGGGATGGATTAAGGGATACGAACGTTGCCGGTGTCTAGTCCTGCGACACAAAAGAGTTGGCTACTGGCGGGTTTGTGTCCGGCGCTGCGCCCTGACGCCGAGTCAAACATGGGATGGCCGAGCAGAAGCGGGAGAGGGTGGGGCAGATCAGGCCCAGGGGCCGGCCACCGTGAAGGAGCTGTCCGCGCGGAAGGTGTCCGTGTTCTGGTAGAGGTCGACGCGGAGCGCGTAGTTGTAGTGGCGGAGGTAGCGGCCCGGGTAGTTGTACGACTCCAGGCTCACCGAGCCCGCGGTCGCGCCCGGACGGGGGCAGTACGTGGCGTCCTTGTTGAAGACGGCCGTGCCGTTGCTGCTGTCGAAGCGGACCCGGTAGTCCCAGTGCCGCAGATAGCGTCCTGCGGAGTCGCGGAAGGAGTAGCAGTTGGCGTCCGCGAGGCCGGGCACGACCGTGAAGGTGGCGCTCTGCTTGACGGCGGTGCTGCTGGAGGAGGTCACCGGGTCGATGTAGCCGAGGTTGTCGGAGCGCACCACGGCGTACCGGCCCGGGAAGTTGACGGACTGGAGGGATCGGGTGGTGTTGACCGGGAGGGTCACACCGCCGGAGACGGTCTCCTTCAGCACGGTGGCGTGGCGTATGAAGCCGGACAGTCCGGGCACCTCGGTGGGCGTGGACCAGGTGGCGAAGTTGTCGTAGCTGTCGCTGTACCAGTACTTCCCGGCGCGGTAGCCGTCGTAGTAGATGCGCCACCCGCCGTTGTCGAGCCGGACCAGGGCCGGGCCCTCGACCCAGTCGCCGAATCCGGCCCAGTTGCCCGTCTTCCGGATGGTGTAGGGGCCGGTGAGGCTGGAGGCGGTGGCGTACTCGATGTACTTCGTCGTCTCGTTCTTGGTGAACGCGTGGTACGTGGAGCCGACCTTGACGACAAAGGTGTCGATGTAGTTCGGGCCGATGCCGGACAACTGGGTGGGCGCGGACCAGGCGGTCAGCGCGGAGTTGGTCGCCGTGATCTTGTAGGGGGTGAAGTGGGTGGCGGTGCTCGCCGACGTCAGCGACATGATGACGTTGACGCTGCCGTCGGTGTCGATGAACCACTCGGGTGCCCAGGTGCGGGTCAGCCCGCTGATCGGGATCGTGTGGTTGTACAGGAACGTCCAGTTCACCCGGTCGGTGCTCCGGGCGAAGCCGATCGTGTTCCCGGTCCAGTTGGTGGTGTACGTGAGGTAGTAGAAGCCGTCGGTGTGCTTGAAGATGCTGGGGTCGCGGATCAGACCGGACGGCGGGGTGTAGGCAGGGCCCTTCCGCAGGGTGAATCCGGTGGCGTCCGGCGAGTCGTACACGTACAGGTTCGACTCGCTGCTGTTGGTGAACGCGGTCATCGTGTACCGCGTCGTCTGTCCCGCCGGCGGGTGGGCGGCTCCGGCCGTACCGGCGAAGGCGGTGGTGAGCCCCAGCAGGGCGGCCACCGAGGTGAGGAGGGCGAGGACCGCCCTGAGGGTTCTGTTCAACGCTCGTCCCATTTCTGCGTGAACTGCCCTGAGGCTTGGGGGAATTGTTCGAAGTTCCGAACAATGTGCGGTACTTCGAGCAGAAGATAGATTTGAGCCGTGACTCCGTCAATGTTTCTGACGGGTTCGGTTCCGGTGGGCTCGCCACGGGCGGACGTGGAGCGCTGAAGGCGTCGGCGTCCTGGGCGGTGTCGGGTGGGTCAGTTCGTCACGCGGAAGGTGGCGTCGCCGCGTCCTGTCGCGTTGGTGATCGGGTCGAGGCGGAGTTGGTAGGCGTAGTGGCGGATGTACCGGTCGGGGAAGTTGTACGACTGGAACGAGGCCCAGGTGGGGTCGGCGAGGCCGGCGACCTGGCGGAAGGTGGCGTCCGCCGCGAACTGGGCGGTGCCGTCGTTCCGGACCAACTGGAAGTCGTTGTTGGCGTGCCGCAGGAAGTAGCCGGGGTAGTTCACCGACTCGAAGGAGACGGTGCCGGAGCCCGCGAGGCCGGGGCGCAGCCGGAACTGGGCGTCCGGGCCGGTGATGTTCTGGTCGATGCGCACGTCGAAGTTGGCGTGCCGCACATACCGGTCCTGGAAGTTGAACGACTGCAGCCGCTTGGCCGGGATGTCGCTCCAGCGGGCGAGCACACGGGACTCCTCGGCCGCCGTGAGGTTCAGGATCGAGCCGTGGCGCTTCTTGGCGACGCCCATGTCGTAGCTTCCCGACGCCGGGAGCCGATAGGTGCCGGGGGCGGCGGGGTTGGTCGTCGTGACGGGCATGTAACCGCGTCCGGAGGAGTACTGGTCGAGGTAGAGCGCCCACTCGGCGCGGTCGCGGAACTTCATCCACATCGGGCCCTCGACCTGGGCGCCGGTCAGGCCGATGCCGGAGAGGTTGCCGAGGTTCGTCCAGGTCCCGAGGATCGAGTTGCTGCCTTCGAGGGTGATCTGGCCGTCGCCTGAGGCGCGGACGTAGCGGTAGTTGCCGACGCCGGCCGGCATCTCGACGATCTGGGTGTCGATGATTTCCTGGGTGCCGGGGCGCTCGATGTAGATCCGCGGTGTGGTGATGGTGCGGAAGTCGCTGGTGTGGGCGTAGTAGATGCGGTGCTTCGTCTTGCCGTCGAGGGGCACGTTCGTCGCCCAGTACAGGACGTAGTCATTGGTCTCGGGGTTCCAGATCGCCTCGGGCGCCCAGGCGTTGCGTCCGTCGGGGATCGCGCCGGCGACGTTGAGCAGCCGCGGCTCCGACCAGTTGATCAGGTCCGTCGACTCCCACACGACCAGGTTGCGGCTGCCGTTGTTGATGGACGTTTCCCAGTTCTGCCCGCAGCTGATGCACAGGTCGGTCGCGATGATCCAGTACTTGCCGCCGTCGGGGGATCTCACGAGTGCGGGGTCACGCACCCCCTTCGTGCCGACCGTGGAGCGCAGGATCGGCGCCCCGCCGTTGAGGTCGTTCCAGTGCAGACCGTCCGCGCTGTGCGAGAGGTACATCTGCTGACCGGTCGACCCCTCCCCGGTGAAGTGCAACATCAGGTAGCCCGGATCGGCGGCGGCCGCCCGGTCCGGTGCGAGCAGGGCTTGGGAGGTGAAGAGCAGGCACGCGGCGAGCAATATCGCCGACAGCCGGGCGCGAAGCGCGGACATGTACGTCTCCTGTCTTTCTGTAAAGCCACCACGGGCGAGGGGCGCCCCGAATCGGGGTGGCGGGGTTGCTGGGTCTCGGTGTTGACGGGACAGGGACAGGGCCGGCTGCCGCGCGATGCGGAGAGGTCGACTGGATCCGGGATGACGGCAGGACGGAGCACACACTCCTGCTTCTCTGTCTTCTCTGTGCTCCAGGCCCGGCGGCCCTCGGAGTGCGGCGGAGTCTCCGTAGCCGACTGCCTGTTCATCTCGGCGAGTTGTCCGAGAAATCGAACGTCGTTCGTACGATCGGGCAGAAGTTAAGTGGGGGAAGCGGGGTGCGTCAATACCTTCGGCAGCAATGGCCCGTGGGCCTCGCGAAGGGCTGTCATGCCCCCCACGGGAGAGCTTCTTCCGAACGCAGGTGCTTTCTCAGCCACACCTCGGTGTTGCTGACGTGCAGCAGCGCGGCGGCCTGGCTGAGGGAAGCGTCGCGGGCGGACAGTGCCCGGAAGATCTCCTCGTGCTCGGCGAGGGTCCGGCCCGAGGCCTGGGTGTCGACCAGACCGCGCCAGACGCGGGCACGCAGGGTGCGCCCGGAGATGCCCTCCAGGAGGGTGAGCAGAGTCTCGTTGCCCGTGGCCGAGATGACGGCGCGGTGGAAGGCGGCGTCGTGAGCGTTGAGCAGCTCGACGTCGTCACGGGCCTCGCGCATGGCCTCCAGGTGGCGCTCGACCTCGGCGAGCTGCTCGTCGGAGATCCGGGTGGCGGCCAGCGCGGTGGCGACCGGTTCCAGGAGCCGTCGTGTCTCCATCAGGTCCCGCAGCGCGGTCGAGTCGCCCTGCAGCAGTTCCACCGCACCCCCGAGCCCCTCCAGGAGCAGGCTCGGCTGCAGGCTGGTCACGTAGGTGCCGTCGCCCCGCCGGACCTCCAGGACCCGGGCGACGGCCAACGCCTTCACGGCCTCCCGGGCGAGGTTGCGGGAGAGACCGAGCTGGGCGGCCAGCTCCTGCTCAGGAGGCAGCTTCGAGCCCGGCGGCAGCGCTCCGCTGCGGATCAGCTCCCGGATCTGCGCAATGGCCTTGTCCGTCAGAGACACCGCGCACTCCTTCCGGGCCCGTTCGCCACGGGCACGTCCGACCTGATGAGTCCCTGAGCGCGGAGATCGTCCCAGAGACCTTCGGGGATGTGCTGACGGTGGAGCTCCACGTTCCGTCCGACCTGTTCCGCGGTCCGCATACCGAGGGTGACGCCGATGATATACGGGTGGCCGCACGGAAACCCGACCGCTGCCGCGGGCAACGTCGCAGCGTGCGCCTCGCAGACCTCGGCGATCGTCCGGGCACGGGCGACCAGGGCCGGTCCTGCGCACGACCTCAAACATTCCATGTCTGGGCCCGGGCAACAGGGGAGATAGCGCTTGTATCGCATGAAAACGCGAGTCATGACGCTGCATTCATCCCTGCACACCCGTTGACATCAGCGCGTCACATGGTCGAACTTCATGCGTAACCCCCGGCGTTCCAGAACCGCAGGCGGCGCACGTCCCCCTGGTCCCTTGTTTTCTCCCCCACTTCAGGGATGTCCTCATGTCGAGTTCGATCAACCGACGCCAGTTCCTGTCCGCCGCCACATGTGTGGCGGCCGCAGCCATCGCCGGTGGCGGCCTCGGGGCCGGCGTCGCGCGGGCGGCGCCCAGCAGGTACACACCGGACTGGGACTCGGTCGACCAGCATCCGCCGGCCCCGGAGTGGTTCCAGGACGCGAAGTTCGGGATCTACTTCCACTGGGGCGTCTTCAGCGTTCCCGCCTTCGGCAACGAGTGGTACCCGCGCACCATGTACCAGGCCGGCGACGGCGTCAACCAGCACCACATCGCGACCTATGGCCAGCCCTCGGCATGGCCGTACCACAACTTCATCAACGGAGCTCAGGACCTGGCGGGCAACTTCGTGAAGTTCGCGCCGAAGCTGAAGTCGGCCGGCGGGAAGTTCGACCCGGAGGAGTGGGTGCAGCTGTTCGTCGACGCCGGCGCCCGGTTCGCCGGCCCGGTCGCCGAGCACCACGACGGTTTCTCCATGTGGGACAGCCAGGTCAACGAGTGGAACTCGGTGCGGAAGGGCCCGGGTCTCGACCTGCTGAGGCTCTTCTCCACAGCCATCCGCGCCAAGGGCCTGAAGCTGCTGGTGGCCATGCACCACGCGTACAACTTCACCGGCTTCTACGAACACGCCCCCGCCCAGACGGATCCGAGCCTCAAGAAGCTCTACGGGCAGCTGGGGCCGGCCGCGGAGAACCAGCTCTGGTTCGACAAGCTCAAGGAAGTCGTCGACCGCGCCGAGCCCGACATCCTGTGGCAGGACTTCAACCTGGACGCCGTCGACGAGCAACAGCGCCTGAACTTCCTGGCGTACTACTACAACCAGGCCATCGACTGGGGCCGTGAGGTCGTCGCCACCTACAAGGACGGCATGAACGGCAAGGGCGAGGTCTTCGACTACGAGCGCGGCGGCCCGGCCGACCTCACGACCCCGTACTGGCTGACCGACGACAGCATCTCCAGCAGCAGCTGGTGCTACACGCAGGGCATCGGCTACTACACGTTCCAGCAGATGCTGCACTCCTTCATCGACCGGGTCAGCAAGAACGGCAACATGCTGCTGAACATCGCGCCGATGGCCGACGGCACCATCCCCCAGGCACAGAAGGACATCCTCCTCGGCATCGGGGACCATCTGAAGCGATTCGGCGAGTCGATCTACGCGACCCGCGCCTGGACCGCGTACGGCGAGGGCCCGACGAAGATGGGCGGCGGATCGTTCACCACACCGCACGCCGGCACACCGCAGGACATCCGCTTCACCCGCAACAAGGCGGGCACCGTCCTGTACGCCACCGTCCTGGGCTGGCCCGGCGGTTCGCTGACGATCAAGACCCTCGGCTCGGACCGGATCAACCTCTCCTCGCTGTCCTCGGTGAAGCTCCTCGGCACCACCGCCGGCACCTACATCGACCTGCCCGCACCGGCCCAGAACGCCTCCGGCCTCACGGTCACCCTGCCGTCCTCGGCGCCGTACAGTGCCGGCGCCTATGTCCTCAAGCTCACCTTCTCCGGCACGATCCCGGGCCTGCGCCCCCTCGCCGGCGCCGTCGCCTTCTCGGACGTCAACTACACCGGCAACTCTGGCGTGTTCACCGTCGGCGACCACACCGCGGCCGACCTGACCGCGGCCGGACTCGGCGTGCGTACCCTCTCCTCCCTGCGGCCGGCCCCCGGCTACCAGGTGATCGGCTACTCAGGGGACGACTTCACCGGCACCTCCTGGACCTTCACTGCCGACAACCCCGACCTGCGGGCCACCGGCAACAACGACCGGATCAGCTCACTGAGGGTCCGGTTCAACCCGGCGACGTACTTCCGGATCACCAACGCCACCAACAACCTCGCCCTGGACAGCGGCGGCGACGTCGCCTCCGGCTCCAACCTCAAGCAGTGGACCTGGGACGGCAGCACCAACCTGCAATGGCAGGCGGAAGCGGTCGAAGGCGGCTACTACCGGCTGGTCAACCGCACCAACGGCATGGTCGCCGACGGCTGGGGCGCCACCGACGACGGCTCTCCGGCCCGCCAGGCACCCTGGAACGGCGGCAGCAACCAGCAGTGGACCATCACCCACCGGGGCGGAGACCGCTACTCGATCGCCAACCGCACCACCGGCCTGGTCCTCGACGGCGGCGGCGACGTCGCCTCCGGCTCCGTCACCAAACAGTGGACGTACGGCAGCAGCACCAACCTCCAGTGGACCTTCACGGCGCTGTGACCCTCGCACCGCAGGGCAGTGCTTGCCCGCCCACCTCCTCGCCCGTCGCCGTGCGCTCACGCCCCAGGACCATGCCCGGGGAGGCCGGGACCCGTGCCGAGGCCGGAGAAGATCACGCCCGGCTCGGACGGTGCCTGGTTCAGCACCCACAGACCGATCAGGGTGGCCAGGGCGAACACGACGGCGATGAGCACGGCGAGGACGAGCCGGCGGCGGCGCTCGCGGCGCAGCCACTCGCCGCGTGCCGTGCGGTAGGCGTCCGGTGCGGCCCGCACCCCCTGGGCGAGGGCGGCCAGGGCCTCGGTCAGCTCCCGCTCCGTGCGGTCCGGGTCGGTGTGGTTCATCGCCGGGCCTCCATCGCCTGGGTCAGTGCGGCGAGGCCGCGTGCCGTGTGCGTCTTCACCGAACCGGAGGAGATGCCCATCGCCGCGGCGATCTCGCCCTCCTTCAGCCCGAGCCAGTGCCGCAGCACCAGTGCCTCGCGCTGCCGGGCCGGCAGTTGCTGCAACGCGTCGATCAGGACGCGCTGGTCGTCGCGGAGCAGCGCCGCGCTCTCGGCGGAGACGACGGTCTCCTCGGGCGGGTTCTCCACGTGCTTGCGGGCGACCTGGAGGTGCCGGATCCGCATCCGGGTCAGATTGCACACCGTGGAGCGCAGATACGCCTCCGCCGCCTCGGTGTCCCTGAGGCGCCGCCACTTCCGGTAGATCTGGTAGTAGGCCTCGGCCACCACGTTCTCCGGATCGTCCGCGCCCAGCAGCACGGCCAGCCGCAGCATCGAGGCGTAGTGCTGCTCGAAGAGCCGGGCGAGCCCGGCCTCGCGCGCCGACTCCGCCGGGTCGGGCGGTGCCGGTGTCAGCTCCTCGACGGGCGGCTCTGGCACCGGTATCGGGTGTCTGGGTCTCACGGCTGGTTCGCTCCCGTCTCCGGGCGCCGCCTGACGGTCAGGCGGGACGGCAGGTCGGTCAGGTCGGCGGCGCGCGGGACGCCGAGGCGTTCGAGTACGGCGGTGCCGGCCACCGCGACGGTCAGGTTGAGCAGCAGGGCGGCGAGCCCGGCGTAGACCTCGAGCCGGCCGAAACCGAGGGTCACGATGGAGGAGAACCCCTCGCGCACGACCAGGTAGGTCCCGGCCAGCATGCCCACGCCCCACCCCGCGAGCAGCGCCCTCGGATGCAGCCGCCCGGTGAACAGACCGACGGCGACGGCCGGGAAGATCTGGAGGATCCAGACCCCGCCGAGCAGCTGCAGATTGATCGCGTCCTGGTCGCGCAGCCCGAAGACGAACGCGACCGCCCCGGCCTTCGCGATCAGCGAGACGAGCTTGGCGATACGGACCTGCCGCTTGGGCGTGGCCGTCGGGTGCACGTACTCGACGTACACATTGCGTACGAAGCTCGTCGCGGCCGCGATCGACATCACGGCCGCCGGGACCAGCGCCCCGACGGTGATCGCGCCGAACACCAGCCCGGCCAGCGGCCCCGGCATCAGCCGGTCCACCAGCATCGGCACCGCCGCCTCGGCCCCGCCCTCCGGCGCCCGCACCCCGGCCGCGAGCGCCGCGATCCCGAGGAATCCGAACAGCGCGAGCAGCCCGGTCCAGGCAGGCAGCGCCACCGAGACCTTGCGCAGGGTCCGCGGCCCGTCCGCGGCGAACCCGGCGGTCAGCACATGCGGGTACATCAGCAGGGCCAGCGCCGAGCCGAGCGCGAGGGTGGCGTACGCGGGCTGCTGGGCCGGAGTCAGCAGCAGCGCGGGGCTGCCCAGCCGCCGGGCCGCCCCGTCGAAGACGGCACCCGGACCGCCGAGCCGCGCCAGCACCAGCCAGGTCACCGCGGTGAGCGACACGAAGACGGCCACCGCCTTGAGCGCCGAGATCACGGTGGGCGCCCGCAGCCCGTGCCGGTACGTGGCCACCGCGAGCCCCGCGAACAGCGCCACCATCACCAGGTCCCCGGCCGCACCTCGCGGATACAGCCCGCCGACGGTCAACACCGCCCGTATGCCGAGCAGTTGGAGCGCCAGATACGGCATCGTCGCCAGGATCCCGGTGAGCGCGACGACCAGCGCGAGCGACGGCGAACCGTACCGTCCGCGCACGAAGTCGGCGACGGTGACATAGCCGTGGGTGCGGGCCACCGTCCACAGCCGGCCGAGCAGCACGAAGGCCAGGGGCCAGACGATCACCGTGTACGGCACGGCGAAGAAGGCGGCCGCGCCGTTGCCGTACGCCAGACCCGGTACGGCGGTGAAGGTGTACGCGGTGAAGATCGTGCCGCCCAGCAGGAACCAGGTCCACACCGGGCCCAGACCGCGGTCGGCCAGTGCCCAGCCCTCCAGCGACGGCAGCCGGTCGCTCGGGCGCAGGCGCCGGGCGGTGACGGCGAGCAGCGACGCCCCGCCGATCACGACGAGGAACGTCGCGGTCATGGTGCCGTCGGCCATGGGTCACCGTCCTTGGTGTGCCTGATCCCTCGCGCAAGAGTTGCGCGGGTGGCCGGAACGGAGGACACGGAACCGGCGGGAAAACTTCTGGAAACCCGCTGTCAACCGGTTCCGGGGGTCGGGCAACTCTTGCACAGACCCAGGCCACGGTCCACGTTTCACCGACTCACGATCCACGTTCCCCTTCACCCCGTAGAGGCGAGGAGCCGCCATGCCCGAAACCGTTCTTGACGCGCCCGAAAAATCACGAAAGTCCGTGAAGTTCATCCTGCTGTGGACTGCTGTCTCCCTGCTCGGCGCGGTCGCCTGGGGTGTGCTCGCGCTGGCCCGTGGCGAGCGGATCTCCGCGGTCTGGCTGGTGATCGCCGCGCTCGGCTCGTACGCCATCGCCTACCGCTTCTACGCGCGCTTCGTCGCCCGCCGGGTGCTCCGGCCGGACGACCGCCGGGCCACCCCGGCCGAGCGCCTGGAGGACGGCGTCGACTTCCAGCCGACCGACCGCCGGGTGCTGCTCGGCCACCACTTCGCCGCCATCGCCGGCGCCGGCCCGCTGGTCGGCCCGGTCCTGGCCGCCCAGATGGGCTATCTGCCCGGCACGCTGTGGATCGTGGCCGGGGTGATCTTCGCCGGGGCGGTGCAGGACATGGTGGTGCTGTTCCTGTCGATGCGCCGGGACGGCAAGTCGCTCGGGCAGCTGGCCCGGGAGGAGATCGGCCGGGCGGGCGGGGCGGCCGCCCTGGTCGCGGTGTTCGCCATCATGATCATCCTGCTCGGGGTGCTGGCCCTGGTCGTGGTCAACGCGCTCGCGCACTCCCCGTGGGGCACCTTCTCGGTCGGCATGACCATACCGATCGCCCTGTTCATGGGGTTCTGGATGCACCGCACCCGCCCCGGCCGGGTCGTCGAGGCCAGCCTCATCGGGGTGGCACTGCTGCTCCTCGCCATCGTCGGCGGCCGCTGGATCCAGGAGTCCTCCCTTGCCGACGCCTTCACGCTCAGCCCGACCGCACTGGTCTTCTGCCTGATCGGCTACGGCTTCGTCGCCTCCGTACTGCCCGTGTGGATGCTGCTGGCCCCGCGCGACTACCTCTCCACCTTCATGAAGATCGGCACCATCGCCCTGCTCGCGATCGGTGTCGTCGTCGCCGCACCGGAGCTGCGGGCGGACGCGGTCACCGAGTTCGCGACCTCGGGCACCGGCCCGGTCTTCGCCGGCTCCCTCTTCCCCTTCCTGTTCATCACCATCGCCTGCGGCGCGCTGTCCGGCTTCCACGCCCTGGTCGCCTCCGGTACGACACCGAAGCTGATCCAGAAGGAGTCCCAGGTCCGGATGATCGGCTACGGCGCCATGCTGATGGAGTCGTTCGTCGCGATCATGGCCCTGATCGCCGCCGCCACCCTCGAACCCGGCCTGTACTACGCCATGAACGCACCCGCGGGCCTCCTCGGCACGACGGCCCAGTCGGCGTCCCAGGCCGTCGCGGGCCTCGGCTTCACCATCACCCCCGACCAACTGGCGCAGGCCGCGCATGCCGTACAGGAACAGACCCTGATCGCCCGCTCCGGAGGCGCTCCGACCCTCGCGGTCGGCATGTCGGAGATCTTCTCCGACGTCGTCGGCGGCACCGCGATGAAGGCCTTCTGGTACCACTTCGCGATCATGTTCGAGGCGCTGTTCATCCTGACCACGGTGGACGCCGGCACCCGGGTCGGCCGCTTCATGCTCCAGGACATGCTCGGCAACGTGTTCAAGCCGCTCGGCCGGGTCAACTGGAAGCCCGGGATCTGGCTGTGCAGCGGGCTGGTCGTCGCCGCCTGGGGCTACTTCCTCCACACCGGCGCCACCGACCCGCTCGGCGGGATCAACCAGCTCTTCCCGCTCTTCGGCATCGCCAACCAGCTCCTCGCCGCCATCGCCCTCACCGTCTGCACCACCGTCCTCGTCAAGTCCGGGCGGCTGCGCTGGGCCTGGGTCACCGGCATCCCCCTGGCCTGGGTCACCGCGATCACCTTCACCGCCGGCTGGCAGAAGATCTTCTCCGCCGACCCCAAGATCGGCTTCTTCGCCCAACGGGAGCACTACGCCGACGCCCTGGACGCCGGCCGCGTCCTCACCCCCGCCAGGACCGCCGACGACATGCACACCGTGATCACCAACTCCACCGTCGACGGCGTCCTCATCGCCCTCTTCCTGCTGCTGGTCGCCGTCGTGATCGGCAACGCGGCGGTGGTCTGCGTACGCGCCGCACGGTCCGCCGTACCGCTGCCGACGACCGAGGCCCCGTACGTCGAGTCCCGCATCGACGCACCCGGCCGCCCGGCCGAACCACTGGTCGGAGCCCGCCGATGAACACCCGCTGGGTGCGTGCCGCGCGCTGGTATCTGCGTGAGCTGACCGGCGAGTCCGCCTACGACCGCTACTGCGAGCGGCACCGCCGCCACCACCCGCTCGCCCCGGTACCGACCCGCCGCGAATACCAGGCACTGCGCACCCTGCACCAGGAGAACCGCTCGCACAGCCGCTGCTGTTGAGCGGCCAGAACCGGTCGGCGACACCCCGGGGTGCCGCCGAACGGTCCCTCGCCGGCACGCCCGAAACCGCCCGTACGCCCCCTTCCGTCAACTTGTCATGCGCACGTACCGTGTCCCCGGTCCGCAGTCAGGAAGTCAACGGACGGGGGAGAGGGAATGCCACCCACACGCTTATCGAAGCGCGCGAGATCGCTGCTCATCGGCGCGGTCCTGCTCGCACTGCCGGCCGTCACGGTCGCACCGTCGTCGGCCGCCACCGCCGGCGAACGTCCAGGGACGCAGAAGAGTCCCGCCCAGGAACAGCCCGAACTGCCGTACCCGAACATCGACGTACGCGGCGACAAGCGCGTCCCGCCCACGGCCGGGCAACTGCGCGCCGCGCGGGAACTCGACGGCACGGCGGTCCGCTGGAGCCGGTTCGGTACGCCGAAGCGGCTCGCCCCGCAGGGCCGCAACGCCCTCACCGGCACCGACACCGACGACCCGCGTTCCGTCGCGCTGGACCACGTACGCGACCACGCCGCCCTCTACCGCCTCTCCGCCGCGGAGTTGGACGCCCTCACGGTCGTCCGGTCGTACCGCACCGAGCACAACGGCGTACGGCATGTCCTCATCGGGCAGAGCGACCGGGGCGTGCCCGTCCACGACGCCCGCCTCTCGGTCGCCGTCGACAAGGCGGGCCGCATCCTCACCGTCACCGGCAGCCTCGTCCCGGACGCCCGCGCCACCGGGACGGTCACCCTCGACAAGGGCGACGCGCTGGACCGGGCAGCGGCCTCCGTCGGCACCGACACCCCGCCCGACGGCGCCACCGCCACCCGGGTCACCTTCCCGCTCGCCGACGGCACCGCCCGCCCGGCCTGGCGGACCACCCTCACCGCCGACAACCACCACCTGTACGACACCGTCGTCGACGCCGGGAACGGCACGGTCCTCCTGCGCACCGACCGCACCAGCAACGAGGGCCCCGAGGGCCGCGTCTTCACCGCCCAGAACCCCACCCTCGGCAGCGCGACGACCGTGCCCTTCAGTGGCCTCGGCCGTTCCTGGGTCGGCGGCCGGGTCACCACCGGCAACAACGCCGAGGTCTCCCAGGACGTCGACGGCGACGAGACGCTCGGATACCAGCCCCAGACCCCGGCCGCCGGCGACCCCGCGTACCAGCATTTCGACTACACCTTCACGGACGCCTTCCGCACCAGCGGCGGCACCGACCTCACCACCGACCGGGACGCGGTCGTCACCCAGGCCTTCTACTACACCAACCGTATGCACGACCACCTCTACGGACTCGGCTTCGACGAGGCGGCGGGCAACTTCCAGGAGGACAACCTGGGCAACGGCGGTGCCGGAGGCGACCGGGTCGACGTGTACGTCGACTTCGACGCCAGCGGTGACTCCGCCTGCAACGCCAACTTCTCCACGCCCGACGACGGCCAGAACGGCACCATGCGGCTCTTCGTCGGACGCGCCTCCTGCGGCAACCACAACATGCACCGGGCCATGAACGGCGACACCATCGCCCACGAGTACAGCCACGGCCTGTCCAACCGGCTCGTCGGCGGCGGTGACATGGGCGACGGCGAGCAGACCGGCGCGCTCGGCGAGGGCTGGAGCGACGCGGTGGCCACCTCGATGTGGAACGACCCGGTGTACGGCGAGTACAACAACGGCTCGGCCACCGGGGTACGCAGCGTCGCCTACGACGACAGCGACCTCACCTACGCCGACCTCTGCTCCGGCGGCTGCCAGGTGCACTCCGACGGCGAGATCTGGGCCACCGCCATGTGGGACATGCGCACCGCCCTCGTCGGCGCCTACGGCTACGCCACCGGAAAGCAGCGGCACGAGCAGCTGATGGTCGACGGCATGAAGCTGACGCCGTCCTCGCCCGACTTCCTGGACGCCCGCGACGGCATCCTCGCCGCCGACCGGGCCAACCACGGCGGCGCCAACCAGTGCCTGCTCTGGGGCGTGTTCGCCGGCCGCGGCATGGGCGCGAGCGCCACCTCACCCAGCCAGGACCAGGCCAACCCCGCGACCGACTACCCCGCGACCTGCCGGCCCACCGCTGACGCGGGTGGGCCGTACTCCACCGAGGAGGGCGCCGACGTACGGCTCGACGCGAGCGGCTCCACCGTTCCCGGTGGCGGCGGCAGCTACAGCTGGGACTTCGACGGCGACGGCGCCTACGACGACGCGACCGGCGTCAGCCCGCTCTTCGACCGGGTCGGCCAGGACGGCACGTACACCGTCGGTCTGCGCGTCGGCAACGCCGCCGGGGCCGACACCGACACGGCGACCGTGACCGTCACCAACGTGGCGCCCACGGCGGCCTTCACCGTCCAGGGCCCGCGCGAGGAGGGCGGCAAGCTCACCGTGTCCGGCACGGTCAGCGACCCGGGCTGGCTCGACCCGCTCACCGCCACCATCGACCCCGGCGACGGCAAACCCGTCGCCCTGCCGGGACAGCTGGAGAACAACCGTCCCGACGCCACCCTCACCTTCAGCCGCGAGGTCGTCTTCGGCGACAACGGCACCTTCACCGTGAAGATCTGCGGCAGCGACGACGACACCACCACCTGCCGCGACGCCGAGATCACCGTCGCCAACGTCGACCCGACCGCCGCCATCGACAAGACCGGTGCCGTGCAGCTCGCGGGCGGGAAGACACTCGTCGTCCACGCGGGCGAGGAGAAGAAGTACACCGCCCGGGTCACCGACCCCGGCAGCGACGACGAGACCATGAGCTGGGCCTGGGGCGACGGCACACCGGCCACCACGACCACCTCGCTGGTCAACCCGCCCGACCCCGACC
>NZ_JAKEIP010000133.1 GCF_021474425.1 Streptomyces muensis | reverse complement strand
CCCGTATCCGTCGGCACTCGGCACCCGCCCTGCCCCGCCCCGTATCCGGTCGGCACTGCGCACCCGCCGCGTCCACCGCCGAAGGGAGGACCCATGCCCGGCCGTACACCCCCGCCGCTGCCTCCGCGGGAGCTGCCCCGGGTCATGTTCTGGCGTCTGCGGCGCAACCCCCTGCGCCGCCGCAGCGACCTGGCCCAGGCGTGGATCGGCCTCGGTCTGGCGCTGGCGGTGTCGGCGGGCACTCCCCTCGCGATGTTCCTGGCCGGCGACGCCGCCCACCGCCACTACGCCCGCGCCGCCCAGCACCAGGCCGCGACACGCCACCACACCACAGCCGTCCTCGTCGAGGACGCCCCGCGCCACCCCGAACCGGGCTCGGCCGAAGCGAGGAAGACCCGTTACCCGACCGAGGTCCGCTTCACCGACCCCGACGGCGACATCCACACCGCCGAGACCGATGTCCAGCCCGCCCTGCCCAAGGGCAGCTCCATCCGCGTATGGGCCGACACCGACGGAAGGATCACCGACCCGCCCCTGACGACCGGCCAGGTCCGCAACCACGCCATGGGCTCGGCCATCATCGCCGCCCTCGGCGTCCACGCCGCCGCGGCCGCCACCTACAGCACGGCGGCCCGCGTCATCCAGCGCCGCAACCTCGCCGCCTGGGACACCGCGTGGGCCGAGACGGCCCCTCGCTGGAGCACGTCTCCCTAGCCGATCGCGCCGGTGACATCGACAGCACCGGCACGGCCGGAAGCCGCATCGCCCCGGTCGATTCACGCCGTGGCCGGCTCGTCGTCGAGGCGGAACCTCGGGTCGCCCGGGACGGACGCGAGGAGTTGAGCGGTGTACGGGTGGTTCGGCTCGGCGAAGGTGGCTCCGGTCGGGCCGAGTTCGACGAGGTTCCCGTGCAGCAGGACCGCGACCGTGTCGCTCACGTGCCGGACGACGGCGAGGTCGTGCGAGATGAACAGCATCGTCAGCGAGAGCCGGCGGCGCAGATCGGCGAGCAGGTTGAGGATCTCGGCCTGGGTCGTCAGGTCGAGGGCCGAAGTGATCTCGTCGGCGATGACGAACCGGGGGCGCGGCGCGAGGGCCCGTGCGATGGCCAGCCGCTGCCGTTGGCCGCCGGAGAACTCGTGCGGGTAGCGGTCCATGGTGCCCGGGTCGAGGCTCACCTGGCTGAGCAGCTCGGCGATCCGGATCCGGGCTGGTCTGACCCTGGCCCGGATCGGATCGAGTGCCTCGGCGAGCGACTGGGCGACGGTGCGCCGCGGGTCGAACGAGGAGTACGGGTCCTGCGGGATCATCTGGACCGTCGCGGCTCCCGCCCGTCCGCGCGAGGGTCGCAGCGGGACGCCGTCCACGAGGATCCGGCCGCTCGACGGCCGGTGAACGCCGACGAGGGTTCGCGCTAGCGTCGTCTTGCCCGAACCGGACTCTCCGACGAGTGCGAGAGTGCTGCCCCGCGGGATGTCGAACGAGATCCCCTTGAGCACCCTGCGGGCAGCGGTGCCGTGGCCGAGCTCGACGGTGAGGTCCTCGACGCGCAGCAGCGGGGTGGCCGCCTGCGGGTCGGGTGCGGAGGCGGAGGCGGACATCAGCGGCTCCCTTCTGCGGCCGGGGGGCGGTCCGCGGCTTTGTCAGACAGGTCGTCGGAAAGGTCGTCCGGCGGCGCCCCGCTCGGCTGCGCCGCGTGCGCGTCGGCCGTCCACCGGACGGCGCTGAGGGTTCCACCGGCCTCGACCGCGGCGGGCGTCGCCGCGAGCAACGCGCGGGTGTACGGGTGGGTGACCGTCCCCCGGCGCAGGTCGCCGCCCGTCGTCCGGTCGACGACCCGGCCGCCGTGGAGCACCAGGACGGTGTCGCAGAGCACGCCGACCACGCCGATGTCGTGCGAGATGAACAGCATCGCCGTGCCGTGCTCGCGGTTGATGCGCCGGAACTGCCGCAGCACCTCCGCCTGGACGGTGACATCGAGGGCCGTCGTCGGTTCGTCGGCGATGAGCAGCCGCGGGTTCGTCGTCATCGCGGAGGCGATCGAGGCGCGCTGGAGCATGCCGCCGCTCAGCTCGTGCGGATGCTGGCGCAGCCGTCGGTCCGGCTCGGTGACGTGGATGTCGGCCAGGGCGCGGACCATGTCCTGCGCGGCCCGGCGCCGGGGCGTCCCCAGATGCACCCTGGCCACCTCGGTGAGCTGGGTGCCGAGCCTCAGCGCGGGGTTGAACGTGCCGATCGGGTCCTGGTAGACGATGCCGATCTCGGTCGCGAGGCGTCGCTCCGGCGGTGTTCCGAGCAGGTCGAGGTCGCCGAGGGCGAGGTGCGACGCGTTCGTCCGCACGCCCTCGGGGAGCAGGCCCGCGACCGCCATGGCGATGGTGGACTTGCCAGAGCCCGACTCCCCGACGAGGCCGACGATCTGGCCGGCGCCGATGGTGAACGACACGTCGTCGACGAGTGTCCGGTCGTCGGCCCGCACAGTCAGCCCGGCTACGGTCAGCAGGCCGTCCGGCTCCGTGCCTGGGGCTGCCCCCGCACCGCCCGACGCCTGAGGCGCCCGAGTCGCCTTTGCCTGGGCGGCCTGTCCCGCCGCGTCCGCCGTCTTGGCCGGCGCGGGCGCCGTGCCGCGGGTCCGCGGGTCGACGAGCGAGGCCACGCCGTCTCCGAGGAGCATGGCGCCCACACCGGTGACGATGAGCATGATCGACGGAGCGAGGACGACCGACGGCTGGGCGAAGATCGACGGCAGCGCCTCGTTGAGCAGCCGGCCCCAGTCGTACTGCGGGCTCTGCACACCGAGGCCGACGAACGACAGACTGCTGATGTCGAGCAGGGACAGGGTGAAGCTGGAACTGAGGAGGACCAGCAGCGGCCCGCTGATGTTCGGCAGGACGTGCCGGCCCAGGATGCGCAGGCCGGGGACGCCGAGCAGGCGCGCGGTGAGGACGTAGTCCTTGTCGGCGACGGTCGCGGCGAGGTTCGCCGTCAACCGTGCGAACCCGGGGACGCCGGCGACGGCGATGGCGACGATCGCGGACCCCGTGCCCGGTCCGAGCACCGCCGCGATGACGAGGGCGAGCACGAGCGAGGGGAAGGCCACGGCCGAGTCGATGAGCCGCAGACAGGTCTCGCGCAGCCACCCGGGGGCCAGGTGGACCAGCGCGCCGATCGCGACGCCGACGACGAACGAGGCGGCGGTGGCGGCGGCTGCCATGAGCAGGGTGAGCCGGGTCGCGACGAGCGCCCGGGCGAGGACGTCACGGCCGAAGGCGTCGGTGCCGAGGAGATGTTCGGCACCGGGCCCGAGCCGGGCGTCGTCGGTGAGGGTCTCGGCGGAACCGCTCAGCAGCGGCGGGGCCACGAGGGCCACGACGACGAGCAGTCCGAGGATCACGGCGCCGGACAGCAGCGACGGGTTGCGGCGCCATGGGCGCACGGGCGCGTCAGTGGCCACGACGACCTCCCTCAAGGGTGCGGGGGTCGACGATCCCGAGAACGACGTCGACGAGGAGGTTGACGAGCAGGGCGAGCATGCCGACGACGAGGATGATGCCCTGGATGACCGGATAGTCCTTGTAAATGATCGCCTGGACGACCTCGGTGCCGAGCCCTGGGTAGGTGAAGACGTTCTCCAGGATGATCGTCCCGCCGAGCAGGGACGTGAGGACGAGACCGCTCAGGGTGAGGACACTCGTCACGAGGTTGGGCAGCGCGTGGCGGAGGTGGAGACGCACGGATCCCAGGCGGTGGCCGCGCGCGGTCCTCATATAGTCCTGGGCGAGCACCGAGGCCGTCTCCTGCCGGACGACCCGGGCGATGGCGAAGGCCGGGCCGACGCAGAGCGCGGCGATCGGCAGGACGAGCGCGCTCGGTGTCGTGGCACCGCCGGACGGCAGCAGCCCGAGGCTGATCGAGAACAGGACGATGAGGAGGGTCGCGACGACGTAGACCGGTGCCGACGCGAGGAGACCTGCGACCGTGCCGAAGCCGACGCCGAGCCGGCGGCGGCGTCCGTCACGGGTGAGGACACCGACGGCCATGCCCAGCGGGACGGCGATGACCAGGGAGAGCAGGACGGCCGGGATGACGAGTTGGACGGTGTAGGGCAACCGGGTCGCGACGATGTCCGCGACCGGGGTGTCGAACCGGAACGAGGTGCCGAGCCGCCCGGACGCGATGTCGCCGAGGTAGTGGACGAACCGCGTCGCCAACGGCTCGTCGAGGCCCAGCCGTTCGCGTATCGCCGCGAGCGTGGCCGGGGACGAGTTGGTGCCGGCGATGGCGCGGGCCGGGTCCCCGGGCAGCAGAGGCACGATGAGGAACGTCACGAGGACGAGCAGCAGCATGGACATCAGCAGCCCGCCCGCCCGGCGTACGGCGAACCCGGCCCAGCCCCCGCCCAGCCGCAGCCGGGGAACGCGCCGGACGGGTGCGGCAGGCACCGGCCCGGCCGGGACCGCGGACCCGGCGCTCACAGCGCCGCCCCCGTGAGCGCCGCGTCGTCCGGGTGCCGCTCGTGCCAGCGGAACCGCGGTTCGAGCTGGGCGGACAGGCGCAGCAGCGTCGCCTCGTCGTAGGGGGCGCCGACGAGTTGCGCACCGACCGGCAGTCCGTCCGCGGTCGTGTGGACGGGCAGCGAGATGGCGGGCAGCCCGGCGATGTTGGCGAACGCGGTGAACGAGACCATCCGGGTCTCGGTGTGCCGCGGACCGTCCGGATCGGAGTTCGCCTCGTCGTACACGGGGCCGACCGGCGGTGCCACGACCGCCGTGGTCGGGGTGAGGAGGACGTCGAAGTCCCTGCCCCACTGGGCGACCACCTCGCGTGACTCGGCCTGCAGGCGCGCCGCCGTCCGGGCGTAGTCGCCCGCGGTGACTTCGAGGGCGGTTTCCCGGCGGCGCCGGATGTAGGGGTCCACCGCGTCGGGGTCGTCGACCTCGATGGCGTAGGTGGAGGCACTGATGATCGTCCAGGTGAAGCCCATGATCGCCTCGTACGAGAACATCCTCGGACGGGCCTCGACGACCTCGTGCCCCAGGTCGCGCAGTGCCTGCGCGGCTGTCAGCGCCGCCGTGCGGCACTCCTCGTCGACCGGCAGCCCGGTCGGTGTGTCGAGGAGCAGGCCGATCCGCAGCCGCCCGGGATCGGCACCGACCTCCTCGATGTACGGGCGGCCCGGTTCGGGCGCGCTGTACCAGGCGAGCCGGTCGGGACGGCCCATGACGTCGAGCATGAGGGCCGCGTCGCGCACGGTGCGGGTGATCGCGCCTTCGGTCGTCGAGTGTTCCCAGCCCCGGACGAACGCGGGCACGCGTCCCCGGCTCGGCTTGAGGCCCACGAGGCCGGTGACGGACGCCGGGACCCGGATCGATCCGCCGCCGTCGGAGGCGTGTGCCACCGGGGCGAGCCCGGCCGCGACGGCCGCCGACGCGCCGCCGCTCGACCCGCCGGAGGTGTGCGCCGGGTTCCACGGATTGCGCGTCTTGCCGTGCCGGGCGTTCTCGGAGACGGTCAGCGCGCCGAACTCCGGCGAGTTCGTCCGGCCGAGGGGGATCGCGCCGGCGTCGAGGAGGAGCTGGATGTCGGGGTCCGTGACCGTCCGCGGGGTGTCCCGGACTGCCAACGAGGACATCGTGTTGGGTTGTCCCGCGACGGAGTTGAGGTCCTTGATGGGGACGGGGACGCCATGCAGCGGGCCGAGCGGATCGCCGCGCAGCACCGCCTGCTCGGCCCGGACGGCCGCCGCGCGCACGGCGTCGGCGTCGAGCCAGACGACGGCGTTGACGGCGGGGTTGATCCGCTCGATGCGGTCGAGGTAGGTCTCGGCCACCTCCACCGGGCTGACCTCTTTCGTGCGCACGAGGTCGGCGATCTGCTGGGCGGTGCTGAATGGGTCGATCACCAGGGGGCTCCTGTCGGAGAGGTGCGAGGGTCTTGGTGCGCCGCGTGTGGGCGATCTGTCCGTAAGCCGGTGATCCGTCAGCCGGTAATGCGCAGGATCGGGTCGTCGAGCGAGCCGCCGAGCATCCGCGCGCTGAATCCCTTGCGCAGTGCGTAGATGAACGGGTCGTTGACCAGCGGCACCGCGTCCACCTGCGAGATCAGGGCCTTCGCGGCCTTCTGGTAGGCGGCGCAGCGGGCCCCTTCGGTCGTCGCCTCGGCCCCCTGGGCGAAGGCCTTGTTCAACGCGGGGTTCTTCACCGCGCCGAGGTTGCCGCCGCCTTCGGGGACGGTCGGGCCCACGAAGTGGCCGAGCGGGCCCGCGAGGCTGCCGAGGAAGTTGAGGTCGGCGAAGACGGTGACGTCCCAGGCGTCGGGCTTGCCGAACACGGTCCCGACCCAGGCCCCGACGTCGACGTTGGCGAGGGTGACGTCCGCGCCCGCGGCCCGCAGCGCCTCCTGGATGTACTGGTTTCCGGCGCCGGCGGGCCCGACGATCTGGGGGCCGACGAGGCGGATCTTCTTGCCCTTGAGCACGCCGGCCGCCGCGGCTTTGTCCGTCGGTACGAGGAAGGAGGAGCCGGGGTCGTTGCAGGGGATGCCCTTCTGCACGAACATCGTCGACGGCTCACCCGTGTCCTTCGAGACGACCTTGGTGAAGGCGGCGCGGTCGACGGCCTGGGCGACTGCCCGGCGGGTGGCGACGTCCGCGAAGACGGTGCCGGGTCGTTCGTTGAAGAGCAGGTAGAAGTCGGAGAACCGGCTGATGCTCACACTGTTGCCGCCCACGCCGTCGAAGCGCGGGATGCCGGAGGCGTCGATCTTGCCGATGTCGAGCTGGCCGCTTGTGACGAGGTTGCCGGTCGCGGTCGGGTCGGGCGAGACCAGGTACTCCATCGTCGCGGCGACCTTGCCGGGAATCTTCGTGCGCCAGGCCGGCCATGCCTTGTACTCCGGGCGAAGCCTGTAGGAGTACGAGACGCCGGACTGGGACTTCTCAAGAAGGTACGGGCCGGACTGGGAGCCCTTGGCCTTACCGGCGGCGAGGGCCTTGAGGTCCCCCAGTCCCGCCGGGCAGACGATGCCCGTGCTCGCGACCGACAGGCCGGTGACCATGTCGCCCCACGGCCTGGCGAGCGTGATCTTCACCGTCCGCGCCGCGTCGTCGGCGGTCACCTTCACCGTGTTGCCGGGGCCGAAGACCGTGGGGAGATCGGGCGCCGCCGCCTTCGGGTCGATGTAGCGGTCGAGGGAGCCCTTGACGACCGTCGGCGTGATCGGCGTTCCGTCGGCGCAGGTCGCGTCGGCGCGCAGGGTGAACGTGGCCGAGGTCGGCGTGTTCTTCCACTCGGTGGCGAGCCCGCCGACGAGCCCGCCGTCGTCCTTGCGCACGAGGGTGTCGTAACTGTTCCGGGCGAGCTGGTAGTCCGGCAGGGACAGAGCCTTGGCCGGGTCGAAGCCGGCCGGCACGTCGATCGTCGTCCGGATCTTCGTCGCGGTTGCGGAATCGCCGCCGCTCGGGTTTCCGGACGTCGATCCCGTGGTGGTGCAGCCGGCGAGTACGGCCGTCATGGCGACGGCCGCGGTCACAGGGACCGCGCGGGTACGGGTCTGGCGCATGGGTGCTCCTGGAGAGGGGTGTCGCGCTCTGCGCAGGTCGCAAGGGTTCGGGCGGGACGAGCGCGAGCGGTTCGGGTGGAGGCGGTGCGCGCGGAGCTCGGTGGACGCCGCTTGGCAGCGAGCCGTGGAGCACTCGGTGGGGAGAGGATGCCGCCAAGTGAACGGCGTAGTCAATAGCGTTAACTATCTTTGCGCGCGCCACCCCTGCCGCCGATTCCGGCCGCGAGAACGCTGCTGGGCGGCGGCCCCGAGGAGTCCCGAAGAGTGACGCGTGTCAGTCGCGCGGGAGCGTCGCCGCCTCCGCCTCGAGGGCCGCGAGGAGGATGTCCGTCTGCCGCTGGAAGACCTCGGTCATGTCGACGCTGCGCAGGTGCTCCTTCGCCGCCTCGGCGTAGGGGTACGCGTCAGGATCCGCCGGCTGGTACTCCTGCACCCAGTTCACCTCGGCGCCGAACCGCTGGTTGACGAGCCGCCAGGCGTTGTTGCTCGCCATGGAGAGGATGAAGTTCGAGAACGCCTGGTAGTGCAGGACGGCCGCCCGGCCGCGCCAGCCGCCGCGGTGGAACGCTTCCAGGACGGCGTCGACGGCGCGCAACTCGTGCACGCCCCGGGTGACTCTCCCCATGCAGAGCGCGGCGGCCGCCGGGTGGTCCAGCGCGGTGTTCCAGGCACGGATCGCCAGGTCCCGCAGCGACTCGGTCCACGACTCGTGGGGCTCGTACCCCTCGAGGGAGATCCTGTCGAGTTCCTCCGCGACGGCGATCATGATGTGGTCGCGACTCGCGAAGTGCCGGTAGACCGCGGTTGCGGAGGAGGACAGTTCCTTGCCGAGTCGCTGGAAGGTCAGCGCGTCCGGCCCGTCGTCGTCGAGGATCCGCAGCGCGGTCCCCACGATGAGCCCCTGGGAAAGGGTTCCCCGCTGGAGCCGCTTCGTCGACCGGCCTCCGGCAACTGCCACGCCAACGCCTCCCTCGGACGGACGGCGAGCAATCGCCGCCGCAGCCTGCGCCTCCTTACCGGCGACAAGGAAACCAGCCTAAGCGACTGGTGTTGAGCGGATCGTCCTGGGCCCCGTCACCGGAGTGCCGGCGGCGCCACAGCGCGGTCGGCGCGCGGCGTCAGCAGGAGTGGCCGAGTTGGGTGAGGGCCAGGTCGAGCGTGTCGGCGAAGAAGTCGGCTGCGGCGGTGTCGATGCACAGCGGTGGCTTGATCTTGAGGATGTTGAGGTGATCCCCGGTGGGCTGGACGATCACGCCGAGGTCGAGCATGCGGTCGCAGAGTTCGGCGGTCTCTTCTGTAGCGGGCTCCAGGCCGACGCGGTCCCGGACGAGTTCGAGGCCGAGGTAGAGGCCCGAGCCGTGGACGGCGCCGATGATGCCGTAGCGGTCGGCCAGTGCCTCCAGCCGGCTTTTCAGATGGCCGCCGACGCGCACCGCGTTGCCCTGGAGGTCTTCGTCGCGCAGGGTGTCCAGGACGGTGAGGCCCACGATGCTGGAGACGGGGCTCCCGCCGGTGGAGGAGAAGAAGTAGCCCTGGTCGCGGTACCGGTCCGCGACCGCCTTGGACGTGATGACGGCGCCAAGGGGATGTCCGTTGCCCATGGCCTTGGCGACACAGACGACGTCGGGGACGACCTGCTGCTGCTCGAAGCCCCAGAACCAGTGTCCCAGGCGGCCGTATCCGACCTGGACCTCGTCGGCGACGGCCAGGCCGCCGTGACGCCGTACTGCCTCGTACACCTGGGCGAGATAACCGTCGGGAAGGGCGACTCCTCCGGCGTTGCCGTAGAAGGTCTCGCCGATGAATGCTCCCGCCGGGCGGCCGGCGGCGGCCAGTTCGTCGATCACCGCAACGGCCTCGGGTGCGTAGCGCACGGCATCCGGCCCGCGGTGGCGGCCGCGGTAGGAGTTGGGCGAGTCCACGGTGTGCACCCAGCTCGGGCGGGTGGCCAGGGCGTTCGGGTTGTCCTGGAGCGAGGTGGAGACCGCGTCGGAGGCGTACGTCCAGCCGTGATACGCCTCGCGCAGCGCGACGACGTCGCGTCGGCCGGAGGCCCCGATGGCCAGGCGAAGGCCCAGATCCACCGCTTCCGAACCGGAGTTGACGAGGAACACCGTGTCCAGCGGGTCGGGGAGGAGGGCGGCGAGGCGCTCGGTGAACTCCACCACGGAGGCGTAGTGGAAGCGCGAGTTGGTGTTGAGCCGCCGCAGCTGCCGGGAGACCGCCTGCTCGACGCGGGGGTGGGCGTGGCCGAGTGGGGTGACGTTGTTGACGATGTCGAGGTACGACCGGCCGTCGGTGGACAGCAGATGGTGACGCCAGCCGCGTTCGATACGCGGAGGGTTGGCGTAGTAGTGCTCCTGCACGGTGGCGAACGCGGCGGCACGCCGGTCGAGTAGATCCCTCTCGCCCGTACGGTCGGAGTCGGCCGGCAGGCCGAGGAGCGGGGCGGGATCGGCGGTGAGGGCGAGCCAGCCAGCGGCGTACTCGGGACGGACCAGGCGCGGGACAGCGGGGCCGTCGGCGTCGCGCAGCGCGACGCGGACCGAGGCACCGGAGGTGAGGTGGGCGATGTCCTCGCCCACCTGCACCGTCGCACCGGTGGTGACCACGGGCTGGACCTCGCGGGGGAAGGACAGCGACAACGTCTGCGCGCCGTAGGTGAGTTCCACGTGGCCCGGCGCCGCGGCGAGGACCTTCCCCGCGGCGGGCGCCTGCACCACGGCGTCCCGGCTGAGCCAGAGGTCGATTCCGGTGGGCACCGTGGCGGTGGACATCGCCGACAGCGCGGGTGTCCCAGTGAGTCGCGCATGGGCGTACCTGGTGGCGACGGCGGCCGCTCCGTCCGCGAGCGCGGAGGTCACCAGCCGGGCCTCGATGCCGGCGTCCGTCCAGGCTCCGTGGTCCATGGAATCGGCGTCGGTGGCCAGGTCGAGGAGGGTGATGTCGTCGGCGCCGAGGTCCCGCAGGAGAGGGCGCACCGGCGCATCGGCCTGTGCGGTCCGGGCAGGCGCGTCGGCCATGCCGGTCGCGTCCCTGATGAGGCGGGTCATCACCGGCAGGGGCAGCGAGGTGGCTTGTTCGAATATGCGCCATTCGCGGTCGAGCGCTGCCTTGGCGTAGGCGTTGTCCTCGTCCACGGCGGCCTGGTGCCGCCCGCTGGCCACCAGGACGGCGGCGCGCAGCACCACGAGCGGCCACACCGCCTCGGCTTCCTCAGGGGAGAGCGGCCGGACGGCATGGAAGGCGCGGACGGCCGACAGCACGTGGTGAGGCTCGATGCCGTCGTGGTGAAGCATCGAGGACAGTGACACGGCGAGTTCGCCGACCGCCCAGCTTGTGGTCACGTCACCGAAGTCGATGACCCCGTCCGGCATGGGCGGACGGCTGTCGGGACAGCGGATCAGATTGTCGTCGGTGAGGTCCAGGTGCACGGCCTGCGACGGCAACGCGGCGGCGAGCTTCTGGACATGTGCCCAGGCCTCGGCGGTCGTGGTCTGGACGGCGGTGCGCCGGTCGGGTTCGTCGATGTGCCCGGCGAGCTTGGCGACGACGCGATCGGCGTGCTGCGGGTCCCACTGAAGCACGCGGTCCAGGCCCGGGTGCCGGAAGTCGCGCAGGGCGGTGCTGACCTTTGCGGCGATCGTGCCCATGCCCGCCACGGTGCCCGGGGACAGGTGCCGTGGGCCCGAGAGCGTGCCGCCGGGCAGGTGGCGCAGCAGGCGCGCGACGGCCGGACCGTTCTCGGTGTCCACCGTCGTGCGCCGCGGGGAACCGTCGGGGCGGCGCAGGACCGTGGCGATGCGCAGTTCCGGGCGAGCCGAGGCGATCAGGTCGGCTGCCGCGTCCTGCGCGTCGATCTCCACAGTGCCGAAAGCGGGGTTGGCGACCTTCAGAATCGCAGCGGGCGTCCCGTCGTCGGCGTGCAGCAGGAAGTTGGCGTCCTGCTGGCTGCCCAGCGCCTGCGCGCGAGCCGTGATGCCGAGGTGTTCGGCAGCGATGAGCTCGGCCTCGGCCGGCGCGATGCGGGGTGCGGGAAGGGCGTCCTTGGCGAAGAAGTCGATCGTGCGGTGCTCGTCGGGCAGCATGCGGGGTCCCTCGGCTCGTGCGGGCGATCAGGGCTCGAACGCGCTCGGATGCCTCAGTCGACGTGCCACAGAAAGCGGTGCGTGTGAATCGCGAAGTAGGGGAAGTTCTCCACGGATGCGACACCCTCGACGGGCCGCACGACGTCGTTGATGAAGTCCAGAAGGTCCTGCGGCTGAGGACACACCACCTCAGCGAACAGGTCGAAGCCGCCGGCCGTCAGGACCGTGTACACGACTTCGTCGTGCCGGGACAGCTCATCGGCGACCGCCCGGGGATCGCCGTCGATGCGCAGGCCCAGGAGTGCCATCGTCTGCCGGCCCATGGTCATCGGGTCGGTCACTCCGACGACCTGGACGGCCTTGGTGTCGATCAGCCGCTGCAGCCGGAGCCTCGCCGCCGAGGGTGACAACCCCACCTTCGGGCCCAGATCCGCGTAAGGGATCCGGCCGTCGACCTGCAGCTCCCGCAGGATGGCCCGGTCGATGTCGTCCATGCGGCACATCCCCTTCCTACGGAAACAGCAAATGCTGCGCCTGTTTCAAGCACAATGCCGGACCGTCACGCTCGATTCAAGTGTGACGACGATGGAATCGAGCGAATCGAGTGTGCTGGTTCCCTTGACTCTCGCGACGCCCGAGAGAAGTAGCGTTGCCACGCCGATCCCCGCGGCCTCAATCCGGCCCCGACAGACGTCGCCGCTGCTCGCACCCTCGTCACGCAAGGAACGACAACCGCACCTGCCGACGAGGATTGTCCTTGTTCGTGTCCACCAGGCACACCGACTGCCACGTGCCGAGCTCCAGCCGGCCGTCCAGGACCGGCAGTGTCGCGTGGGGCGGGACGATGGCCGGGAGGACGTGGTCGCGGCCGTGGCCGGGGCTGCCGTGGCGGTGCTGCCAGCGGTCGTCGGCGGGCAGGAGGGTGTGCAGGGCGGCCAGGAGGTCGTCGTCGCTGCCGGCGCCCGTTTCGATGACAGCGACGCCGGCCGTGGCGTGCGGGACGAAGATGTTCAGCAGACCGTCGCGGCCCGCGGCCACCTCCCGCAGGAAGGCCTCGCAGTCGCGGGTGAGGTCCACGACCCGCTCCGAGGAGCCGGAGGCGATGTTCAGGACTCGGGTAGTGAAGGCGTCTGACATGCCCTCCATCCTCGCCCATGCACCCGGAGTTCACATGTGAGGGCACGGCCCGGTGAGGGGCGAGCGGTGATACGCGAGGTCCACTTCGCGAGACGCCGTTGACCGTGGACGCGCCATCTGGCTACTTTCAGCGGCATGTTGCGTTCAGCCCTGCTCACCACGCGCGGTCACATCGACCTGCTGCGGGTGGCCTCCGCCGCGTGTCGCCGCGGCCGCTGACGCCCACCTTCTCTCTTCACCGACGCTTCCTCCGCGCACCCGCACGGTCCTGTCCTGTCCTGACGTGACCCGGCGGCGCTGACACGCGTTTCCGTCGAAGCTCATCGCCCCCTGGAGCACTCATGAGCATCAGCCATGCCCCACCCAGCTCTCCCGAGGCGGATATTTCCCTTAAATCCGGCCCTGAGAACCCGACCACCGTCGATGTCGTCCCCCTCCTCCCCTCCTCCTCCCGCCGCACCCGCGTCCCGCGCTGGCTGCGCCGCACCACCGGCCCCGTCCTGCTGCTCCTCCTGTGGCAACTGCTCAGCAGCACAGGCGCGTTGACCGCCGACGTGCTCGCCTCACCGGGCCGTATCGCGCAGGTCGGCGGCGATCTGATCGCCGACGGCTCGCTGACCTCGGCCATGGGGACGTCCCTGCAGCGCGTCGCCGCCGGGCTGGCGCTCGGCACGCTCGTCGGAACCGGACTCGCGCTTGTCTCGGGCCTGTTCCGGGTCGGCGAGGACCTCGTGGACGCGCCCGTGCAGATGTTGCGGACCGTGCCCTTCGTCGGGCTCATCCCGCTGTTCATCATCTGGTTCGGCATCGGCGAGGCACCCAAGGTCGCCATCATCACGCTCGGCGTGACGTTCCCGCTGTACCTCAACGTCTACGCCGGAATCCGCGGTGTGGACGCCCAGTTGATCGAGGCCGGGGAGTCGCTGGGGCTGTCCAGGTGGGGGCTCGTGCGGCACGTGGTGCTGCCCGGCGCGCTGCCGGGCGCCCTGACCGGTCTGCGCTACTCGCTCGGCATCGCCTGGCTGGCGCTGGTCTTCGCCGAGCAGGTCAACGCCGACTCCGGCATCGGGTTCCTCATGGTGCAGGCGCGGGACTTCCTGCGGACCGACGTGATCGTGGTCTGCCTGATCGTCTACGCCTTCCTCGGCCTGCTCGCCGACTTCATCGTCCGCTCCCTCGAAAGGCTGCTGCTGCAATGGCGACCGACGTTCACCGGCCGGTGAGTTCCCGGACCGCGCAGGCCGGACAGGCCACGCAGGCCTCGCCTGCCGCCCATGCCGTACCTGTCCCTCAGGCCGTGCACGTCGACGGGCTGACCCGCTCCTTCGACGGTCGTGCCGTCATCGACCGGCTGCGACTCGACGTCCGACCGGGCGAGTTCGTCGCCCTCCTCGGCCGCAGTGGCTGCGGCAAGTCCACGCTGCTGCGCATCCTGGCCGGACTCGACCGTGACATCGAGGGCACCGTCCTCGTCCCGCGCCGCAAGGCCGTCGCCTTCCAGGCACCGCGGCTTATGCCGTGGAAGAAGGTCTGGCGGAACGTGGTGCTCGGCCTCCCCGGCAAGCCCGACCGTGCCGTGGCCGAGCGGGCGCTCAAGGAGGTCGGCCTGGACCACCGCACGGATGCCTGGCCCAAGACGCTCTCCGGCGGCGAGGCACAACGCGCCTCGCTCGCACGGGCGTTGGTGCGTGAGCCCGATCTGTTGCTGCTCGACGAGCCGTTCGGCGCGCTCGACGCGCTCACCCGGATCAAGGCCCAGCGTCTGGTGGGCGAGTTGTGGCAGCGGCGCGGCTGCGCGGTCCTGCTCGTCACCCACGACGTGGAGGAGGCCGTACTCCTCGCCGACCGTGTGCTGGTGATGGATGGCGGGGTCATCGCGCACGAACAGCGCGTCGATCTCGACCGGCCCCGCGACATCACCGACCCGCGGTTCGCCGAACTGCGCGCCGGACTGCTGGAGCGCCTGGGGGTCGACACCGCCGCCGAAGCCGCCTGAGACGCCTGGGCTGCGTGAGCTGAGTGAGCTGCGTGAGCCGCCTGAGCTGCCGCACGAAGAAGCCCCAGAGAAGACCCAAGAGAAGTCTCAGAGAAGTTCCCGAGTTCCAGAAAACCCCTCTCCCCCTCGGCTACACAGAACGGATCCGTCATGCGACGTCGCCTCGTCCCCGCCGCGCTGCTCCTCCCCCTGGCCCTGCTCCTGTCCGCCTGCGGAGGCAGCTCGTCGGCCTCGGCCGGCGGCGACACCGACGGTTCGGGGTCGCTGACCCTCAACGTCGGTGATCAGAAGGGCGGTTCGGAGGCCATCCTGCGGGCCGCCGGAGAGCTCAAGGGACTCGACTACCGGATCAAGTGGTCCACCTTCACCTCCGGCCCGCCGCTGCTGGAGGCCGTCAACGCCAAGGCCGTCGACATCGGCGGGGTCGGCAACACGCCGCCGGTCTTCGCGGCGGGGGCGGGGTCGAGGATCACGGTGGTGGCCGCCTGGCACGGGACCTCCAAGGGCGACACCATCCTCGTGCCGAACGACTCGAAGCTGAACGGGACCGCGCAGCTCAAGGGCAGGTCGGTCGCCGTGGCGCAGGGCTCCTCCGCCCACTACCAACTGGTCGCCTCCCTGAAGAAGGCGGGGCTGAGCCTGAGCGACGTGAAGGTCAAGTACCTCCAGCCGGCCGACGCGCTGGCCGCGTTCACCTCCGGCAAGGTCGACGCGTGGGCGGTCTGGGACCCGTACACCTCGCAGATCCTCAAGGGGAAGCAGGGCCGGGTGCTGACCACCGGCGACGGCATCACCAACGGGCTGACCTTCCAGGTGGCGGCGCCCGCCGCGCTGAAGGACAAGAAGAAGGCCGCCGCGATCAAGGACTATTTGGAGCGGCTGCGGCGGGCCTACACGTGGGTCTACACCCACGAGGACGAGTGGGCGAAGGTCTGGTCGAAGGAGACCGGGCTGCCCGAGGACGTGGCACTGGCCGCCGTGAAGCGGACGTACACCACCCGGATCGCGGTGGCCGTCGACAAGCCGCTCATCGCCTCCGAGCAGGAGATCGTCGACGCCTTCGCCGATCTGAAGCTGATCCCGAACAAGGTCGAGTTCGGCGGCTTCACCGACACCCGCTTCAACGGTGACCTCCCCCCGTCGACCACCGCGGCCCGTCCCTCGGAAGGTTCGTGACGGCCTCGGGGGAAGATCCGCGCACCTTCGGCGGTTAGTAGAAACGTGAACAACACCGAGGTGGTCGAAGCAGTCGACGTGGTCGTCATAGGCGCTGGTCAGGCAGGCCTCTCCAGCGCCTATCACCTGCGGCGCACCGGCTTCGAGCCGGACCGCGACTTCGTGGTGCTCGACCACTCCCCCGGTCCGGGCGGCGCCTGGCAGTTCCGGTGGCCGTCGTTGACGTACGGCAAGGTGCACGGGATGCACGCGCTGCCCGGCATGGAACTGACCGGCGCCGATCCCGAGCGGCCGTCGTCCGAGGTCATCGCGGCGTACTTCGACCGGTACGAGCGGACGTTCGACCTGCGTGTACGGCGCCCCGTCGACGTGCGTGCGGTGCGCGAGGGCCGGGACGGGCGGCTGCTCGTCGAGACCTCGGCGGGGGCCTGGTCGACGCGGGCACTGATCAACGCGACCGGCACCTGGGACCGGCCGTTCTGGCCGCGCTACCCCGGCCAGGAGACGTTCCGGGGGCGGCAGTTGCACACCGCCCAGTACCCCGGGCCGGAGGCGTTCGCCGGGCAGCGGGTCGTCGTGGTCGGCGGCGGGGCCTCCGGCACCCAGCACCTCCTGGAGATCGCCCGGTACGCGGCCGCCACGACGTGGGTCACACGGCGCCCGCCCGTGTTCCGCGAGGGCCCCTTCACCGAGGACGTGGGCCGCGCGGCCGTCGCGCTCGTCGAGGAACGGGTCCGCCAGGGGCTGCCGCCCAAGAGCGTCGTCTCGGTCACCGGACTGCCCCTGAACGACGCCGTCCGACAGGGTCTCGCGGACGGGGTCCTGGACCGGCAGCCCATGTTCGACCGAATCACCCCGACCGGCGTGGAGTGGCGGGACGGACGGCGCCTGGACGCCGACGTCATCCTGTGGGCGACCGGCTTCCGGGCTGCCATCGACCATCTGGCCCCGCTGCGGCTGCGCGAATCGGGCGGCGGCATCCGCGTCGAGGGAACGCGCGCGGTCGCCGACCCCCGCGTCCACCTGGTCGGCTACGGCCCGTCCGCCAGCACGATCGGCGCCAACCGAGCCGGGCGCGCGGCTGTGCGGGACATCAGGCGGTTGCTGGCGGGCATTCCGGAACCAGCACCGGAACCGGAGCCAGAGCCGGGGGTCGAATCGGTCGCCGCATGAGCTTGCGCCGGGAGTGAGCTGCCGGGAGCCGCCGGGCACGTGCTGCCCCCGAGGCGAGCGAGGCCTCCGCGGTGATGTCGCCCCCGTGGCTCACTTCGTCGGCTTCGGGGACGCCTTCCGCTGGGCCTTGTCGAAGTCGGCGACATTGCGCTGGTGTTCGGCGAAGTCGGCGGTGAAGCGGGTGTCGCCCGGCTTGACGGTGACGAAGTAGAGCCAGTCGCCCGCGGCCGGATTGATCGCGGCGCGCATCGCGTCCTCGCCCGGGTTGGCGATCGGCGTGGGCGGCAGGCCCATGCGCTGGTACGAGTTGTAAGGGCTCTCGATCCGCGTGTCGGCGTCGCTCGTCCTGAGCGTGCGGCGGTTCAGGGCGTAGTTGATGGTGGAGTCCATCTGCAACGGCATGCCGCGTTCGAGCCGGTTGTAGATGACCCGGGCCACCTTGCCCATGTCGGCCTTCCTGTCGGCCTCGGCCTGGACGATGCTCGCGATGGTGACCGCCTGATAGACGTTCATCGCGTTGCGCTGCGCGCCGGCCGCGATCGGGGCGCCGCTGAACTTCTGGTTGGCGGCGTCGACCATGGCCGACAGCAGGGAGTCCGGCGTCGCCTTCTTGCCGGCGCGCTCCAGCGGATACGTCGCCGGGAAGAGATAGCCCTCGGGGTTGCCGTCGGCGTCGTTGGGCAGTTTGAGGTCGAGCTTGCCGAGGGACTTCTTGGTGGACCCGGGCGGCAGGCTGAGGGCCTTGTCGACGGCCTCGTAGACCTGGCTCGCGCGCCAGCCCTCCGGGATGACGAGCGAGGTCGGCTTCGCCTCCTCGTCCTCGCCCAGACTCAGCAGCGGCACCGCCACGGCGGTGCCGGCCACGACGGCGCCGGCGGCGATCAGGGCGATACGACCCCGGCGCGTCAGTCGAATCGTGCTCCGTGACGGAGTGTTCATGTGCATGCGGGAACGGTAACCCGCACATGCTCACAAACCTGGCATAACGTCACCCCGTCGGCTCCGGTTGGACCTCACGGTGTCGGCTCCAGCTGGGCGTCACGGCGCCGGCTCCAATTGGGCGTCGCGGCGGACCAGCGCCGCATAGCGCCCGTCCCGCTCCAGCAACTCCTCGTGGGTACCGCGCTCCGCCACGGTCCCCGCGTCGAGCACCACGATCTGGTCGGCGCCCCGCACGGTGGACAGGCGGTGGGCGATGGTGACCGTGGTGCGGTTGGCGGACAGGGCGTCGATGGCTTCCTGGACGGCGTGTTCGGTACGGGTGTCCAGTGCGCTGGTCGCCTCGTCGAGGATCAACACCGGGGGGTCGCGCAGGATGGTGCGGGCGATGGCCAGGCGCTGCTTCTCACCGCCGGAGAAGCGGTGGCCTCGCTCGCCGACGACCGTGTCGTAGCCGTCGGGCAGGGCCGCGATGTGGTCGTGGATCTGGGCCGCCTTCGCCGCGGCGTGCAGTTCCTCGTCGGTGGCGGCCGGCTTGGCGAAGCGCAGGTTGTCGGCGACCGAGGCGTGGAAGAGGTACGTCTCCTGCGAGACGACGCCGACCGCGCGGGCGAGGGTGTCGAAGTCGAGGTCGCGCACGTCGACCCCGTCGAGGGTGACCCGGCCGCCGGTCACGTCGTACAGCCGCGGCACCAGATGGCCGAGCGTGGACTTCCCGGCGCCGGTCGGGCCGACGACCGCGAGGCTGCCGCCCGCGGGGACGGTGAGGTCGATGCCGTCGAGTATCGGGCGGCTCTTGCCGTCGTCGCCGCCGCCGTCGCCGTCGTAGCGGAACTCGACGTTCTCGAAGCGGACCTCGCCCTTGACGGTGTCGAGGTGGACGGGGTCCTCCCGCTCGGTGATGTCGATGGGCAGGTCGAGGTACTCGAAGATGCGCTGGAACAACGCGAGCGAGGCCTGGATCTGGACGCCGGTCGACAGCAGGCTGACGGCCGGGCGGAACAGGCCCTGCTGGAGCGAGACGAAGGCGACGATCGTGCCGATCGACACCTGCGGACCGCCGAGTTGGAGGGCCGTGCCCGCGGCCCAGTAGATGACGGCGGGCATCGCGGCCATGACGATGCCGATGACGGCCATGCGCCAGCGGCCGGCCATGTTCGACCGCACCTCGAGGTCGACCAGCCGCTCGGACTCGTCCGAGAACGCCGTGGTCAGCGAGTCGGAGCGGCCCATCGTACGGCCGAGCAGGATGCCGCTGACCGAGAGCGACTCGGTCACGGTGGCGGCCATCGCGGCCATCTGCTTCTGCCGCTGGGTGGTGATCTTCTTGCGTTCCTTGCCGACGCGACGGCTGATCCAGACGAAGAGCGGCAGCAGGAGCAGCGAGACGGCGGTCAGTCGCCAGTCGAGGGCGATCATCGCGACGACGGTGGCGACGACGCTGGTGAGGTTGGAGACCAGGGAGGTCGCGGTGGAGGTGACGGTGGCCTGCATGCCGCCGATGTCGTTGGCGATGCGGGACTGGACCTCGCCGGTGCGGGTGCGGGTGAAGAAGGCGAGCGACATGCGCTGGAGGCGCCCGTAGACGGCGGTGCGCAGGTCGTGCATGACGCGCTGGCCGACCGTCGTGGAGATCAGGGTCTGCAGGACGCCGAAGACGCCGGTCAGCATGGCGCTGAGGATCATGCCGAGCGCGAGCAGGCTGAGCAGGCCGGTGCGGCCCTCGGGGATGGCGACGTCCAGGATCGCCTTGAGGAGGAAGGGTGTGGCGACGCCGACCAGCGAGGAGGCGCCGACCAGGAGGCCGACGACGGCCAGGCGTCCGCGGTAGGGACGGAAGAGTCTGAGGATGCGGCGCACCTGCCGGGGCTGGTTCCGGTCCTCGGCGGGTGGCGTCGATGCGGGCTGGTTGTCGGGGTGCATGAGCTCCTACGGGAGGTGTGGCGATACGGCTTGACGGAGCTTAGCTCATTGTTACCTATGCTCACAATGAATGTGGTCCTGATATTGTTCCCGCATGACCACGCCCGATCCCGACGGTCCGCTCGCCGAGCAGCTGCTGCGCTTCACCCGCCGGGTGCACCGGATCCAGAAACGTCACCTGCTGGAGCGCGACCTGGGGGTCACCCCGGCCCAGTCACGCCTGCTGCGCACCCTCGCGCACTATGACTCCCCGCCCCGGATGGCCGACCTCGCCGAGCGCCTGGAGGTGGTCCCGCGCGCTGTGACGACACTGGTCGACGGGCTGGAGGCGAGCGGGAAGGTGCGGCGGGTGCCGGATCCGACGAACCGGCGGGTGATCCGGATAGAGCTCACCGACGAGGGGCGGGGGGCGCTGCGGGAACTCCACGGTGCGCGCCGGTCGGCGGCGGAGGAGATCCTGGCGCCGCTGACGGACGAACAGCGGGACGTGCTGGGCGAGTTGCTGGACGCGCTGATCGACGGGACCGCTGAGCGGCGCTGCTGAGGGCCGGCCCGTGCCGCCGCGCGCCGAGCGGCGGCCGTCCGGACCGAACGGCCGCGGCCACCGCTCCGTGTCGCTGGAGCGGTGGCCGCGGCCCTTGCTGCTGAAGGTCAGCCGGTCTCGGAGGCTGTCTCCTTGCCCGTCTGCACCGGTACGGCGACAGGCTCCTCGGGCTTCTTGAGCTCCGCCTTCTCCTTCGCGGGCTCCGCCTTCTCCTTGGCGGGCTCCGCCTCCGGTTCGTCGTCGTCCAGGTGGACCACCATCTCGCCGTCCAGGACCTTCTTCGCCCGTTCGCGGTCCAGCGCGCCCTCCCAGCGCGAGACCGCGAAGACCGCGACGCAGTTGCCGAGCAGGTTGGTGACGACGCGCATCGAGTCCATGATGCGGTCGACGCCGAGCAGCAGAGCGACGGCTCCGGCCGGGATCGCGCCCAGCGAGGAGGCGGTCGCGGACAGGGCGAGGAACGCCGAACCGGGGATGCCCGCCATGCCCTTGCTGGTCAGCATCAGCACCAGGATGACGGTGATCTGCTGGCTGAGGCTGAGGTCCACTCCCACGGCCTGGGCGATGAACAGCGTGCCGATGGACAGGTAGAGCGAGGCGCCGTCGAGGTTGAAGGAGTAGCCCGTCGGCAGCACCAGACCCACGGCGTCGTCGCGGGCGCCCGCCTTGCGCAGCTTCTGCATCACACGCGGCAGGACGGACTCGGTGGAGGCGGTGCCGAGCGCGAGCAGCATCTCCTCACGGATGTAGCGCAGGAACTTCCACAGGCTGAGCCCGGTGACCACCTTCAGGGCGATGGCCAGCAGCGCGATGAAGAGCGCGGCGGCCGCGTAGCACAGGATGATCAGCTTGCCGTACGTCTCGATGACGCCGAGGCCGTAGTTGCCGATCAGGACGGCCATCGCACCGAACACGGCGATCGGGGCCAGCCGCATGACGAAGCCGACGATCGCGAAGATGATCTCCTGGGCCTGCTCGATGGCCGGCAGCACCTTCGGCACCTTGGTGTGGCCGAGGTGCAACAGCGCGGCGCCCACCAGACAGGCCAGGATGAGCACCTGGAGCAGGGAGTTCTCGGCGAAGGCGCCGATGAAAGAGGTCGGAATCGCCTCGAGGACGAACTGGGTCGTCGAGGGCAGGTGCCCGCCGCCGGTCTTCGCGTCGACCGCCGAGGCGTCGAGCGTGGACGGGTCGACGTTCATCCCCGACCCGGGCTGGACGACGTTGGCCGCGAGGAGGCCGATGACCAGCGCGAGCGTGCTCGCGACCTCGAACCAGATCAGGGCCTTCAGTCCGATCCGGCCGAACGCCTTCAGATCACCGGCCTTGGCGATGCCGACGACGACCACGCAGAACACGAGCGGGGAGATGATCGTCTTGATGAGCCGGATGAAACCGTCGCCGAGCGGCTGGAGATCCGCGGCGAAGCCGGGCCACAACTTCCCGACGACGATTCCGAGTACGAGCGCGCAGGCGACCTGCGCGAACAGAGAGGTACGCAGCATGCGTGCGACGCGTCGCGGCAGGGACGGTGACGGTACGGACGGCGGCACGGGCACTCCTTGGGGACGGTGACACACAGAAGCCATGGGGCGACGGGGGACTTCTGCCATACGGAAAGCGGATTCCGTGCCGATCACTTTGCGGGTGATGTTGGTCCCGCACAAGACCCCTGTGTTGCATCCGTGTAAATCGCGCCCCGAGTGACGCATCGCACACGACTCGCCTCAGCAGCGCCGCGATCCCCGCTTCAGCAGCCGGTGCGGTCCTCGGTGAGCACCCCCTGAACGCTGGTGAGGGAGCGGTCGTAGCAGCCCTCCGCGCCGCCCGCGCCCGCCGAGCCGTCCGCACCCTTATAGCCACCCGCGCCCTTCGAGCCGTACAGCCGATAGCGCTCGCTCGTCGTGCCGACCGCGTGCCGCTGGTCGCGTGGCACGTTCAACGTCCATGAGGCGTCGCCCTCGACGGTGTCGTCGAGCCACGACCACGCGATCCGCCGTCCGGCCCGGGTCGTGTCGACCGCGGCACGGTCACCGAGGGTCAGCACGGTGCGCAGTCGGTCGCCCGCGCCGATCGTGATCGAGCCGTCCATCGTGTACGTCCGCTGGGTGCGGGTCGTGCGGGCGGGTCCGCGTCCGTCGACGGTGACGGACTGGTCGTCCTTCCAGGTGGCGTCGAGTGCGTCCAGGTTCTCGCCGTCGGTCCAGCGGTGCGCGGAGCTGTTCGCGAGCGACCGGCGGACAGTGGTCGTCACCCGGCCGTGCGAGGTGTCGACGTAACCGGCGACGGTCAGCCGGTGACCACCCTCGGTGTCCACCCGGTGCTCCGAACCGGGCGTGTACGTCGAGGAGTTGGCGAGGTCGCCGACCTTGTGCTCGGTGAGCCGCCCGGTGACGTGCGCGCTCTTCGCGTCCTGCCAGACCAGGACGTTCACGGGTGCACTCCAGCCGCTCTGCCCCTCCGGGACGCCGACGACGGAGACCTCGACGCGGTGCGGGCGGCCGTCGTTGAGGAGGCCGGCGAACGGTGTCAGGTCGTATTCGATCGGCTTGACGTCGAAGGCGCGCGGCCCCGGAGTGACGTACCAGAGGAAGGGGTTGGACCAGCCGCCCGTCCAGACGTGCGGGAACGGCGCGGCGATTCCGGCCAGTTGGCCGTCGACCTCGATCTGCACCTCGCGGTAGGGGCCGTCGCCGGCCTTGCAGGAGTAGGGCGCCGGGTCGGGCGCGGACAGATACCAGAACTCCTCGCAGCCGCCGCCGGATCCGGTGGCGTACACCTCGGCGACGATGCGTTCGCTGTTGCGCGGGGTGGTGACGGTGCCGTCCTGGAGGGTGAGGACACGGTCGGGGGT
>NZ_JAKEIP010000132.1 GCF_021474425.1 Streptomyces muensis | reverse complement strand
CGTCCACGACCCCGCCCTCGCCGGCACCCCCCCCGCGCACCGCGCCCGCCCCGCACAGCAGCACGTTGGCGTGGGAGGTCTCCACGCCCCAGCGGCCGGTGCCCTCCTGGGCGTACGGCCAGGCCAGTTCGCGGTGGAAGATGTTGCCGCCGGGCAGGCGCAGGTCGCGGTCCAGGTCCAGCGGGGTCTTCGCCTCGATGCAGGGGCGCCCTTCGGCGTCGGTGGCCAGGCAGTCGGCGATCGGCTCGGCGAGGTGGGCGTCCAGCTGGGCCAGCGTCGACTTCAGCAGCTCGTCGCGTACGGCGTCGTTGTCGCGCTCGAAGAGCCTGGCCGGGGTGTGCAGGCCGAACAGGGTGAGGGTCTGAAAGCCCTGGGCGACGAGGTCGGGGCCGAGGATCGTGGGGTCGGTCAGCGAGTGGCAGTAGATCTCGGACGGCGGCACGGCGGGGAGCTCCCCGGCGGCGGCCTGGGCGTGGGCGGCGGCCAGTTGGTCGTAGCCCTCGGCGATGTGGAAGGTGCCGGCGAACGCCTCGCGAGGGTCGACGGAGCTGTCGCGCAGCCGGGGCAGGCGCTTGAGCAGCATGTTCACCTTGAGCTGGGCACCCTCGGCGGGGGTCGGGGGTGTGTCGCCGGTGAGGTCGGCCAGTTCCCGCGGGGAGGCGTTGACCAGGACGTGCCGCGCGGTGGCGACGCCCTCGCCGTCGGCCGTGCGGTAGGTGACCTCGGCCGTACGGCCGTCCGTGTCGATCCGTACCGCCTCGTGCCCGGTGACGATGTCAGCGCCCGCCTGCCGCGCCGCCGTGGCCAGGGCGTCGGTGAGGGCGCCCATGCCGCCGACGGGGACGTCCCAGGCGCCGGTGCCGCCGCCGATCACGTGGTAGAGGAAGCAGCGGTTCTGCTTGAGCGAGGTGTCGTGCGCGTCGGCGAACGTGCCGATCAGGGCGTCGGTGAGGACCACGCCCCGCACCAGGTCGTCCCTGAACCGGTCCTCGATCGCCACCCCGATCGGCTCCTCGAAGAGAGTCCGCCAGGCGTCCTCGTCGTCCACCCGGCGGCGCAGTTCCTCTCGGCTCGGCAGTGGTTCGGTGAGCGTCGGGAACACCCGTTGGGCGACCTCGCCGGTCATGGCGTAGAAGCGCTGCCAGGCCGCGTACTCGCGTTCGCCGCCGGTCAGTCGTTCGAAGGCCTCCCGGGTGCGCCGCTCCCCGCCGCCCACGAGTAGTCCGGTCGGGTGTCCGTCCCGTTCCACGGGGGTGTAGGAGGAGACGTCGCGTGTGCGGACGCGGAACTCCAGGCCGAGGTCCCGGACGATCTTCTTCGGCAGCAGGCTGACCAGGTACGAGTAGCGGGAGAGCCGGGCGTCGACGCCGGCGAACGGGCGCGTGGACACGGCGGCGCCGCCCGTGTGGTCCAGCCGCTCCAGCACCAGCACGGACCGCCCGGCCCGCGCGAGGTAGGCGGCGGCGACCAGGCCGTTGTGGCCTCCGCCGACGATGACGGCGTCGTACGTACGGCTCGCGGGGCTCGACTCGTGTGCAGGCATGGTTCTTCGTAACACGTGATGATCTAGGTCGGCCAGACGTGCGGGTGTCCGGAGTCATGCAGACTGCGAGCGTCTGGAGTCAGGGTCCGTCGGCCGCCCGCTGCTGCCGCAGCACCGCCACTCTCCGGTACAGCTCGACCGCTTCCGCCTCCCGTCCGAGCTGCTGGAGGCAGTGGGCCTCGTCGTTGCGGCTGGCGAGGGTGTCGGGGTGGTCGGCGCCGAGGACGCGCTCGCGGGCGGCGGCGACCGAGCGGTACTCGGTGAGCGCGTCCGGCCAGCGGCCGAGCCAGCCGAGGCTCACGGCGACCTCGCGCCGGCTGACCAGGGTGTCGGGGTGGTCGGGCCCCAGCACGCGCTCGCGGATCGCGCACACGTCACGGGACTCGGCGAGGGCCTCCTCCCAGCGGCCGAGGCGGCCGAGGTTGACGCCGAGGCCGTGGCGGGCGCGGAGGGTCTCGGGGTGGGCGGGGCCATGCACGCGGGCGCGGTCGTCGATCAGGTCGCGGTAGAGCTGGAGCGCCTCCGCGCTGCGGCCGAGCCGGCCGAGGCTGATGCCGACCTCGTAGCGGGCGGCGAGCGTGTCGGGGTGGTCGGGGCCGAGCGCCTGGGCGCGCGCGTCGGCGACCTCCCGGTAGGTCTGGAGGGCCTCGGCCCAGCGGCCCAACTGGCCCAGGGCGTAGGCGACTTCGTAACGGGTGACCAAGGTGTCGGGGTGATGCGGGCCGAGGACGCGGGCGCGGGCGGCGGCGACCTCGTCGGCCATGCGGTACGAGTCCTCCAGGCGGCCCAGTCTGCTGAGGTTGAAGGCGAGGTTGTGGCGGCAGCGCAGGGTGTCGGGGTGGTCGGCGCCCATCGCGCGCTCCCGCGCGGCCAGGACGGACATGTAGACCTGGTGCGCGTCGAAGTGGCGGCCCAACTGGCCGAGGACGTACGCCATTTCCTGCCGGGCGGCGAGCGTGTCGGGGTGGTCGGGGCCGAGGGAGAGGCTGCGGGCGCGGGCGACGTGCTTGTACTCGCGCAGGGCGTCGGCGGCGCGGCCGGTGCGGCTGAGGGTGAAGGCGAGTTCGTAGCGGCTGGCGAGGGTGTCCGGGTGGTCGGGGCCGAGGAGGTGTTCTCGTTCGGCGGCGACCGCGCGGTGCACCTCGCCCGCCTCGGTCCAGCGGCCGAGCCGGCCCAGGCTCAGCCCGGCGTTGTGCCGTCCGGCCAGCGCGGTGAGGGTGGCCGCTGACGGGGCGGGCGGTCCGTCGGGGGCCGCGGTGTCGTCGGGGCGGCCGGCGGCCGGGCGGGGGATCCACTCACCGGTGAGGCCGGCCGCGGCGTCCGGCGGTGTGGTGCGCAGTCCGGCGCCGGTGGCCTTGTGGCCGGTGGTCATGCCACGGGTCCAGGACGGCAGCCGGGGCGTTCGGGCGGCCACGGGCGCCGGGGGCCTGAGGTCCGGCTGCGGGGTCACGACGGTCGGCACGTACGCCGGTGTCGTACGGCCCAGGCTGATCCGGCGGCCCAGCTCGCGTCCGTCGTGCGGGCGTTCCTCGGGGCGTTTGGCGAGCAGGTCGAGGATGACCTTCTCGAAGTACTCGGGCAGTTCGGCGCGGTGGCTGCGCGGCGGCCGGGGCGGGGTGTCGCGGTGGCCGACGAGGATGGCCCAGGGGTCGTCGAGGTCGAACGGCGGTACCCCGGTGGCGATCTCGTACAGCACGCAGCCCAGCGAGTACAGGTCGCTGCGCTGGTCCACCTCGTCGCCGCCGATCTGCTCCGGCGACATGTAGTGCGGGGTGCCCATCGCGATGCCGGTGCCGGTCAGCCGGGAGGTGAAGCCGATGTCGTGGGCGAGGCGCGCTATGCCGAAGTCGCAGATCTTCACCGTGCCGTCGGCGAGCCGCATGATGTTCGCCGGTTTCAGGTCGCGGTGCACGATGCCCTGCTGGTGGGTGTAGGCGAGGGCGGCGGCGACCTGGTCGGCGATCTCGACGACGTCCGGGACGGGCAGCGGATGGTGCTTGTTGTCCTCCAGGAGCTGGCTGAGGTTGCGGCCCTGGAGCAGTTCCATGACCAGGAACAGCACGCCGTCGGACTCGCCGAAGTCGTGCACGACGGTCACGCCGCGGTGCTGGAGCGCCGCGGCCACCCGGGCCTCGCGCCGAAACCTCTCCCGCAGGACGCGCGTGAAGGAATGGTCGTGCTGCGGCCCCAGCGGCTTGAGGCACTTCACGGCGACCTGCCGGCCCAGCGACTCGTCGCGCGCACGCCACACCTCGCCCATACCGCCGCGCCCGATCAGATCGAGCAGCCGGTATCGGCCCTGGATCAGCCTGGTGTCCCCCATCTCCCGTGCTCGCCCCCCGTTGTGGTCCGCCCCACCCTCCCGGCTCGTCCAGTATGGCGAGCTATCGTCCGAGTTTGTACGGTGCCGGGCGAGAGCCGGGGCCGAGCCTGGCCATGGCGCGCAGGATGTGTTTGGGCGGGAGTTGCCAGCGCAGACGTGCGGGAACACAGCGCAGCAGGGTGCCTGTGGCACGCAACTGGCGGGTGACGGTGGCGGGTTTCGGGGCCGGTCTGCCGTACAGCTCGTGGGCGTACGGCGGCAGTGCGGCGTACGCCAGGTGCGCCACGCGCCGCCAGAGCACCTCGCGCGCCGGGACGAGCAGGGGGTGCGTCGGTGGGCGGAGCAGGAAGTCGTCCACCGCGCGTGCCTCGGGTCCGCATGCGAGCTCGGGGCGCACCTTCTCGAAGTACGCCGCCATCTCGTCCTGGTTCGCCGGTACGGCGTCGGGATCCAGGCCCACCAGCCGGGCGCTGACCCGTTGTTCGCCGATGTAGCGGTCGGCCTGCGCGTCGGTGAGAGGGACGCCGGAGCGCCGGGCGACCTGCAGATACGAGTCGATCTCGGCGCAGTGCACCCACAGCAGAAGTTCGGGTTCGTCGACGCCGTACCGCTCGCCGGTGTCCGGGTCGGTGGCGCCCAGCATGCTGTGGATCTTCCGCACGCGCGCGCCGGCCTTCTCGGCGGCCTCGGTGGTGCCGTACGAGATCGTCCCGACGAAGTCGGCGGTGCGCAGGAGGCGGCCCCAGGCGTCGTGCCGGAAGTCGCTGTTCTGCATGACGCCGCGTACGGCACGTGGATGGAGGGCCTGGAAGTAGAGCGCTCGGATTCCGGCGACCCACATCATGGGGTCGCCGTGCATCTGCCAGGTCACGGAGTTCGGGGTGAACAGCCCGGGATCGCCCATGCCCGCAGGCTAACGCCGTACCCTCGGCATCCCCAGACCGATCCACGAGATGATCTCCCGCTGGATCTCGTTGTTGCCGCCGCCGAAGGTGAAGATGACGGCCGAGCGGTAGCCGCGCTCCAGCTCGCCGTGCAGCACCGCGCCCGCCGAGCCCTCCTTCAGCGCCCCGGGTGCGGCGACGATCTCCATCAGCCAGGCGTAGGCGTCGCGGCGGGCCTCGGAGCCGTAGACCTTCACGGCGGAGGCGTCCTGCGGGGTGAGGGTGCCGTCCTGGACGGCGCTGACCATCTTCCAGTTCAGGAGCTTGAGGGCGTCGAGCCTGGTGTGGGTCTGGGCGAGGCGGCGGCGCACCCAGGGCAGGTCGATCACCCGGCGGCCGTCGGCGAGCTTGGTCTCCATGGCCCAGCGCTGGACGTCGTGCAGGGCGCGGATGGCCATGGTGCCGTGGGCGGCGAGGGTGACGCGCTCGTGGTTGAGCTGGTTGGTGATCAGCCGCCAGCCCTGGTTCTCGGCGCCGACGCGGCGGGAGACGGGGACGCGGATGTTCTCGTAGTAGCTGGCCGTGGTGTCGTGCGAGGCGAGGGTGTTGATCAGGGTGCAGGAGTAGCCGGGGTCGGTGGTCGGGACGAGGAGCATGGTGATGCCCTTGTGCGGCGGGGCCTCGGGGTCGGTGCGGGTGGCCAGCCAGACCCAGTCGGCGGTGTCGCCGTTGGTCGTCCAGATCTTCTGCCCGTTGACGACGTACTCGTCGCCGTCGCGCACCGCGCGCGTCCTGAGCGAGGCCAGGTCCGTGCCGGCGTCGGGCTCGCTGTAGCCGATCGCGAAGTCGATCTCGCCGGAGAGGATCCTGGGCAGGAAGTACGCCTTCTGCTCGTCCGTGCCGTACTGCATGATCGTCGGGCCGACGGTGTTCAGCGCCATCAGGGGCAGCGGTACGCCCGCCTGGGCGGCCTCGTCGAAGAAGATGAACTGCTCGATCGCGGTCAGTCCGCGGCCGCCGTACTCCTTGGGCCAGCCCACGCCGAGCCAGCCGTCCGCGCCGAGCCGGCGGATGACGGTGCGGTAGTGGCGCTTCTGGGCGGTCGGGTCGGTGAACCGGGTCCCGGCGAGGTCCGGCACCAACTCGGCGAAGTAGTCGCGCAGTTCGCTGCGCAGCCGCTGCTGCTCGGGCGTGTATTCGAGATGCACGGCGCCTCCAGGCTCCCCGGACCGGTCCTGACGGCGCACACCGTAGAACGTGTTCCAGAAATTGGGAATGGCGAGGAGCGGGCCGGTACCGCCACGATCCGATCCGAGCGCTCGCGCGATCGGGTGCGAGCTCTCAGCCCAGCGTGGCCATGAAGTCGCTGCAGGCCCGTGCGCAGTCACGGCAGGCCTGCGCGGCGTCCTCGGCGTCCGGGTGCTTGTCGAAGACATGGGCGCACTCCAGGCAGACCGTGCGGGTCCACTCCAGCTGCATCCGGACGGCGCTCTCGGCGTCCTCGTCCATGGGGCCCTGTTCCGACAGCACACGGCAGGTCGCGTCGCACACCTCGGCGCACAGGATGCCCTTGCGCCGCACCAGTTCCTGTTCCGTCGTCCCGTCCGGATCCACGAAACTCGCGCGCAGGGCACAGGCACGGGCGCACTCGGTGCAGGCCTGCGCACAGGCGAAGCGGTCCTCCAGGAACCGGACGAGCTCTTGCTGGGATGTCGTCGATGTCACACAGGGCGGGTAGCCGGAGCCGGGGGCACCAAACCCGGTGTTCATGAGTGGTCGAGGGGTACTCGCGAGCCATGGACACCACTTGGATGGACATCGCAGCGGCGAACGGCGCGCTCGCCGTCGGACTGCTGGTCGCCGGTGTGGTCGTGGTCGCGCTGCTGATCGGCGCCTTCGTCCTGGGCGTCCGCGTCAGGCGCCGGGAGTCGCGTCCGCCGCGCCCCGACGAACAGCCCAGGCTGCCCGCCGAGGGCCCGGTCCACGAGGTCCGCGAGAACAGGGAGCCGGCGGAGGTGCCCAGGAGCGAGCACCGGATCACTCCGCACGACCTGCCCGCCCACGGCAACATCCCGTCCCGGCCCAGCCCGTCGAAGGAACGGCCCCGCTGGACCGAGGGCGGCAGCGGATCGTTCGGCAGCGGCGGCACAGGCGGAACGTGACACCGACGGCCTGCCGAGGCGTCCTTGCGCGTCGCACCCGTCGTACCCGTCGTACCCGTCGTACCGAGGAAGTGAGAACCATGGCCGACCACGCCCGTGACAACCTGCCTCTGCCCGACTACGACCATCTGCCGATCGGCGGGCTGGAGAGCCGCGTGCGGTCGCTGACCTCGGAGGACGTCGAGGATCTGCTGGCGTACGAGCGGTCGCACGCCGACCGGCTCCCGGTGACCGAGCTGCTGGCCACCCGTCTGGATCAGCTCCACGCCGGCGCCGAGCCGACATCCGGCGACCCGGGCGCCCTGCGCCCCGAGAGCGGCGGCCGCCACACCGGTTCGGCGGTGTCGCCCGCGACTTCGTCGCCGCCGTTCAGCCCGCCGCCGCACGGCACCCCCGACCAGCGCGGGAAGCCGAAGGGTGATCGTTCGTAACGGTCCGTTTCGGGTCGCGGACGCGAGGGCACTCGTGATCCGTGCTGTGGAGGAGGAGCAGGGCCCGCGCGGCCGCGCGGGCCCGCCGTGCGACCGAACGCGCCGCGGACCACATCGACGAGCGGCTTCCGCTGTACGAGAGCGGCGGCCTCCTGCGCAAGGCGTTCCCCGACCACTGGTCGTTCCTGCTGGGCGAGATCGCCCTCTACAGCTTCATCGTCCTGCTGCTGACCGGGATCTGGCTGACCCTCTTCTTCCACCCGTCGATGACGGAGGTCGTGTACCACGGCTCGTACCGGCCGCTGAACGGCGTACGCATGTCGGAGGCGTACGAGTCCACCCTGGACATCAGCTTCGACGTACGCGGCGGTCTGCTGATCCGGCAACTGCACCACTGGGCGGCGCTGGTCTTCCTCGCCGCGATCGGGCTGCATCTGCTGCGGATCTTCTTCACCGGCGCGTTCCGCCGGCCCCGCGAGGTCAACTGGCTGATCGGCGTGACCCTGTTCCTGCTGGCGCTGGCCGAGGGCTTCGCCGGCTACTCGCTGCCGGACGACCTGCTGTCGGGCACCGGCCTGCGGATCGCGCAGGGCATCATGCTGTCGATCCCGCTGGTCGGGACGTATGTGAGCTTCTTCGCGTTCGGCGGCGAGTTCCCGGGCCAGGACCTGATCCCACGGCTGTACGCGCTGCACATCCTGCTGCTCCCCGGACTGCTGCTCGCGCTGATCTCCGTGCACCTGATCCTGGTCTTCTATCTGAAGCACACCCAGTGGGCGGGCCGGGGCCGTACGAACCGCAACGCGGTGGGCAAGCCCATGGTTCCGCACTTCACGGCGTCGTCCGGCGGTCTGACCTTCATGGTCTTCGGTGTCCTGACGTGGTTGTCGGGGGTCGCTCAGATCAACCCGATCTGGGCGTACGGGCCCTACCGCGCGGACGTCGTCTCGACCGGTTCGCAACCGGACTGGTACGTCGGCTTCCTGGAGGGCTCGCTGCGTCTGGTGCCGCCCTGGGAGACCTCGGTCGCCGGGCACACGGTGATGTGGAACGTGCTGCTGCCGGCGGTCGTCCTGCCGGGGCTGCTGTTCGCGGTGCTGTACGCGTATCCGTTCGCCGAGCGCTGGGCGACCGGCGACTCGGCGGAGCACCATCTGTGCGACCGGCCGCGCGACCGGCCCGTGCGGACCGGCCTCGGTGTCGCGGCGCTCAGCTGTTACGGCGTCCTGCTGGCGGCCGGCGGCAACGACGTCCTCGCCGACACCTTCGCCCTCTCGGTGAACGCGCTGACCTGGGTGTTCCGCATCGCCTTCGTGCTGCTGCCACCCCTGGCGTTCATGGTGACCCGACGGGTGTGTGCGGCCCTGCGGGAACGGGACCAGGAGCGGCTGGTGGAGGGCGAGGAGACCGGTGAGGTGCGGCAGACCATCGAGGGCGGCTATGTGGAGAGCCATGAGCCGCTCGACGAGGAGCGGCGGTATGTGCTGCGGAGCTATGGCTTCGGCGTGGAGGAGGTCGGAGACGCCGAGGGCGTCGAGGAACCGGCGTCCTCGGGGGACGAGTTGGGACGCCGACCGTCCCGCTGACCGTCCCGGTCGGCGTACTGGAAGACCATGCCGAAGACGCCGTGCCCCAGCACGCCGAGCCCCAGCAGGAACAGCCACAGGCCGTAGACCACGCCGAGCGCGGCCAGGACGGAGCCGACGGCGGTCGTGATCGGCCAGGGGCTGTGCGGCGGGAAGAAGGCGAGTGGGCCGGCGGTGTCGACGACCTCGGCGTCGGCGCGGTCCTGTGCCCTCGGGCCTCGCCTGCGGTACTGCATGTGCAGGAAGAACGCGACGAGGGCGGCCATCAGGAACGCGACGACCAGGACGGCGGTGCCGGCCGGCTCCTCGGAACGCCAGCCGTAGCCGACGGCGGTGACGAGGAAGAACCCCGCCACGCCCATGAACAGCCGGGACTCGGTCTTCACTGGACGTGCCTTTGGTCGAGGCGGGCGAGCTCGGGATGGTGCAGGTCGAACGCGGGGGACTCGGAGCGGATCCGGGGCAGGGCCGTGAAGTTGTGGCGCGGGGGCGGGCAGGTGGTGGCCCACTCCAGGGAGCGGCCGTATCCCCAGGGGTCGTTGCGGGTGGCCGGTGTGCCCTGGTGGGTGGTGCGCCAGACGTTGTAGAGGAACGGCAGGGTGGACAGGCCCAGCAGGAACGCGCCGATGGAGCTGATGGTGTTCAGCAGCGTGAAGCCGTCCGTGGCCAGGTAGTCGGCGTAGCGGCGGGGCATGCCCTGTTCGCCGAGCCAGTGCTGGACGAGGAAGGTGGTCTGGAAGCCGACGAAGAGGGTCCAGAAGTGGATCCGGCCGAGGCGTTCGTCGAGCATCCTGCCGGTGAGCTTCGGCCACCAGAAGTAGAAGCCGCCGAACATCGCGAAGACGACCGTGCCGAACAGCACGTAGTGCAGATGGGCGACGATGAAGTACGAGTCGGTGAGGTGGAAGTCCAGCGGCGGGGAGGCGATGAGGACGCCGCTCATGCCGCCCAGCAGGAACGTCACCAGGAAGCCGCACGCCCACAGCATGGGTGTCTCGAACGACAGGGAGCCCTTGATCATCGTGCCGATCCAGTTGAAGAACTTCACCCCGGTCGGCACCGCGATGAGGAACGACATCAGGGAGAAGAACGGCAGCAACACCGCACCGGTGGCGAACATGTGGTGGGCCCACACCACCGCGGACAACATGGTGATGGCGATGGTGGCCCCGATGAGACTGACGTAGCCGAAGATCGGTTTGCGGCTGAAGACCGGGATGATCTCGGAGACGATGCCGAAGAACGGCAGCGCGACGATGTAGACCTCGGGGTGGCCGAAGAACCAGAACAGGTGCTGCCACAGCAGTGCCCCGCCGCTCGCCGCGTCGTAGATGTGCGCCCCGAACCTGCGGTCCGCCTCCAGGGCGAACAGGGCGGCGGTGAGCACGGGGAACGCGGGCAGGACCAGGATCGATGTGAACAGCACGTTCCAGGTGAAGATCGGCATCCGGAACATCGTCATGCCGGGGGCGCGCAGGCACAGGATCGTGGTGATGAAGTTGACCGCGCCGAGCGTGGTGGACACACCGGTCACCACCAGGCCCATGGTCCACAGGTCACCGCCGGAGCCGGGGCTGCGGACGGCGCTGTTGAGCGGTGCGTAGGCGAACCAGCCGAAGCTCGCCGCTCCCCCGGGCACGACGAAGCCGCCGACGACCATCAGGCCGCCGAACAGGTAGAGCCAGTACGACAGGGCGTTCAGCCGTGGGAAGGCCACGTCCGGTGAGCCGATCTGCAGCGGCATGATCGCGTTGGCGAACCCGGCGAACAGCGGGGTCGCGAACAGCAGCATCATGACCGTGCCGTGCACGGTGAACAGCTGGTTGTACTGGTCGTTGCTGAACAACTGCAGTCCGGGGCGGGCGAGTTCGGCGCGCATCAGCAGGGCGAGGACACCGCCGAGGAGGAAGAAGGCGAAGCTGGTCGTCAGATAGAGGTTGCCGATCACCTTGTGGTCGGTCGTCGTCGCCCACCGGAGCAACGCCCGGCCGAGTCGCCCGCGCGCCCGGGCGGGGGTCGCACGCGCCGGGTCGGTCCTGCTCTCCACCGCCATGGGCCGCTGGGTACCCGGGCGGCACGGGTGTCAGTCCTGCGGTGCCCGGCATTCACCCGTGCGCCGCACCGGCCGTCGGGGCGGCCCGGGGGATGCGAGGGTGCGTACGGGGTGCGCGGCCGGTCGGCGGTCAGTACGGTGCTGTTCTGGTGTTCGAGCTCGGCTGTGGGAGGCCGCATGGCCGGCGACAAGGCAGCGAAGCTGCCACGCAAGACGTACGAGAAGGAACTGCTGCGCCTGCAGACGGAGTTGGCGAAGCTCCAGGAGTGGGTGCGGACGGAGGGCGCCCGGCTGGTCGTGATCTTCGAGGGGCGGGACGCGGCGGGCAAGGGCGGCACGATCAAACGGGTCGGCGAACATCTCAATCCGCGGATCGCGCGGATCGCGGCGCTGCCGACGCCGACCGAACGTGAGCGCGGCCAGTGGTACTTCCAGCGGTACATCCAGCATCTGCCGGCCGCCGGGGAGATCGTGCTGTTCGACCGCAGCTGGTACAACCGGGCCGGTGTCGAGCACGTCATGGGGTTCTGCACCCAGGAGGAGTACCAGCGCTTCCTGCGGCAGTGCCCGCTGTTCGAGCGGATGCTGGTGGAGGACGGGATCCTGCTGCGCAAGTACTGGTTCTCGGTGAGCGACGAGGAGCAGCAGGACCGCTTCCGGCGCCGTCTGGAGGACCCCCTGCGCCGCTGGAAGCTCTCCCCCATGGACCTGGAGTCGATCACCCGCTGGGAGGTGTACTCCCGGGCCAAGGACGAGATGATGGTGCACACCGACATCGCCGAGGCGCCCTGGTACGTCGTCGAGAGCGACGACAAGCGCCGGGCCCGGGTGAACATGATCGCCCATCTGCTGGACTCGGTGCCGTACCAGGACGTCCTCCCGCCCGTGCTGGACCTGCCCGAACGGCCGGAGTCGACCGGCTACGAGCGGCCGCCGCGCGAGCTGCGCAAGTACGTCCCGGACCACGCGGCGAACCTCTGAGCCGGGCTCGCCTTCCGCTCGGCCCGTTCACTCCTGCCCGGACCGCACGACGGCGACCGGGCAGTGCGCGTGGTGGAGCAGGGCCTGGCTGACCGAGCCCAGCAGCATCCCGGCGAAGCCGCCCCGCCCGCGCGCCCCGACCACGACCAGTCCGGCGTCGGCGCTGGCCTCGATCAGGGTGTGCCGGATCCGGCCGCGCACCAGCCTGCGGTCCACGGCGACATCCGGATACCGGTCGCGCAGTCCGCCCAGCGCCTCGGCGAGCACGCGTTCCTCCTCGTCGTGCAGCCGCTCCTCGTCGTATGTGACGAAGGGCGGGTCGGCGGGGCTGTCGTAGGCGCGCTCGGTCCGGGTGCTCCAGACGTGCAGCGCCACCAGGTCCGTGCCGTGCAGGGCGGCCCGGGAGAAGGCGAACTCGACGGCTCCCCGAGCCGCGGGCGAGCCGTCGACGGCCAGGAGGACGGGCCCGGCCGGGTTCGGCCTGCCGCGTACCACCAGCACCGGGCAGGCGGCATGCGCGGCCAGATGACCCGCGGTGGAGCCGAGCAGCAGGGCACCGAAGCGGCTCAGGCCCCGGCTGCCGACCACGACCAGGGACGCGGTGCGCGACTCGATCTCCAGCACCGTCACCGGTTCGCCGACGACGATCTCGCGCATGACCTCGACGCCCGGCGCCGTCTCATGGGCGCGCCGTTCGGCCTTGGCGAGCGTCCCGTCGATCAGCTCGCGCATCCCGGCCCCGCTGGGCTCCCAGGGCCGGCCACCATGCGGAATGTGCGCGGCCGGCCACCCGAAGGCATGCACCAGCCGCAGCCCCACACCGTGCAGCCCGGCCTCACGCGCGGCGACCTCCACACCGTCCAGACTCGACGCCGAACCGTCCACCCCGACGACTATCGGGCCATTCATCACACTCCCCTTTCCTGGCGACGCCCACGAACGCCGTACACCCTCCGGGCGGACCCGCAGAGACCACCCGGCCCATCCCGGGCAGGCCCCCGGATGCCACCCAGCCCATCCCGGCGGGCTCTCGGACGCCACCCAGCCCATCCCGGCAGGCTCTCGGACGCCACCCAGCCCATCCGGCACGGACCCCGGATGCCACCCGTCCCTTCCCGGGCGGGCTCCAGGCGTGGCCTGCGGCCTTCCTGGCGGCGGCCGCCGGCCCGTGCGCCGTCTCATGCCGGGACCGTCAGGCTCTCGCCACGACGGCCCGGGCCGCCCGGATCGGCGGCCGTCGCACCTCCCAGCCTCTCCCCGCCGGAGGCATTCCGCACCGGCCGGGTCGTCAGTCGTGGAGGACCAGGCGGCCTGTCTGGCCAGGTTCCAGGGACACGCCGCGGCCCGGGAGGCGTACGTCGATGGGCAAGGCGTCGGAGGAGGGGACCTCGATCTCCAGCAGGCCGCGCTCCAGGCGCAGCCGTACGCCCCAGTGGCCCTGGTAGCGCAGGGGGAAGCCGTAGGAGGACAGCTCGGGCAGGGGTACGGGGTCCAGCCACAGGGCGCCGCCCCGGGTCTCCAGGCCGGTCAGGCCGCGCTGCACGAGGTCGAGGGTGCCGGCCATGGCGCCCAGGTGGATGCCTTCGCCGGTGGTGCCGCCCTGGACGTCGGCGATGTCGCCCTGGAGGGCCTCCTGGCAGAACTTCCACGCCTCGCTGCGCCGGCAGCGGGCCAGTACCCAGCCGTGGACCAGGCCGCTGAGGGTGGAGCCGTGGCTGGTGCGGTGCATGTAGTACTCGACGGTGCGCCGCCAGGTGTCCTCGTCCAGCCGCACGCCCAACCGGTGGAACAGGCCCCCGAGTTCGGCCGGGGCGAAGAGGTAGCCGAGCATCAGGACGTCGGCCTGTTTGGACGCCTTGTAGCGGTTGACGGTGTCGCCCTCGGCCTCCAGGATCCGGTCCAGCCGCCGGATGTCGCCGTAGCTCTCGCGGTAGCCGTGCCAGTCGAGCTCGGCGAGGTCGCCGTAGCCCGCGAACTGGCTGATGACGTCGTCGTGGAAGGGGACGTGGAGGGTGCGCGAGACGTCCTCCCACAGTTCGAGTTCGCCGGCGTCGAGGCCGGTGCGCTCGGTGAGTTCGCGGCGGCGGGGCTCGGGCAGGGTGTCGAGCAGCTCCAGGGTGCGGGCGAGCACCCAGGCCGCGGTGACGTTGGTGTACGCGTTGTCGTCCAGGCCGGGGGAATCGGCGTCCGGGTACGCCTCGTGGTACTCGTCCGGCCCCACCACGCCCTTGATGCGGTACCGGCCCAGGCTCGGGTCGTGGACCGCCTTGTCGGCCCAGAAGCGGGCGATCTGCAACAGCATCTCGGCGCCCTTGGTGTGCAGGAACTCCATGTCGCCGCTGGCCTCGCAGTACTGCCACACGTTGTAGGCGATGGCCGAGCCGACATGGTGCTGGAGCCGGGAGTGGTCGGGCAGCCAGCGTCCCGAGCGCGGGTTGAGATGGAGCTGCTGGGTCTCCTCGCGTCCGTCGCTGCCGCTCTGCCAGGGGTACATCGCGCCCCGGCGGCCCACCGCACGGGCCGCGGTGCAGGCCTGTTCCAGGCGTCGGTGGCGGTGGCGGAGCAGGGCGCGGGAGACCTCCGGGAAGTGCAGGTTGAGGTACGGCAGGACGAACAGCTCGTCCCAGAAGACATGGCCGCGGTAGGCCTCGCCGTGCAGTCCCCGGGCCGGCACGCCGACGTCCAGGTCGGCGGTGTGCGGGGAGAGGGTCTGCAGGACGTGGAAGAGGTGCAGCCGCAGGATGCGTCCCGACTCTCCGGGCACGTCGAGTGCGGCGCGGCGCCAGAGCTGGTCCCACGCCGTGAGGTGCGACGCGACGAGCGCGTCGAAGCCGGGGGCCCGGCCCACCCGGTCGACGGCGGCGTGCAGCGGGTCGCTGATGGCCGGGTCGCGGGAGGTGTGCAGGGCCACGGTCTTGTCGACGGTGACGGTCCGGCCGGGGGCCAGGTCGATCGTCAGCTTCTGGATGGCGTACGGCCGTTCGTGGCGGGCCGTGACGGTCGCGTCGGCGGTCAGCCGGGAGGCGATGCCGATGCGGATGTCGGAGGTACGGGTGCGGCAGCGCAGCCAGACCGTGTCCGGGGTGGCGGTGCCGGTGTGGACGTGGGTCAGATGGCGTCCGTCGAGCTCCCGGTAGCGCGCCACGCCGGAGTTGGTGACACCACCGTCCAGGGCCGCCTCCACCTCCAGCGGGCCGGAGTATCCCTCGGCGGTGAACTCGGTGCGCAGGGCCGCGAGATGAGGATCGGCCATGTGTGCCATCCGATGCTGACGCAGGATCAGTACGCGGTCGTCGCCCAGGTCGTAGCGCGTCCGGCGCTCCATGAGGCCCGCGGCCAGGTGCAGCATCTGCCGGTGGTCGAGCACGGTCGTCGTGTCGGGCGTGATCCACTCCCCGCCGGGGAGACGGAACCGCAGGGGCAGCCAGTTCGGGACGTTGACCATGTCCTCGTTCTCCACACGGCGTCCGGCCACCTCGGAAGTGAGCCGGTTGTAGATGCCGGCCACATAGGTCCCCGGGTAGTGGATGTCGTCGGCGGCGCACTCGGGCAGCGCGCCCCGGGTGGCGAAGTAGCCGTTGCCGAGCGTGCACAGCGACTCCCGGAGGCGTTCGTCGGCGGGCGTGTAGCCCTCGTACTCCCAGCTCCAGCCCGTGCCTTCGGCCTCCAGGCTCCGGTCCGTCACGTCGGTGCTCCTCCCGCGCAGAGTTCTCCGAGGTCGTGTACGACGAGGTCGGCGCCGTGCCGCAGCAGCCGCGCCCCGGTGTCCGGGCCGGCGTCCCGGTCCACGCCGACCACCAGGGCGAATCCGCCGCGCCGCCCCGCCTCCACACCTGCCAGGGCGTCCTCGACGACGGCGGCGCGGCCGGCGGGGACACCGAGCCGGCGGGCCGCCTCCAGGAACAGATCCGGCTCCGGTTTGCCCGCGAGGCCCAGCCGGGCCGACTCCGCGCCGTCCACGAGGGTGTCGAACAGGTCGAGTACCCCGGCCCGGCTCAGCAGCTCACCGGCGTGCCGGGACGCGGACGCCGCCGCGCGGGGCACTCCTGCCGCGCGCAGGGCCTTCACCAGCCGTACGGTCCCCGGGTAGGCGTCGACGCCGTGCTCGCGCAGCCGCTGGGTGAAGAGGCGCTCCTTGTCCTCCGCGACGGACCGCACCGTCTCGGGCGAGGCCTCGATGCCCCGGGCGGCGAGGAAGGCCGCGGCTCCGTCGAGGCGGGACCTGCCGTCCACGTGGCGCAGATAGTCGTCCCGCGGGTCGAAGGGGCGGCGCAGGTCGGGGTCCTCGGGCGGGTGGGCGCGCAGGAAGGCGTCGAAGGCCACCTTCCAGGCGGCGGCGTGCACCTTGGCGGAGTCGGTGATCACGCCGTCGGTGTCGAAGACGACGGCGCGCACGTCCCGCAGCACGGGGGCGAGCGCGTCCTCGGACCGGTCGGGCGTGCCGGGCGCGTCCGGCGTATTGGGCGTACCGGGAGCGTTCGGCGTGTCGGGCGGACGCATGATCACGCTCGCCGTGGCGGGACGGCGCTCGGGCACCGCGTGGGGCAGGGCTCCGGGGGTACGGCATCCAGGGGATGTCGGTGCAGGTCGGCAGCTGGGAACGCGAACCGCACGGCCTTCTCACCTCCGCTCGACGGCTCGCCCGCGCCCGGCGGGATCCGCTCATGGGTACCCGCCAGACCCGCCTTGTCACCTCCGGTTCCCCGCCCGGTCCGCTCCGGACGCGTCGGCGCCGCACGGTCCGTGCCCGGTGAGGGCCGGGCGGCCCTGGCGCATCGGCCGTGCGCATGGTGTGCTGGAGGGGACGGGAAGGACCCGGAACGGCGCGGGGAAGCGGATGACGGCCGCGCACCGCGCAATCAGGATCCGCGAGAAGTGGATAGGGCCCTTCCCGCCCTGTCTCTCTCCCGGACGACCACTGGACGAGCTACTGGACGAGCTCCCAGTCCTGTGAGCCGTCGCTGACCGCGTTCTCCAGGGTCAGCGGGCCGTCGGCGGTCGCTCCGGTCAGGTACAGGCTGGTGTTCTTGATCGACTGCAGCCTGTAGAAGCCGTCGGCGGTCCTGATCAGGTTCCAGCTGCCCGTGGCGCTGTTGTCGACCCACTGGCCGATCCGCTGTCCGGCCGTGGCGTTGCCGGTCCAGATGGCCGCCGCGCGGCCGCCCGCCTTGTTGAGAAGGGTCACTCCGCCGTTCGGTTCGGTCACCACGTGCCAGTACTGGGTGTCGCCGTTCGCCACCGAACCGGGCGCCTCCAGGCGTACGTCGGGAACGTCCGCGTTGCCGATGTTGGCGTCGTTGGTCTTGTTGCCGGTGCCGATCACCTGGTCCGTCCTGCGGTTCACCAGTTGGTGGTACGCACCGGCCGAGTGGCCGAGGTCGACCTCGGCGAAGCGGAGTGTGGAGGTGCCCTGGTTGTTGAGGATGGAGACACGTCCGGTGCCCTCGACGTACTGGAGGTTGCGGCTGTACCCGGCCTGCGAGGTCGTCTGGTACTCCTTCCAGGTGCCGTCGCCGCGGCCGCTCTCGTTGACCCAGACGTTGCCGCTGCCGGCGGCGTTGTAGACCAGTCGCCCGCCGGGGAGCCTGATGAGGACCGGGCTGCCGCCGGTCGCCAGGGCGCGGGAACCCGCGTCGAGCGGCAGTGCGGTGACGCCCGTGCCGGTGGCGGAGCCCCGGTAGAACCTCAGGGGGTCGTCGGCGAGCAGGTACCTGGTGTTGGCTCCGCCGCCCCAGTACTCGAAGGTCAGCAGCCACTTGCCGTCCGTGGTGCGGACGACGTTCGTCATGCCCGGCCGCCCGCCTCCGATCTCCGTCTTCCCGCCGCCCATGTCCTGGGTGAGTCCGGCGACGTCGACGACGGGGGCGCTCCACGCCGCGCCGCGGCCGTCCCACGTCTTGTGGACGAGTATCTGGCCCTTGGAGTCGGTGGCGGTGTCGTTGGCGGGGTCGAGGATGGGGACGCCGGTGGTCGGGTCGAAGCCGATGTAGTCGTTCTCGTCGGAGTAGTAGCAGACGAGACGGCCCTTGTGGACCATCAGGTACGGCTCCCAGAGCGGGTCCACCTGCTTGTTCGTGTTCGCGGCGGCGATGTTCTGCCCGGTCGCGCCCGCGCTGCCGCCCTGCCAGCCGCCGGTGGCGACGATGTTGACGACCTTCCAGGTCGCGCCGTCGTCGGTGCTGGAGTACAGCGCTATCGCCAGGTCCGCGCGGTCGCCGTCGTTGGTCGGTGTCCAGTCGGGGTCGGCGGCCTTGTGCTCCTTGTAGTAGTGGTCGTCGCCGGACACGACGCTCGCGAGGAGCAGGGTGCCCTGCTTCAGGTTCCCGACGTCCTGCGGCAGGACGTAGAGGTACGGGTTGGTCCAGTTGCTCGTGTACTTCGCGTACCGCGGGTCGCCGGACAGGTACGCCGGTGCCTTGACCTCGGTCAGCGGCTGCCATGTCGTGCCGTGGTCGTCGCTCTTGTACACCGGGAGGGTCTGCCGGTCCGCACTGCCCGTCTCGGCGACGACCGTGGACTTCTCGAACGAGGCGACCAGCCGCCCGCTCGGCAGCTGAGCCGACTTCGGGTAGACCGCGCAGTTGCCCCGCCCTTTCAGGCAGGGTTCGTTCCCGAGCTGGTACAGCGTCCCGCCCGTCGGGTTGTAGGCCTGTGCGCTGCTCATGGGGATCGCCACCATCGCGGATGCCGCGACGACGGTGCCCAGCGCCCTGCTCAGCCTTCTTCTGTGCATTGCCTCTCCTCGCGCGCGGGGATCACTACGGGTGGGGGTGCTGTTCAGTCGCCGGCGTGCGGCCTGCTCCCGGCCGGGGGCGCGGTCGAGGCGCGGACGACCAGTTCGACCGGCGGATCGGTCGCCGGCTCCGGCTCCGCGTCCGGTTTCTCGATGGCCCGCACCAGGAGTCGCAGCCCGTCGCGCGCCACGGCGTCGAACGGCTGGCGCACGGTGGTCAACGGTGGGGTGACGTAGGCGGAGACGGGGATGTCGTCGAAGCCGACGACACTGACGTCGTCGGGCACACGCAGACCGGCTTCCGTCAGGGCGCGGATCAGACCGATGGCCATGTCGTCGTTGGCGGCGAACACCGCGGTGACGTCGTCCGCCGCGGCGGCGAGCGCACGGCCCGCCGCGTGGCCGGAGGCGGCCGACCAGTCGCCCTCGACGACGGGCGGCTGCTCCCTGCCGTGCGCCGACAGCGCCGCCCGCCAGCCCGCGAGGCGGTCCCGGGCGGCGAACCACCGCTGTGGTCCGGCGATGTGATGCACCGTCATATGGCCGAGTTCCAGGAGATGCTCGGTGGCCGCCCGCGCCAGCGACTCGGCGCCGACGCCCGCGACCACGGCCCGGGGACCGGCGAACACCGCGGGTGCGCCGAGGACGAGCACCGGCACTTCGACGTCGAGGGAGACCGCCCCCTCGTCGATGGGCTCGGATACGACGACACCGTCCACGCCCTGTTCGAGCAGCGACTCCACGGCCCCGGCGACGCCTCCCGGGTCGCCCTCCAGGGTGTTGACCACCCGCAGCGCGTAGCCGGCGTCCCGGGCGGCCCGTTCGATGCCGATGAGCAGCGAGGCCGGACCGTACAGGGCGGTCCCCAGCGCGACCACGCCGATGGTGCGGGTCCGCCCCGAGGCCAGCGCCCGTGCCGCGCTGTTCATCCGGTAGCCGAGCTCCTCGGCGGCTTCGAGCACACGCCGGCGCACGTCCTCGGAGACGTACCGCTCACCGTTGAAGACCCGGGAGACCGTCTTCTGCGAGACACCGGCCAGCCGGGCCACGTCCACGGCACGCGGCGCGACGGGCGTCCCGCCCTGCCCGCCCTGACCTCCCACTCGTGACATCGACGTCTCCTCGTGCCCGTGCTCCGCCTGTATGACTGCGCTGTCATGACTGCGGTGTCATATCTACGCAGCCGAAGGGGACACGTCAAGACTTCGCACAGGGATGAGGCCGGGGCGGGTCGGCGCGACGGAGGGCGCCGCTCACACGTCGTCGGGGAACTCACCCGCGAACGCGCCGGCCATACGCAGCCAGGGCTCCGCCTCGTCCTGACGTCCCTGGCGTTGCAGGGTGCGGCCCAGCATCAGATGGGCGTAGTGCTCCACCGGATCGCGCTCGACGATCTCGCGCAGCTGTTCCTCCGCGCGCCCGAGCTGGGCGGAGTGGTAGTAGGCACGGGCCAGCAGCAGCCGGGGTCCCGTCTGCTCCGGCGCCTCCTCGACCACGACCGCGAGCAGCTTCGCCGCACCGAAGTAGTCCCGCGCGTCGAACAGCAGCCGGGCCCGCTCCCAGCGCTCGAGGGTGCTCTCCTCGCGCGGCACCCCGGCTCCGTTGTCGAACAGGTGCAGCGCGCTGGCCCAGCGGTCGGGCGCCACCCCGTCGGTCGCCGCGTACGCGTTGAGGTTCTCGGTCATCGTCCTTCGGCTCCTCTCGTGGTGTGTCACGCCACCGGTCCGGTCGTCCGTGCGCGCTCCGCTTCACGGGCGGCGAGCAGGGAGGTGTGGGTGGGTGCGTCCGGGACGTCGGCCGGCCGGTTCTTCGCGAACTCCTCGCGCAGCACCGGGACGACCTCCTCGCCGAGCAACTCGATCTGCTCCAGCGCGGTGTTCAGCGGGATTCCGCCGCCGTCCACCATGAACAGCTGACGCTGGTAGTCGCCGAAGTGCTCGCGGAAGGTGAGCGTCTTCTCGATGACCTGCTCGGGGGTGCCGACCGTCAGCGGGGTCTGCTCCATGTACTCCTCCAGGGACATCCCGCCGCCCATCACCGGCGAGTGGTCGAAGACCGGGCGGAACTCCCGGATCGCGTCCCGGGAGTTGTGGCGCATGTAGACATGGCCACCGAGTCCGACGACGGCCTGCTCGGGCGTGCCGTGCCCGTAGTGCGCGTACCGCTGCCGATACAGGTCGATCAGCGACTTCGTGTGTTCCTTCGGCCAGAAGATGTTGTTGTGGAAGAACCCGTCGCCGTAGTAGGCCGCCTGCTCGGCGATCTCCGGCGAACGGATGGAGCCGTGCCAGACGAACGGCGGTACGCCGTCCAGGGGGCGCGGTGTGGACGTGAACCCCTGCAGGGGCGTACGGAACTTCCCCTCCCAGTTCACGACGTCCTCGCGCCACAGCCGACGCAGCAGGGCGTAGTTCTCGACGGCGAGGTTGATGCCCTCTCGGATGTCCTTGCCGAACCAGGGGTAGACGGGGCCGGTGTTGCCGCGCCCCATCATCAGATCCACCCGGCCGTCGGCCAGGTGCTGGAGCATCGCGTAGTCCTCGGCGATCTTCACCGGGTCGTTGGTGGTGATCAGTGTGGTGGAGGTCGACAGCACCAGCCGCTCCGTCCGCGCGGCGACGTAGCCGAGCATGGTCGTCGGCGACGACGGCACGAACGGCGGGTTGTGGTGCTCCCCGGTCGCGAACACGTCCAGCCCGACCTCCTCGGCCTTCTGAGCGAGGGCCACCATCGCCTTGATCCGCTCGTACTCGGTCGGCGTACGACCCGTGTGCGGGTCGGTGGCCACGTCACCGACGGTGAAGATGCCGAACTGCATCGCCCTCACTCTTCCTCGGTTGATACATCAACTATGTCCCTGCAACGTGTCCACTCACCCCGCTATTCCACGCGGTGCCGGGGCCGCCGACCACAGCTCGCACCGCAGCAGCCGCTCCACCGTCCGGTCAGGACTGGGTCTCGTCCAGCTTGCCGATGACGCGTTCGGAGACCTCGGCCAGGACCCGCAGTTCGGCCGGCGTGACGTGATCGATGAAGAGTTCGCGCACCGCCTCGACATGACGCGGGGCGGCCGCCTCGATGGCGGCCCGCCCGGCATCCGTGATCACCACGAACGCGCCACGCCCGTCCTCCGGGCACTCCTCCCGTACCACCATGCCCCGCCCGGCCATCCGGGCGATGTGGTGGGACATCCGGCTCTTCTCCCACTCCAGCGCCCGCGCCAGATCCTGGTACCGCTGCCGCCCGTCCGGGGTGTCCGTCAGATTGACCAGCACCGCGAAGTCCGCAGGGGACACGTTCGACTCAGACTGGAGCAAGCGGCCCAGACGCCCGCCGAGCCGTTCATGCAATCGGACGAAGCCTCGCCATGCGCGCTGCTCCTCCGCCGTCAGCCATCGCACGTCCTCTTGCTCTCCCATGGAGGCAGTGTAGACGTAGTTGACAGGTCATCGATTGCGTCGGCGGTGTCACGTCAGCCGACCTGGATGCGGGAGCTGGAATCGGCCACGTGCAGCGCCGGCAACGGCGGGATGGTGCCCGTCACCGCAAGGTCCCGGTACCACAGCGCGCTGTCCTTCAACGTACGGCGCTGGGTCTCGTAGTCGACGTGGACGATGCCGAACCGCTTCGAATATCCGTAGCCCCACTCGAAGTTGTCCATCAGCGACCACACGAAGTACCCGCGCAGATCGACGCCGGAGCTCAGGGCACGGTGGGCGGCGGTCAGATGGCGGCGCAGGTAGTCGACCCGCTCGGGGTCGCGGACGGCGTACGTCCCGTCGGCGCGGACGGTGACGCGGTCGTCGAAGGCCGCTCCGTTCTCGGTGACGACCAGGGGCTGGTCCGGGAATTGGGCGTGCAGGTCCAGGAGGAGTTCCTCCAGGCCGTCGGGGTCGATGTTCCAGCCCATCGCGGTGTGCGGCCCCGGCTGCTCGACGAACTCGACCTGGGGCGAGCCGGGCCAGGGAGAGCCGCCCATGTCCTTGTGGCCGTCGTGGTTCTGACGCGCAGTCGCACCGTCCCAGAGCCGGACGGCGGTGGTGGCGTAGTAGTTGACGCCCAGCAGGTCCAGGGGCTGGTGGATCCGGGCGAGGTCGCCGTCCTGGACGAACGCCCAGTCGGTGACCGCGGCGGTGTCCTCGATGAGGTCCGCCGGGTAGTGGCCACGCAGCATGGGGTCGGTGAAGGAGCGGTTGGCGAGCGCGTCGATGCGGCGCACGGCCTCCTCCCCACCGTCGCCCCGGCCCCGCAGGACGTGGAAGTTGAGGGTGACGGAGTACTGCGGGTCGTTGGTCGTGACCGCCCTCAGCTGCTGCACCGCGAGCCCGTGCGCGAGGTTGAGGTGGTGGACCGCGGTCAGCGCCGCCGCGCCGTCGGTCCGGCCGGGGGCGTGCGCTCCCGCTCCGTAGCCGAGGTAGGCGGAGCACCACGGTTCGTTCAGGGTCGTCCAGATCGCGACGCGGTCGCCGAGGGCCTCGCCCACAGTGCGGGCGTAGTCGGCGAAGGCGTCGGTGGTGGCTCGGTTCGTCCAGCCGCCGGTGTCTTCGAGGGCCTGGGGCAGGTCCCAGTGGTAGAGGGTCGCGACCGGTGCGATGCCGCGGTCGAGCAGGCCGTCGACCAAACGGCTGTAGAAGTCCAGCCCCTTGGGGTTGGCCGGGCCCCGGCCGGTCGGCTGGACCCGCGGCCAGGCGATGGAGAAGCGGTACGCCCGCAGACCCAGGGACGCCATGAGATCGAGGTCGTCCTCGAGGCGGTGGTAGTGGTCGGCGGCGACGTCGCCGGTGTCGCCGTTCCAGGTCTTGCCGGGGGTGTGGGAGAAGGTGTCCCAGATAGAGGGGCCGCGTCCGTCCTCGGTGGCGGCGCCCTCGATCTGGTACGAGGCGGTCGCGGAGCCGAGGACGAAGTCGGCGGGGAAGGTCAGGGGCTGGGCCGGGTCGTTCGGGAAAGTCGGCATACGCGTCTCTCTGGCTCTCTGAAGGTCTCGACTGAAGGGCCGGGTCCTTACGGACCCGGCGGGTCGGTGGCCATGGGACCGTCGCTCGACCCTTGCCGGGCCGCCCACCCCGGAACTACGGTGATGTTAACGTTAACAACTGTCAAGGTCCTCGCCCGCGATCCCCTTCCCCGGCCGTCCCCACCTCGCCC
>NZ_JAKEIP010000131.1 GCF_021474425.1 Streptomyces muensis | reverse complement strand
GAGCTGGGGGTGTGAGGCGGTGCTGGATAAGGGCCGGCTTGTGGGAGGCGGTGAGGTAACGGGGCCCGCTGCAGTGAGGTGCCGAATTTTTTGCTCGGTCGCCTTCGGGGCGCCACATGCCGGTGTCGAGAGACCGATCGTGCTCGACCCTTCGGGCCTGCGCGCGTTCGGTCTCTCGACACCGGCGCGCCCCTACGGCTCCCTCGCGGCCGGTGTGGTCGGGACAGGGGGCCTTGGTGGGCTCTCACCGTGGGCTACGGGCCTTTGGTGACCGCGCAAGGAGCGGGCCCCGGTGCTGGATTCACCGGGGCCCGCTCTCTTGCTTAGCTGGTCAGACGCGCGACGCGCCGACTTCCACACCGTGCTCGGCGGCGAGGCGGCGCAGGTCGTCGAGCTCGCCCTGCTCCACCTCGACGAGGAAGTCGTCGCCCTCGTCGCGAGCCCGCGTCAGGTCGGACTCGGTCGCCCTTATGCGCTGCAGAAGTCCTGCGGTGAATGCGTCCATGCTGCGCCCCCTCGTCCTGGGTCGTGGGTCGGTGGCACGGGGGTGTGCCGTTCGGAAGGGACGATCACGTCTCCAGTGGATGCCCAGCGCTGCCCAGGCCGGGCGGCGACGGTGCCGGACACCCACACCCGCTCTGCGGAAAGCGGATTGCCTTGTACCGCTTGGTGCTGCGGCACAAGCAGAGCGTGATCGCGGGGTGTACAAGCCGTCCTCCCCCCGCTCTCTTCCACGGAAACCTCAACCGGAAGGGAAAATCTCGCATTCCCGGGCTTCATACCTGTCCTTCATGGGCCGCTCACCCGTCTTACCGCCGACTTATGACCGAAAAGGGCAGGATGGAGGCCGAGACACCAACGAAGCCCCCTGCCCGCGAGCGATGAAGCGATGACTAGCGCTACGCGGGTGGACACAGGAAGGACAAGCGACGTGCGCGTACTCGTCGTCGAGGACGAGCAACTGCTCGCCGATGCGGTGGCCACCGGACTGCGCCGGGAGGCCATGGCCGTCGACGTCGTGTACGACGGTGCGGCCGCCCTGGAGCGCATCGGCGTCAACGACTACGACGTGGTCGTCCTCGACCGCGACCTCCCGCTGGTGCACGGCGACGACGTGTGCCGCAAGATCGTCGAGCTGGGCATGCCCACGCGCGTACTGATGCTCACGGCCTCCGGCGACGTCAGCGACCGGGTCGAGGGGCTGGAGATCGGCGCCGACGACTATCTCCCCAAGCCCTTCGCCTTCAGCGAGCTGACGGCACGCGTGCGTGCCCTCGGCCGACGTACCAGCGTGCCGCTGCCGCCCGTCCTGGAGCGCGCCGGCATCAAGCTCGACCCCAACCGCCGCGAGGTCTTCCGCGACGGCAAGGAGGTGCAGCTGGCGCCGAAGGAGTTCGCCGTCCTGGAGGTGCTGATGCGCAGCGAGGGCGCGGTCGTCTCCGCCGAGCAGCTGCTGGAGAAGGCCTGGGACGAGAACACCGACCCGTTCACGAACGTGGTGCGGGTGACCGTGATGACGCTACGCCGCAAGCTGGGAGAGCCGCCGGTGATCGTCACCGTGCCCGGTTCCGGCTACCGGATCTGATGCCCCATGCCAGCTACACCCGCGCCTCCCCAGGCGCCCCCGAAGCCCACCTGGGACCCCCGGAGGGCCGAGCCCGTCTTCCCGTGGCTGCGCCCCACCATCCGGATACGGCTCACCCTGCTGTACGGCGGCATGTTCCTGATCGCCGGGATCCTGCTGCTGTCGATCATCTACCTGCTGGCGGCCGAGGCGCTGAACGTGGGCAGCGACCTGCCCTTCAAGATCGCGGAGGGCAAGGTCACCAGCAATGTCTGCGACCTGCCGTCGAGCGCCACCCCCGAGGTGTTCAACGACGCGATGAACGCCTGCGTCAACGAGCAGCGTCGGCATGCGCTGGACGACCTCCTCAGCCGCTCCCTGCTGGCCCTCCTCGGCCTCGCCATCATCGCCTTCGCCTTCGGCTACGCCATGGCCGGCCGGGTGCTGGCACCGCTGGGCCGGATCACCCGGACCGCGCGTGCGGTGGCGGGCTCGGATCTGTCCCGGCGTATCGAACTGGACGGTCCGGACGACGAGCTCAAGGAGCTCGCCGACACCTTCGACGAGATGCTGGAGCGGTTGCAGCGGGCCTTCACGGCGCAGCAGCGCTTCGTCGGCAACGCCTCGCACGAGCTGCGCACCCCGCTCGCGATCAACCGCACGCTGCTGGAGGTGCATCTGTCGGACCCGGGCGCGCCGGTGGAGCTCCAGCAGCTCGGCAAGACGCTGCTGGCCACCAACGAGCGCAGCGAGCAGCTGGTCGAGGGCCTGCTGCTGCTCGCCCGCAGCGACAACCAGATCGTCGAGCGCAAACCGGTGGACCTCGCGGAGGTGGCCGAGCAGGCCGTCGACCAGGTGCACGCGGAGGCGCAGGCCAAGGGTGTGCTGATCCGTGGCGAGCAGAAGCCCGCGGTAGTCCAGGGCAACGGCGTGCTGCTGGAGCGGATCGCGCTGAACCTGGTGCAGAACGCCGTCCGGTACAACATCCCGGAGGGCGGCTGGGTCGAGGTCACCACCGACGTCCAGCACGGCCAGGCGGTCCTGATCGTCGCCAACACCGGGCCGGTGGTGCCGGCGTACGAGATCGACAATCTGTTTGAGCCGTTCCGGCGACTGCGTACGGAACGGACGGGCAGTGACAAGGGTGTGGGCCTGGGGCTGTCCATCGTGCGGTCGGTGGCGCGCGCGCACGGCGGGCACATCTCGGCACAACCGAGGGAGGGCGGCGGTCTCGTGATGCGGTTCGCGTTGCCGATCTGAGATCATGTGCGCCGACACTCGGCAGGTACTCGGGGATGTTCGCTTTGCGCGGAATTTTCTGGGCACTCGGCGAACAGCCTCGTGTGTGATCGATCACAAGGGCGGTTTTCCGGCCATCTACTCTCTGTGATCATGGGACCTGTCGGAAAGCCGGGAAAATCCGGGTTTTCGAGGGTCTTGATCACGGGAAGTACACGGTGAGACGCCTTTGAACTGCGGCATTAGGACCGTGTACGGTCCCGTTCGCCATCCAAGCCGATCACTCTTGAGGAGTCCGGTTGGGTGTCGATTGAGTAACAGACCTTGATGTGAGGCAAAATCTCCGCCTCGGGTCGGGCACAAGTCCGGCCTCTCACGCGTTACGTGCGCTGGAGACACCGCAGACACCCAGAGGGGGAGAGCGACATGGCAACGGATTACGACACCCCACGCAAGACCGACGACGACGTCGACTCGGACAGCCTTGAAGAGCTGAAGGCCAGGCGGAACGACAAGTCGACCTCCGCTGTGGACGTCGACGAGTTCGAGGCCGCCGAAGGCCTGGAGCTGCCCGGCGCGGACCTCTCCAATGAGGAGCTGGCCGTCCGGGTGCTGCCGAAGCAGCAGGACGAGTTCACCTGCATGAGCTGCTTCCTGGTGCACCACCGCAGCCAGCTGGCCCGGGAGAAGAACGGTCAGCCGATCTGCCGCGACTGCGACTGAGGTCGGGTCGGGCATGGCTGGCTCGACCCCTCCTTGGAAGCGCCGTTCCCGCAAGGCGGGAGCGGACGAAGGGCCGCCGTCGGACGGCCCGTACGGCGCGCGTGACGACGAGCGGGGCTCATCCGGTACGGGAGCCTCGCTCGAACCGATGTCCGGGGCAGCGCTCCCGGCGTCCGCGGCGGTTCCCGCGCCCGTCGCCAGGCGGAGGGCCGCGGCGATCCGGGAGAAGGCCCGGGAAGGCGTCCGTAAGGGCGGCAGCCGCGCCAGAGCGGGCCTCGGGTACCTGGCGGACCGGATCATCGAGAACGCCCCGCGGATCCCCGTACGCGACCTCGCGACCCTTCGCCGTCAGTTCCCCGGACTCGGGCCGGAGCAGCTCGCCGACAAGCTCGTGGCGGGCGCGGCGAACGCGAGCTCGACGGTCGGTGCGGGAGTCGGTGCGGCGGCGATGCTGCCCGTGCCACCCGCGATGCCGGCGGAACTGGCCGCCGAGATCACCGGTGTCGCCGCGATCGAGCTGAAGCTGATCGCCGAACTGCACGAGGTGTACGGCGTACGCCCGCCCGGAAATCTCAAGGCCCGCAGCACCGCGTATCTGACCTCGTGGTCCGATGAGCGCGGCATCGACCCGATGAAGCCGGCGACGATGAACGCCGCTCTCGGGGGGCAGATGAAGCGTGAACTGCGTCAGCAGATCATGAAGCGCACCGTCCGCAACCTGCCGAACCTGATGCCCTTCATGGTGGGCGCCGCCGTGGGCGCGGTCATGAACCGTCGGGACACCAAGAAGCTCGCGGCACGCGTGCGTGCGGACCTGCGCAAGGTCCGGGTGCCCTGGGACGAGCTGCCTCAACTGCCGCCCCTGGAACGCCCGGAGCGGCCGCTGGAGATGGGCGCCGTCGTGCGGGACCTGGGAAGCGGGACGCCCGGCGATCAGGGCCGGTGAAGACCCGCTCGGGTGTGCTAGGCCGAGGCCTTCGCCGCCTCGATCGCCTCCGCCAGCCGCTCCGGCTCACGGGTCGACAGGTAGAGGTACGGGGTCGGGTCCTCCGGGTCGGTGACCTCGACGCGCAGGGCCGTGGGGATGTAGGCGCGCAGCAGTAGGAAGGCCCGGGTGTCGGCCTTGTGCGTGCGCCAGGCGCGGGCCTCCTCGGCGTCCAGGACATGCGCCTCGCCCAGGGCCCGCACCGGGATCTTCGCCTCGCCGGCGATCAGTGAACCGCCCACCACACGGATGCGCAGCGAGCCGTACGAGCTGGCCATGACGGCCGCCGCCGCGGTGCCGCCGACCAGGCCGCCGAGCATGGGCAGCGTGCCGAACGGCAGAAGGATCAGGGCCAGGGAGACCCCGACCAGGAACGAGATCAGCCACCAGGAGCGGGGGGCGGTGAGACGTTCGTCGTACGGGGCTGCGGAGAGCTGCATGCAGCCAAGCTTGGCATGGTGTCCGAATGTTGCCGACGCGCGGGTAAGGTCTGCGGCTGTGAGTGGTACTTCAGCAGCTCTCAAGCCGCCGGCCGACGCCGTGAAACCGGCCCGTCACCCCGATGCTCCCGCACCCGGTGAGCTTCTCGGCGCGCACTACGGCGAGTGTTTCGGCTGCGGCGGCGAGCAGGCCCACGGGCTGCATCTGGAGGCGCGGGCCGGGGACGGCGTCAGCATCACGGCCGAGTTCACCGTGCAGCCCGCGCATCAGGGCGCGCCCGGACTGGCGCACGGCGGTGTGCTCGCCACGGCTCTCGACGAGACCCTCGGCTCGCTGAACTGGCTGCTGCGGACCATCGCCGTGACCGGACGTCTGGAGACCGACTTCGTGCGGCCGGTTCCGGTCGGCACCGTGCTGTACCTGGAGGCCGAGGTGACGGCCGTGGCGGGCCGCAAGATCTACTCCACCGCCACCGGCCGGATCGGCGGCCCCGACGGGCCCGTCGCCGTCCGTGCCGACGCGCTCTTCATCGAGGTGAAGGTCGACCACTTCATCGACAACGGCCGCCCGGAGGAGATCCGGGCCGCCATGAACGACCCGGACCAGGTCCGGCGTGCCCGTGCCTTCGAGGTGAACCCGTGAGCCGTGACCCCCTGAACGTGCTGATCCGGCGCGTGGACCCGGACGTACCGCTGCCGGCGTACGCGCACCCCGGTGACGCGGGAGCCGATCTGCGCACCACCGAGGGAAGCGAACTGAAGCCGGGGGAGCGGGCCGTACTGCCCACGGGGGTGTCTGTCGCCCTCCCGGAGGGGTACGCGGCGTTCGTGCATCCCCGGTCCGGTCTCGCCGCCCGCCTAGGTGTCGCCCTCGTGAATGCCCCGGGGACGGTTGATGCCGGGTACCGTGGGGAGATCAAGGTGATCGTGGTGAATCTCGACCCGCATGAGACCGTGCGGTTCGAGCGCTTCGACCGGATTGCCCAACTGGTCGTCCAGCAGGTCGAGAGGGTCCGCTTCCAGGAGGTCGCGGAGCTTCCCGATTCGGCACGGGCCGAGGGGGGCTTCGGGTCCACCGGCGGCCACGCCGCGGTGGGCACTGCAAGCGCCACAAGCGATACAAGCGATGAGGCCGCCGATGGCGGCGCAACGGGTGGGAATCGATACGCTTCGGTCGTATCCGACCGGGAAGGACAGTGACGTGTTCGGACGTCGCAAGAAGAAGGGTGCCGCCGAGGACGCGGCCGGCGAGCCCGAGCAGGTCGTCGACGGTGTCGACACTGAGGCGGACGACGACGGTGAGCGCGAGCGCGTGAGGCTCGAACCGGAGCCGCGGCCCGACGGGCCCTGGGACAGCTCCGAGGTCCGTGAGCCCGGCGAGGGCCGGGTCGACCTGGGCGGCCTGCTGGTGCCGGGCGTCGACGGCATGGAGCTGCGTGTGGAGGTCGCGGGCGACGCGATCGTCGCGGCGACCGTCGTGCTGCGCGACAGCGCCATCCAGCTGCAGGCCTTCGCCGCGCCCAAGCGCGAGGGCATCTGGAGCGAGGTGCGCGAGGAGATCGGCTCGGGCATCACCCAGCAGGGTGGCATCATCGACGAGGTCGAGGGCCCCCTGGGCTGGGAGCTGCGGGCCCAGGTCCCGGTTCAGCTGCCGGACGGCACGGGTGGTTTCCAGGTCGTGCGGTTCGTCGGGGTGGACGGTCCGCGCTGGTTCCTGCGCGGTGTGATCTCGGGTCAGGGCGCGGTGCAGCCGCAGGCGGCCGGGCTGCTGGAGCAGATCTTCCGGGACACCGTCGTGGTCCGCGGCGAAGGCCCGATGGCCCCCCGTGACCCGATCGTCCTGAAGCTGCCCAACGACGCCCAGATGGTCCCCGAGGGCGTCCAGCAGGAGGAGGCCGGTTCGCGCTTCTCCGGCGGCATGGGCCAGCTCCAGCGCGGACCGGAGATCACCGAGGTTCGCTGAGCAACCCCGAGGTTCGCTGAACAACGTAGAAACAGCAGGGCCGTATCCCCCACGGGATGCGGCCCTTTCTCGTGCGTGAACTCTTGACGGCGCATTGGTCTGTACCTACCGTCTCCGGCCAACGCGTCTGTTCATAAAGGCGCTTCACGTTCACATACGAGAACGGAAGGCCCCCCACGCATGCGCAGAACCGCACTCTTCGCGGCCGCGGCCGCCCTCGTCGCCGGTGTCCTCGCCTGGCCCACCGGCGCGGGCGCCGCTCCCGCCGCCTTCGTCCACCCCGGAGTCACCGTCTCCAAGGGGCAGTTGGACTTCACCCGCTCCAAGGTCAACGCCGGCGCCCAGCCCTGGAAGGGCGCCTTCGACCGGATGACGGCGAGCAAGTACGCCGATCTGAACCGCACCCCCAGGCCCCGCGCGGTCGTCGAGTGCGGCTCGTACTCGAACCCCAACCACGGCTGCACCGACGAGCGCGAGGACGCGATAGCCGCCTACACGCAGGCCCTCGCCTGGTACGTCACCCGCGACGAGCGGCACGCGCGCAAGGCCATCGAGCTGATGGACGCCTGGTCCGCGGTGATCAGGGACCACACCAACAGCAACGCGCCCCTCCAGACCGGCTGGGCCGGCTCCTCCTGGCCCAAGGCCGCCGAGATCATCAAGTACACGTACACCGGGAACTGGGCGAACTCCGGCCGGTTCGCGACCATGCTCCGCTCGGTCTATCTGCCCGAGATCATCAACGGCTCGAACTCCAACGGGAACTGGGAGCTGTCGATGATGGAGGCGGCCGTCGGCATCTCCGTCTTCCTGGAGGACAAGGCGTCGTACGACAAGGCCATGGCGAAGTTCCGCACCCGTACCGCCGCCTACGTCTATCTGTCCTCCGACGGCGCCCTGCCGAAGACCGTGCCCAGCCAGAACCTCAACACCCGCGAGAAGATCGTCAAGTACTGGCAGGGGCAGGGCACCTTCGTCACCGGCCTCACCCAGGAGACCTGCCGCGACCTCACGCACACCGGGTACGGCATCTCGGCCATCTCGCACGTCGCCGAGACCAGCCGGATCCAGGGGCAGGACCTCTACGGCACCGACGTCGGCGAGCGGCTGCGGCACGCGCTCGGGTTCCAGGCCAAGTACGAACTCGGTGAGGCCGTACCCGGCTGGCTGTGCGGCGGCTCGCTGAAGCGCGGGCTCGGGCCGGTCACCGAGGTCGGGCACAACGCCCTGGCCAACCGTCTCGGCCATGCCATGACCAACACCGAGACACTGAACGAGCGCAACCGCCCGGCCGGCAGCAACAACCTCTTCGTGGCCTGGGAGACCCTCACCCACGGCGACAACCCCGGCTGAGGCCCGCCGCCACCGAGCCCGTGACGTCCCGGCGGGGGCGTCAGAGTTGCGTCAAAGACGCTCCCGCCACCGCACCCGGCCCCATTTGTCGCGATTATTGGCCGTAAGGTCGACGCTGCGTAGGCAGCGGTGGCCGGAACACAATGAGGACCATGGGACGCGGCAAGCTTCGGATCTACCTCGGTGCGGCACCGGGCGTCGGCAAGACGTACGCGATGCTGTCCGAGGCGCACCGGCGCATCGAGCGGGGCACCGACTGCGTGGTCGCCTTCGTGGAGCACCACGAGCGGCCGCGCACCGAGGTGATGCTGCACGGGCTCGAACAGGTCCGGCGCAAGCGGCTGACGTACCGGGGGAGCACCTTCACCGAGATGGACGTGGACGCCGTCCTGGCCCGGCGTCCCCAGGTGGCGCTCGTCGACGAACTCGCCCACACCAACATCCCCGGCTCCCGCAACGCCAAGCGCTGGCAGGACGTGGAGGAGCTGCTGGCCGCCGGGATCGATGTCATATCGACCGTCAACATCCAGCACCTGGAGTCCCTCGGCGACGTCGTCGAGTCGATCACCGGCGTACGGCAGCAGGAGACCGTACCGGACGAGGTGGTGCGCCGGGCCGACCAGATAGAGCTGGTCGACATGTCGCCCGAGGCGCTGCGGCGGCGGATGGCGCACGGGAACATCTACCAGCCGGACAAGGTCGACGCGGCCCTGTCGAACTACTTCCGGCCCGGCAACCTGACCGCGCTGCGCGAGCTGGCGCTGCTGTGGGTGGCCGACCGGGTCGACGAGTACCTGAAGCAATACCGCAGTGATCACCGGGTGTCGAGGATCTGGGGTTCGCGGGAGCGGATCGTGGTCGGACTGACCGGCGGTCCGGAGGGCAGAACGCTGATCCGCCGGGCCGCCCGGCTCGCCGAGAAGGGCGCCGGCGGTGAGGTGCTGGCCGTCTACATCGCCCGCAGCGACGGACTGACCTCCGCTTCGCCCAAGGAGCTCGCCGTCCAGCGCACCCTCGTCGAAGACCTCGGCGGAACGTTCCACCATGTCGTCGGCGACGACATCCCGGCCGCCCTGCTCGACTTCGCGCGCGGTGTGAACGCCACCCAGATCGTCCTCGGCTCCTCACGCCGCCGAAGCTGGCAGTACGTCTTCGGGCCGGGCGTGGGCGTGACCGTCGCCCGGGACTCGGGGCCCGACCTCGACGTGCACATCGTCACGCACGAGGAGGCCGCCAAGGGGCGCGGACTGCCCGTGGCCAGGGGAGCACGCCTCGGCCGGTCCAGGATCCTGTGGGGCTGGTTCACCGGCGTCGCCGGTCCGGCGCTGCTCACCCTGCTGCTGACCCACATCGACGCCGACCTCGGCCTCGCCAACGACATGCTGCTGTTCCTGACCCTGACGGTGGCCGCGGCGCTGCTCGGCGGGCTCTACCCCGCACTCGCCTCGGCGGCGGTCGGCTCGCTGCTGCTCAACTGGTACTTCACCCCGCCCCTGCACCGCATCTCGATCGCCGATCCGAAGAACCTGCTCGCCCTCGTGATCTTCGTCCTGGTGGCGCTCGCGGTCGCCTCCGTGGTCGACCTCGCCGCCCGCCGCACCCACCAGGCGGCCCGGCTGCGTGCCGAGTCGGAGATCCTTTCCTTCCTCGCGGGCAACGTGCTGCGCGGCGAGACCGGCCTGGAGGAACTCCTGGAGCGGGTCCGGGAGACCTTCGGCATGGACTCGGCGGCCCTGCTGGAGCGCGAGAGCGACGTCGACCCGTGGACGCCCGCGGGGCAGGTGGGCCTGGGACGGGCACCGGAGCGGCCGGAGGACGCGGACGTCGACGTCCCCGTCGGCGACCACATGGCGCTCGCGCTGACCGGCCGCGTACTGCCCGCCGAGGACCGCCGGGTGCTCGCCGCCTTCGCCGCCCAGGCCGCGGTCGTCCTGGACCGGCGCAGGCTCCAGGAGGAGGCCGACCAGGCCAAGGAACTGGCCGAGGGCAACCGGATCCGTACGGCGCTGCTGGCCGCCGTCAGCCATGACCTCCGCACGCCGCTCGCCGGCATCAAGGCGGCCGTCTCCTCGCTGCGGTCCGACGACGTGGCGTGGTCGAGCGAGGACGAGGCCGAACTGCTGGCGGGCATCGAGGAGGGCGCCGACCGGCTGGACCACCTGGTCGGGAACCTCCTGGACATGTCCCGCCTCCAGACCGGCACGGTCACACCGCTGATCAGGGAGATCGACCTCGACGAGGTGGTGCCGATGGCGCTGGGCGGGGTGCCGGACGGCAGCGCCGAGCTGGACATCCCCGAGACGCTGCCCATGGTCGCCGTCGACCCCGGGCTGCTGGAGCGGTCGGTGGCCAACCTGGTCGAGAACGCCGTCAAGTACAGCCCGGACGACCGCAGGGTCCTGGTGGCCGCCAGCGCCATCGCGGACCGGGTCGAGGTCCGGGTGGTCGACCGCGGGCCGGGCGTCCCGGACGACGCCAAGGAACGTATCTTCGCGCCCTTCCAGCGCTACGGGGACGCCCCGCGCGGCGCGGGAGTCGGTCTCGGACTCGCGGTCGCCCGCGGGTTCGCCGAGGCGATGGGCGGCACGCTGAACGCCGAGGACACGCCCGGCGGCGGCCTGACCATGGTGCTCACCGTGCGGGCGGCGGGATCGCGCGCGGAGCTTGTCCAGGAGGGGGGCGTGCCAGTGGAGCACCCCGTGGAAGCAGAAAGGCAGACCACATGATGAGCCCGACCGGGGGGACCCCCCAGACCCCCACGAGGGTTCTGGTGATCGACGACGAGCCGCAGATCGTGCGCGCCCTCGTGATCAACCTCAAGGCCCGCAAGTACGAGGTCGACGCGGCCCACGACGGGGCCACCGCCCTCGAACTCGCCGCCACCCGTCACCCCGACGTGGTCGTCCTCGACCTCGGACTGCCCGACATGGACGGCGTCGAGGTGATCCGCGGCCTGCGCGGCTGGACCCGGGTGCCGATCCTGGTGCTGTCCGCCCGGCACTCCTCCGACGAGAAGGTCGAGGCGCTGGACGCGGGCGCCGACGACTACGTCACCAAGCCCTTCGGCATGGACGAACTGCTCGCCCGGCTGCGGGCCGCCGTACGCCGCGCCGAGCCCACCGGGGGCGGCGAGGACGACGTGATGGTGGAGACCGAGGGGTTCACGGTCGACCTGGCCGCCAAGAAGGTCAACCGGGACGGGAAGGACGTACGGCTGACCCCCACGGAATGGCACCTGCTGGAGGTGCTCGTCCGTAACACGGGACGTCTGGTCAGCCAGCGGCAGCTGCTGCAGGAGGTGTGGGGGCCGTCGTACGGGACGGAGACCAACTACCTGCGGGTCTACATGGCCCAGCTGCGCAGGAAGCTGGAGGCCGACCCGTCGCATCCCCGGCACTTCGTGACCGAGCCTGGGATGGGCTATCGGTTCGAGAAGTGATGCCCGGTAGTCTTCAAGACATGAGTGCTGTTCCTCGTTCCGAAAAGTCGGTGGGCCGGTTCCGGCGCATGCTCGACCGGCTCTCCTCGTCGCAGGAGGACCTGGAGTCCGAGGAGCTGCGTGAGGACGCCGAGACCGCCGGCTGTACCAAGATCGGTGACTGCCGTGACCGACAGATAGTGACGGTTACTGGTACCTTGCGCACGGTCACCCTGCGGCCACGCGCGGGCGTTCCGGCCCTGGAGGCCGAGCTCTTCGACGGCTCCGCCGCGCTGGACGTGGTGTGGCTGGGCAGGCGCTCCATAGTCGGGATAGAGCCGGGGCGCCGGCTGATCGCATCGGGCCGGATCTCCATGAGCCGGGGCCGCCGCGTGCTGTTCAACCCGAAATACGAACTGAGACCCCTCGGACGGGAGTAGCCGGTGACGTCGCTCGACAAGCCGACTGAAGACACCACCGACACCACCGCGAACGCCGAGCACGACGCCCGGGCGGTGACCGAGGCCGCCCTGTTCGAGGCCTTCGGCGGCATGCGCGGCATGATCGAGACGGTGCTGCCGGGTCTGCTCTTCGTCACCATCTACACGATCAACAAGGACCTGCACCTGTCGGCCATCGCCGCGCTCGCGGTGTCCCTGGTGCTCGTGGTCGTCCGGCTGGTGATGCGGGACACCGTCAAGCACGCGTTCAGCGGTGTCTTCGGCGTCGCCTTCGGTGTCGTGTTCGCGATGATGACGGGCAACGCGAAGGACTTCTATCTGCCCGGCATGCTCTACACGCTGGGGCTGGGGCTCGCGTACATCATCACGACCTTGTGCGGTGTGCCGTTGATCGGGCTGATCCTCGGGCCGGTGTTCAAGGAGAACCTGTCCTGGCGTACGCGCAATCCCGGCCGTAAGAAGGCTTACGCGAAGGCCAGTTACGCCTGGGGTGCGATTCTGCTCGCCAAGTGCGCGATTCTCTTTCCGCTGTACTGGTGGGCGGACACGACGCAGCTGGGCTGGGTGCTCGTGGCGTTGAAGATTCCGCCGTTCCTGCTGGCTGTGTGGCTGACGTGGGTGTTCCTGGCGAAGGCGCCCGCGCCGATCGACGTGTTCGCGGAGATGGAGGCCGAGGAGAAGGCGCGGGAGGCTGCCGCTCGGTCGGCCGAGTAGGCGGACGGCGCCAGAAGGGTTCTCGCCCCCGCCGCCCCTACCCGTCCCATCCCTGGGGGCTGCGCCCCCAGACCCCCGCTGTCGGCCCTCCGGGCCTCGTCCTCAAACGCCGGACGGGCTGAAAGGCCTTCAGGGGCGCGGGGAACTGCGCGATCAGCCCCCACCGGCCCGCACCCGAAGGACAATCCGGGGTCGAAGGGGCGGTGGGGGCGAGGGACGTCAGCTCGCGGGGTCCTCTCGGCGTACCGACAGGAGGTCCTCCAGCTGTTCCTCTCGGGCCTGGGCGGCCACGAAGAGGAGTTCGTCGCCGGCCTCCAGGGAGTCCTCGCGGGACGGGGTGAGGACGCGGGTGCCGCGGATGATGGTGACCAGGGAGGTGTCCTGGGGCCACTCGACATCGCCGACCTGGGTGCCGGCCAGGGCCGACTCCTCGGGGAGGGTCAGTTCCACGAGGTTGGCGTCGCCGTGGCTGAAGCGGAGCAGGCGGACCAGGTCGCCGACGCTCACCGCCTCCTCCACCAGGGCCGACATCAGACGCGGAGTGGAGACGGCCACGTCCACGCCCCAGGACTCGTTGAACAGCCACTCGTTCTTGGGGTTGTTCACCCGGGCGACGACGCGCGGGACGCCGTACTCCGTCTTCGCCAGGAGCGAGACGACCAGGTTGACCTTGTCGTCGCCCGTCGCGGCGATCACCACGTTGCAGCGCTGAAGGGCCGCCTCGTCCAGGGACGTGATCTCACACGCGTCGGCCAGCAGCCACTCCGCCTGGGGGACGCGCTCGACCGAGATGGCGGTCGGCGCCTTGTCGATGAGCAGGACCTCGTGGCCGTTCTCCAGCAGTTCGCCCGCGATCGAGCGGCCCACCGCACCGGCACCGGCAATGGCGACCCTCATCAGTGACCGCCCTCCTCTTCAGGACCCTTGGCGAACGCCGCCTCGACCTTGTCGACCTCGTCGGCACGCATCATCACGTGCACCAGGTCGCCCTCCTGCAACACCGTCTGCGAGGTGGGCAGGATCGCCTCGCCGAGCCGGGTCAGGAACGCCACGCGGACGCCCGTCTCCTCCTGGAGCCTGCTGATCTTGTGGCCCACCCAGGCGTTGGACGTGTGCACCTCGGCGAGCTGGACGCCGCCGGTGGGATCCCGCCACAACGGCTCCGCGCCCGAGGGCAGCAGCCGGCGCAGCATCTGGTCGGCCGTCCAGCGGACCGTGGCCACGGTGGGGATGCCGAGACGCTGGTAGACCTCGGCGCGGCGGGGGTCGTAGATCCGGGCCGCGACGTTCTCCACGCCGAACATCTCGCGGGCCACGCGCGCGGAGATGATGTTCGAGTTGTCCCCGCTGGAGACGGCGGCGAAGGCGCCGGCCTCCTCGATGCCCGCCTCGCGCAGGGTGTCCTGGTCGAAGCCGACACCGGTGACCCGGCGGCCTCCGAACCCGGGGCCCAGCCTGCGGAACGCGGTGGGGTCCTGGTCGATCACGGCGACCGTGTGTCCCTGTTGCTCCAGGGTCTGGGCAAGAGCGGAACCCACCCTTCCGCAACCCATGATGACGATGTGCACGGTCTTACCCCGCACTCCTCGTTAGGCGTCTGACTTGCGTGAACGTGGTGCTCATATCCTTCTCTCGGTTCGCCGGGCAACAGACGCGGGCCGGTCGCGGACCGCTGGGCAACATCATGCCGGGGAATGCCGGGGATGATCCCTCGCGGTACGGATCGTGGACTGCGGTACAGACCCGCCGTTCAGATCGGCTCGCGTGTGCCTCGGTCCACCGTAACGTCCGCCTCGGACGCACCGACCGGCGAGTAGGGCCTCCCGTACGGCCCTCTCAGCGGCGGTTGAAGCTGCGGAGGCTGGCGAGTGCCAGGAGGCCGAGTCCGGCGAGCGAGACGAGGGCCCCGACGAGCTGAGCGGTCGTCTGCGACATGAGGTCTCCCGGATGTGATGAGCGTACTGACGCAGCTGGGCGGATCCGCAGGTACGCAGGTCATGGAGGCATGGGGGCGCCGCGGGGGCCCGCGCCCGGCGCGTGCGGGGCACGGAATTCACCCCGGCGCCGCGCGCGATTTCACCCGGATGTGCTCCGGCCCAGGAGAGGGGCCTACGATTCTCTGTTGTGTCCAAACTGACCGACGTGCCCAAACGGATTCTGATCGGGCGCGCGCTGCGCAGCGACCGGCTGGCGGAAACGCTCCTGCCGAAGCGCATCGCACTGCCCGTCTTTGCCTCCGACCCGCTGTCCTCCGTGGCATACGCGCCCGGAGAAGTACTGCTGGTCCTCTCCATCGCGGGCGTGTCGGCCTACCACTTCAGCCCCTGGATCGCGGTCGCGGTCGTCGTGCTGATGTTCACCGTGGTCGCCTCCTACCGGCAGAACGTGCACGCCTACCCCAGCGGCGGCGGCGACTACGAGGTGGCGACCACCAACCTCGGCCCCAAGGCGGGCCTCACGGTCGCGAGCGCCCTGCTCGTCGACTACGTCCTGACCGTCGCCGTCTCCATCTCCTCCGGCATCGAGAACCTGGGCTCCGCGATCCCGTTCGTGGTCGAGCACAAGGTCGAGTGCGCGGTCGCGGTGATCCTGCTGCTCACGGTGATGAACCTGCGCGGCGTCCGGGAGTCCGGCAGCCTCTTCGCGATCCCGACGTACGTCTTCGTCGCCGGTGTCTTCATCATGATCGCGTGGGGCGCGTTCCGCGGACTCGTCCTCGACGACACCATGCGGGCACCCACGGCGTCGTACGAGATCAAGGCCGAGCACGAGGGACTCGCGGGCTTCGCGATGGTCTTCCTGCTGCTGCGCGCCTTCTCCTCCGGCTGTGCCGCGCTCACCGGCGTCGAGGCGATCTCCAACGGCGTCCCGGCCTTCCGCAAGCCCAAGTCGAAGAACGCCGCGACCACGCTGGCGATGATGGGTCTGCTGGCCGTCACCATGTTCTGCGGCATCATCGCGCTCGCCATGGTGACCAAGGTGCGGATGGCCGAGAACCCGGCCGTCGACCTGATCAAGGACGGTGTCGCGGTCGGCTCCGGCTATGTCCAGAACCCGGTGATCACACAGGTCGCCGAGGCCGTCTTCGGCAAGGGCAGCTTCTTCTTCATCGTGCTCGCAGCGGCCACCGCCCTGGTGCTGTTCCTCGCGGCCAACACCGCGTACAACGGCTTCCCGGTGCTCGGCTCGATCCTCGCCCAGGACCGCTATCTGCCGCGCCAGCTGCACACCCGCGGCGACCGGCTCGCCTTCTCCAACGGCATCGTGCTGCTGGCCGGCGCCGCCATGCTCCTGGTCTGGATCTACGGCGCCGACTCCACCCGCCTGATCCAGCTCTACATCGTCGGCGTGTTCGTGTCCTTCACGCTCAGCCAGACCGGCATGGTCCGCCACTGGAACCGCCTCCTGGCCACGGAGCGGGACCAGGCCAAGCGCCGCCACATGATCCGCTCCCGCGCGATCAACACCTTCGGCGCCTTCTTCACCGGCCTGGTCCTGATCGTCGTGCTCGTCACCAAGTTCACGCACGGCGCCTGGGTGGCCCTGCTCGGCATGGTGATCTTCTACGGCACGATGACGGCGATCCGCCGCCACTACGACCACGTCTCCGAGGAACTCGCCGCCCCCGAGGGCCCGAGCGACGACAGCGTACGGCCGTCCCGCGTGCACTCGGTCGTCCTGGTCTCCAAGATCCACCGCCCCGCCCTGCGCGCCCTGGCCTACGCCAAGCTGCTGCGCTCGGACACCCTGGAGGCGCTCAGCGTCAACGTCGACCCGGCCGAGACCAAGGCGCTGCGCGAGGAGTGGGAGCGGCGCGGGATCGACGTACCGCTGAAGGTGCTCGACTCGCCGTACCGCGAGATCACGCGGCCGATCATCGAGTACGTGAAGGGGCTGCGCAAGGAGTCCCCGCGCGACGCGGTGTCGGTGATCATCCCCGAGTACGTGGTCGGTCACTGGTACGAGCATCTGCTGCACAACCAGAGCGCGCTGCGGCTGAAGGGCCGGCTGCTGTTCACCCCGGGCATCATGGTGACGTCCGTGCCCTACCAGCTGCAGTCGTCCGAGGTGGCCAAGGCCAGGGCGCGCAAGCGGCAGGACTGGAACGCGCCGGGAGCGGTGCGGCGGGGGCCGGCGCAGGAGCGGGCGAAGGAGCCGTCGGAGCCCAAGTAGACTGGTGGGCTGTTGTCCGGCCCGTCCCCCTCTCGTATCTGGAGTCACCCCGCCATGCAGGCAGAACCGAAGAAGTCGCTGGTGGGGGAGGAGTACGAGGTCGAGATCGGCCCCGTCGCCCACGGCGGGCACTGCATCGCCCGCACCGACGCAGGCCAGGTGCTGTTCGTCCGCCACACGCTGCCCGGTGAGCGGGTCGTGGCCCGGGTGACCGAGGGCGAGGAGGGCGACCGATTCCTGCGCGCGGACGCGGTCGAGGTCCTCACCGCCTCCAAGGACCGCATCGAGGCACCCTGTCCCTTCGCAGGACCCGGCCGCTGCGGCGGCTGCGACTGGCAGCACGCGAAGCCCGGGGCGCAGCGCCGGCTCAAGGGCGAGGTCATCGCCGAGCAGTTGCAGCGGCTCGCGGGACTGACGCCGGAGGACGTCGGCTGGGACGGCACGGTGATGCCGGCCGAGGGCGACAAGCTGCCCGCCGGACAGGTACCGCAGTGGCGCACGCGCGTGCAGTACGCCGTCGACGCCGACGGCCACGCCGGACTGCGCCGGCACCGCTCGCACGAGGTCGAGCCGATCGACCACTGCATGATCGCCGCCGAAGGGGTCAGCGAGCTTGGCATCGAGAAGCGGGACTGGACGGGCATGGCGTCGGTCGAGGCGATTGCGGCGACGGGTTCGCAGGACCGCCAGGTGATCCTCACGCCCCGGCCGGGTGCCCGCCTGCCGATCGTCGAGCTGGACCGCCCCGTGTCGGTGATGCGGGTCGGCGAGAAGGACGGCGGCACGCACCGCGTCCACGGCCGCCCCTTCGTGCGCGAACGCGCCGACGGCCGTACGCACCGCGTCGGCAGCGGCGGCTTCTGGCAGGTCCACCCGAAGGCCGCGGACACCCTGGTGACCGCCGTCATGCAGGGCCTGCTGCCCCGCAAGGGCGAGATGGCCCTCGACCTGTACTGCGGCGTGGGCCTCTTCGCCGGCGCCCTCGCCGACCGCCTCGGCGACAAGGGCGCGGTCCTCGGCATCGAGTCCGGCAAGCGCGCGGTGGAGGACGCCCGGCACAACCTCGCCGACTTCGACCGGGTCCGCATCGAGCAGGGCAGGGTCGAGACGGTGCTGCCGCGCACGGGGATCACCGACGTGGACCTGATCGTCCTGGACCCGCCGAGGGCGGGGGCCGGCCGGGACACGGTCGCGCATCTCGCGTCGCTGGGGGCGCGGCGGATCGCCTATGTGGCCTGTGATCCGGCGGCGTTGGCTCGGGATCTGGGGTATTTCCGGGATGGGGGGTATCGGGTGCGGATGTTGCGGGCGTTTGATCTGTTTCCGATGACGCATCATGTGGAGTGCGTGGCGATCCTCGAACCTGCCGGGAAGGGCTCCTGACCCGCTCCGCCGGATGACCGGTACGACGCTCAGTCGCGCGGTACGAGCCTCAGGGTCGTGTCACGCGAGGACACCATCGGATCCACGTAACTCCCGCCGTGGCGGCCGTGCGCGGCGTTCCGTCGCCGCGGGAGGGGGCCATCTGGAGTTCCTCGGCGTGCTCGATGTCTTGATGGCGCGGCGTTCGTCCATCGCCTTGTAGCCCTCGGCGGCCCGCTCCAGCGGCAGGGTGAGGTCGAAGACCCTGCCCGGGGCGATGTGGCCGGACAGCACGCGGTCGATGAGGTCGGGCAGGTAGCGGCGTACGGGAGCGGGGCCGCCGCGCAGGCCGACGTGGGAGTAGAACAGCTCCTGGCCGTCGACGGCCACCTCGTGCGAGACGCCTACGAAGCCGACGTTGCCGCCGGGGCGGGCGGAGTGCAGGGCCTGGCTCATGGACTGGGCGGTGCCGACGCACTCCAGGACCGAGTCGGCGCCGATGCCGTTCGTGAGGTCCTTGATGCAGGCGATGCCTTCGTCGGACACGGCCAGCAGGCCGGGAACCAGCTCGTCGGAGGGGTGTGTGTCGGTGGCCACGAGGGTGCCGTGGGCGTTGGGGATGCGTACGTACTCGGCCTGGCAGGTGCCCATGAACTCGCGGTTCAGGCAGGAGGACTGCCAGCCCTTCTGACAGTTGGCGCAGGTGTTGTCGGAGGTCGCGAAGGAACCGACCACGAACTGGCCCGGCTTGACGTTGGAGACCTCGCTGCCGACTTCCTCGACGACGCCGACGTACTCGTGCCCCATCGGGTGTGGTTCGCCCTCGGGAGGGCTGTGTCTTGACGTCGGCCGCGGCGGGCGGCCCCCTGGGGGCACGTCCCCTTGCCGACGTCGTACGCGGGTGTGGCCCGGTGGGCGCCGGGCATCGGCCCTTGAGGGAACCGGAACCGCGTCGGTGATCGTCTCCCGGGCGATCAAGCTTTGAGGAGCGGACAGTGCGGATCTACATCAGCGCGGACATGGAGGGCGTCACAGGGCTCGTCGACGCCGACGACGTCCAGCCCGGCGGGCGGGACTACGAGCGGGGGCGGCTGATGATGGCGGAGGACGTCAACGCCGCCGTTCGTGGTGCTGTCGCGGCCGGGGCCACGGACGTCACCGTCAACGATGCTCACGGACCCATGCGCAACATCCTTCCGGAGGCGCTGCACCGGGCGGCCCGGCTCATCCGGGGGAAGCCGAAGCACATGGGCATGCTCGAAGGTCTCGACGCCGGGCACGACGCGGTGCTGTGTGTCGGCTATCACTCCCGGGCCGGCGAACTCGGGGTGCTGAGCCACAGCTTCATGGGGCACGAGATCGAGGACATCTGGCTGGACGGCCAGCCCGTGGGCGAGATCGGCCTGGCGCATGCCACCGCGGCGGCGATCGGGGTGCCGGTGGCCGTTCTCACCGGTGACGACCGGGCCTGCGCGGAGATGGCGAAGTGGGACGCCTCCGTCACCACGGTGGCCGTGAAGTACGCGAAGGACCGGTTCGCGGCGGATCTGCGTCCGGCCGACGAGGCGCGTACGGCGATCGAGGAGGCGGTCGCCGGTGCCCTCGCCGTACGGCGGACGCCAGTCGCGGCGCCTTCGGAGGCGTCCACTCTCACCGTCCGCTGGCAGTCGGCCTCGGTGGCCTCCACCCTGCTGGGCATTCCGGGAGTGACCGCGACCGATACCCGGACCGTCCAGGCCCGTGGCGCCCTGCCCGGGCTCTACCGGCAGTTCGGCGTGTGGATGCGGGTGGCCGCCTCACTGACGAACCAGGCGCCCTACTGCTGACCTGTCTGACCCGTCGCCTGCTGACCTGTCTGACCCGTCGCCGAGCACGCATGATCGCGATCCAATACCACGCCGAACTGAAGGTGACGTACGAAGACAGGCCCTTCGTTCGTTAAATCTCGGAGAACTCTTCTACAACCTTCCATCGCACGCGTCTGTCTGGCTAACGCAGAGATGTGTTGGGGTGTGTGAAGAGGAGCTCAGAACGTGACCGTGCGTTCCTTTGCCCGGCGGATGCGTCCGCGTGTGGAGCAGAAGGCCTCCGAGAAGGTGTGGGAGCTGCGTACCCTGCGCCGTCGCCGCAGAGCCGCCGGCACCGACCCGGTGCTGCGCCCGGTGGCGGTACGGGGCCAGCAGCTCTACGGCCGGGTCGTGACGCGGTTCAGCGCCGCCGAGGCGGCCGCCGCCAATCTGGGCCTCGTCGTCGCCGCGCTGGAGGCCGAAGGCATCCCGTACTTCCTGGTTCCGGCCTCGCGCACCCGCCACACGGTCGGCGTGAACGCCGTCGACCGGGACCGCCTCCTCACCGCTCTGGAGACGCGGTACGCGGGCCAGGCCGTGTTCATCGGCAGACCGGTCCCCGGCGGAAAGCTCAAGCACCCGGCGCTGTTTCTGGACGGCGTCCTGCCCGCCCGGCTGCGCAAGGCCCCCGTCCTGCGCGTCGGCGAGAACCACCTCGGCCCCGCGGGTCAGCTGCTCGCCGGCCCGGAACTCGCCTGCGACGTGGAGTTCTGGGAGGACGGGGCACAGCTCCTCGCCTCCGAGGACGGACTCCGGCGCCTGGCCAAGGTGCAGCCGCAGGCCTCCGAGGACATCTTCGCCGAGTCACTCGTCGCACCCCGGAACAACGGCGTCACCGACGTCCTGCCGGTCCCCGAGCAGACCCCGGCCACGGTGCGCGTCGGCGAGCGCGAGCTGCCGACGTTCGCCCCGCTCACCCTGCCCACCGTGAACGACGTGACCTTCCCCGTCGACGTCGTCTACACCTGGGTGGACGGCGAGGAGCCGGCGATGCGGGCCAAGCGGGCCCGGTACCAGGAGCGGGGGATCGCCGAGATCCTCGACAAGGAGACCAATGCCTCCCGCTACACCAGCCACGACGAGCTGAAGTACTCGCTGCGCTCGCTCGCGATGTACGCCGACTTCGTCCGGCACATCTACATCGTGACCGACGGCCAGAAGCCGCACTGGCTCGACGACCGCGCCGAGGGGATCACGGTCGTCGACCACCGCGACATCTTCCCGCCGGACGTCCTGCCGGTGTTCAACTCGCACGCGATCGAGACCCGGCTGCACCACATCCCGGGCCTGTCCGAGCAATACCTGTACTTCAACGACGACGTGTTCGTCGGCCGCCGGGTCACCGCCGAGCACTTCTTCCACGGCAGCGGCCTGATGAAGATCCCCGTCTCCCCGCTCAAGATAGGCGTCGGCAAACCGCACGCCGAGGAGACGGCCACCAACTCCGCGAGCAAGAACGTCCGCCGGCTGCTGCTGGAGAAGTTCGGCCGGATGACCACGAACAACTTCATGCACACCCCGCTGCCCCAGCACGCCGAGACCCTGCGCGCCCTGGAGGACCTCTTCCCCGAGGACGTCGCCCGCACCACGGCGTCCCGCTTCCGCTCCCCGCAGGACGTCGCCATGACGGCCCCGCTGCTCTACCAGTACGCGCTGATGACCGGCCGCGGAGTGCCCGGGAAGTACAGCTTCCGGTACGTCAACATCAGCCGCCCGGACGCCGAGGCACGCCTGGCCGATCTGCGCCAGAGCCGTCGCTTCGACTTCTTCTGCCTCAACGACGTCGATGTGCAGCCCGAGGAACGGGAGCGGGTCGGTGTCCGGATGAACGAGTTCCTGGAGGACTACTTCCCCTTCGCGAGCCCCTTCGAGAAGTCCGGGAAACCCGAGAAGTCCGAGAACTCCGACGACTCCGAGAAGCGGGACTGACGGGGGCCGGGGGGGCATGGACATCCGTCACCGCTTCGCGGATCTCATGGGCACGAGAGCGGCCCGTGACCTTCTGGTGCGCCTCAGGCTCGGGCTGTCGGCCAGGCTCTGGGCGCTGCGCGCGACCCGGTCCCGGCGACGCCTTCGGGCCGCCGTCCCCGGACTGCGCCGGATCACCTTCGGACCGACGAGGCTGTACGGCCGTACGGTCGCCGGTTACACCGCGGTGGACGCCGTCGAGGCCGACCTTGAACGCGTGTGCGCCCTGCTGGAGGCGCTCGGTGTGCCGTACTTCCTGGTGCCCGACGAGCACGGCTCCGGTGCGCCGCGGCGGATCGTCGGCGTCGAGGAGGCGTACCGCGACACCCTCCTGTCCCGGGCCGGCCGGCGCCTCGCCGGCACCGCCGGATACGTCGCCGCCGTCGGCCGCGACGGTGACGTGACGAACGCCGTCCTGTGGGCCGACGGCAAGCTGCCGCGGGCGCTGCGGCGGGCCGCGGTGCTGCGCACCGGAGTGGTGCGCCTCGGCCCCGCGGGGCAGGTGCTCACCGGGCTCGACACCGGCTGCGACATCGAGTTCTGGCGCTACGGCCGCGATCTGGGCACCGGCGCCGACCCGTCCTGGCTCACCGTGCCCGGCAGCCGGCTGCCCGACGTCTTCGCCCAGGCGCTCGTCGCCCCGCGCCGCAACCCCGTCTCCGAGGTGCTCCCGGCCACGGCACGGCAACCGGTCACCCTGGCGGGCCGCCACCGCGGTGTCCCCACCTTCGCCCCGTTCGCCGAGCCGGGCATCGACGAGGTCCGCTTCCCCGTCGACGCCGTGTACACCTGGGTCGACGGCGACGACCCGGCGATGGCCGTGAAACGCCGGGCGTACCAGGAGCTCTCCGGCAACGTCATCGCCGCCCGCGAGACCGGCGCCTCCCGCTACACCAGCCACGACGAACTGAGGTACGCGCTACGGTCGTTGGAGATGTACGCCGGTTTCGTCCGGCACGTCTACCTGGTGACCGACTCCCAGCTCCCCGACTGGCTGGACCCCGACGCCGAGGGCCTGACGGTGATCGACCACCGGGACATCCTCCCGGCCGACGCGCTCCCCGTCTTCAACTCGCACGCCATAGAGAGCCGCCTGCACCACATCCCGGGCCTGTCCGAGCACTACCTGTACTTCAACGACGACGTCTTCATCAACCGCCCGGTGCACGCCGAGCACTTCTTCCACGGCAACGGCATCGCCCGTATCCCGCTGTCCCCGCTGAAGCTCGGAGTCGGCGCCCCGCACCCGCTCGAACCGGCCCCGAACTCGGCCGGCAAGAACGCCCGCGAGGTGATCACGCGCTTCCACGGCAGACAGGCCACCCACAAGTCCCTGCACACCCCGCACCCCCAACTCCTGTCCGTCATGCGGGAGATGGAGAGCCTCGGCGTGCCGGAGCTGGAGCGGACCGCCTACTCCCGCTTCCGTGCCACCTCCGACGTCGCCCCGACCTCCACGCTCCACCACCACTGGGCCATCGCCACCGGCCGGGCCGTTCCCGCCGACTACCGCTTCCGTTACGTCCAGCTGGGCACCCCGGACATGCACCGGCGCCTGGCCCGACTCGCGGCCGGCGAGGACGTCGACTTCTTCTGCCTCAACGACGTGGACACGGCCCCCGAGACCAGAGCTGCCGCCCACGCCGCCATCCGCACCTTCCTGGACCGCAAGTACCCCTTCCCCAGCCGTTTCGAAGGCACCGTCCGCCCC
>NZ_JAKEIP010000130.1 GCF_021474425.1 Streptomyces muensis | reverse complement strand
TCGCCCCCGCCGCCCCTACCCGTCCCATCCCTTGAAGGGGCGGAGCCCCTTCAAGGGATGGGACGGGTAGGGGCGGCGGGGGCGAAATCACCCCGCCCTCAACGCGACGTACGCCTGAGCTCCAGCCGCTCCTTCTCCGACAGTCCACCCCACACGCCGAACCGTTCGTCGTTGTCGAGGGCGTACTCCAGGCAGGCGGAGCGGATGGGGCACATGCCGCAGATCCGCTTCGCCTCCCGCACGGAACTGCCCGGCTCGGGAAAGAAGAAGTCCGCGCCGGTCTGTGCGCACAACGCATCCTGCTGCCAGTCCAGCTCGGGCGAGGTGATCGTTGTGATCGAGTCGATGTGCATGCCCAGAATCGTGCCGCTCGGCGAAAAACGTTCGATCAACGCCGGATCAACGCCGCGCCCCAGGGCCTCCGGCCGAGTCGATGGTCCCCCTCCACACGGGTGCCGCGCACGGCGGCGCGCGGAAGCAGTTGAAAGCGAGCAGATCCCCGACGGCCACCCCGGTGATCACCGTCCCCGCTTCAGCCGACGGCACCGCTCCGGCAGCGATTGTCAGTGGGCGGTGCAAGACTCGGCAGAGCAGAAACCGGCAGCAGAGCTGACAAGGGGACCCCTTCCGAGGAGGGCGACGATGCTCACCACTCGTTATGTCACCGGCGCGCCGAACTGGATCGATGTCGGCACACCCGACATCGAGGGCGCCAGTTCCTTCTACGGCGGTCTGTTCGGCTGGCGGTTCCAGCCGGGCGGACCCGAGACCGGCGGTTACGGCCTCTTCCAGCTCGACGGCAGGACAGTGGCCGGCTGCATGCAGACCACCGAGGAGCAGGGCCCGCCGGCCTGGGGCGTGTACTTCCAGACACCGGACGCGGACGCCACCGCGAAGGCGGCCGAGGAGGCACACGGCTCGGTGCTGATGCAGCCGATGGACGTGATGGACCTGGGCCGTATGGCCATCCTGGCCGACAAGGCGGGCGTCGGCTTCGGGCTCTGGCAGCCCGGCACCAACAAGGGCCTCGACGTCGTCCAGGAGCCCGGCTCGCTGTGCTGGCTTGAGCTGTACACCACGGACGTACCGGCCGCGGCGGGCTTCTACCACGCGACGCTCGGCCTGGAGACCTTCGCCCTCGACTTCTACGGCGGCACCTATACGACGTTCAGCCCGGCGGCGGCCGGGGAGGACGCCATGTTCGGCGGCGTGGTGGACAAGGCCGACGACCCGGCGGAGGCGGAGGGCCCGGCGTACTGGCTGCCCTACTTCGAGGTCACCGACACGGACGCCACGGCCGCCAGGACTGGCGAGCTGGGCGGCACGGTCCGTATGCCTCCGACGGATCTGCCGGACGTCGGCCGCATCGCCAAGCTCACCGACCCGTACGGCGCGCGCTTCGCGGTGATCAAGAGCGCTCCTCCACAGAGCTGAGCCGCACGAGACGACGCCGGACCGCTCCGCACCACCCCGCCGCTTCGGCTAGGCGGACGCGCGTCGCACCAGCGTGGTCGGCAGGACGACACTGGACGGCGCGCCTCCGACCGGCTCTCCGGCACGGCGGTCGACACCGCGCAGCAGCAGCCGGGCCATCAACCGGCCCATCTCCTCGATGTCCTGACGGACCGTGGTGAGGGCGGGATCGGTCTGTTCCGCCACCGGGAGCATGTCGTCGAACCCGACCACCGCGACATCGTCCGGCACCTGCCGCCCCGAGGCGCGCAGCACCCTGAGCGCACCGGCCGCGGTGAGGTCGTTGGCGGCGAAGACGGCGTCCAGGTCGGGGCAGCGTGCGAGCAGTTCGCGCATGGCCCGTTCGCCGCCGCTCGGGGTGAAGTCGCCCTCGACGATCAGATCCGGATCGGCGTCGACCATGACATCCCGGTATCCGTCGAGCCGGTCCACCGCCGACGTCTGGTCCAGGGCGCCGGTGATGTGCGCGATGCGGGTGCGGCCGAGGCCGGCGAGGTGTCGTACGGCGTCGCGGGCGCCGCCGCGGTTGTCGCTGTCGACGTAGACGACGCCCCGCCGGTCGCCGGACCAGCCGGGCCGTCCGCCGAAGACGGTGGGGACGCCGGCGCGCTGGATCAGTCCGGGCAGCGGGTCGTCGAGGTGCAGGGAGAAGACGAGCGCCCCGTCGACATGGCCGCCGGCGAGGTAGCGGCCGACGCGGGCGTGGTCGTCGCGGCCTTCCGTGAGGAGCAGTACGAGCTGGTTGTCGTGGGCCGTCAGCTCCTTGCTGATGCCGCGCAGTTGCAGGGCGAAGAAGGGGTCGGCGAAGACCCGGGTCTCCGGTTCGGCGACCACGACGGCGATGGCGTCGTGTCGCCTGGTCACCAGGCTGCGGGCGGCCTGGTTGGGCACGTACCCCAGTTCCTCCACCGCCTTGCGGACCCGCTCCACGAGGGGCTCGCGCACCCCGTCCCCGCCGTTGACGACCCGGGACACGGTGGCCCGCGAGACCCCGGCCCGGGCGGCCACGGCCTCCAGGGTGGGACGCGGGGCGGTTTCGGTCACTGCGCGGCTCCTAGTCGGCGACTGCCGATCAGGATAGCCGTGGCGGGAGGCGGAGGTGAGAGCGCTCTCGGATGACCGGAAGCGCTCGGAAACCCACGTCGGCGGAACCCCCGGCCGCCACACCGGGACAACCGGCCGCCATGCCGGGACAACCGGCCGCCGCACCGGGACAACCATCACCCGGCCATGGCCCGTCAGTGCTCGTGCCCCGCCCCCGACGCCGCCTCATCACCGTGCTCATGCGGCTCGTACCCGGGAATCGTCCCGTCCGCCTTCTTCACCAGGAACAACCCCACCATCCCCATGTCCGAGTGGCTCTGGACGTGGCAGTGGTACATCCACGCGCCCGCCCCGACCCCCTCCCCCGCGATGACCTGGAAGCCGAAGGAGTCCGCCGGGCCCACGATCTTGTTGTCGATGACCTGGCTGGGGTCGTCGGGACCGGTGAGCATGCCGGTGCGGTTGTCGGCCCAGCGATGACCGTGCATGTGGAAGGTGTGGTAGTACTCGCCGTGCGTGATCATCACGAACTCGACCCGATCGCCCACCGTGGCTTCGAAGTCGGGCCCGGAATGGGCGGGCTTGTTGTTGATCAGCATGTCGTTGAAGACGATGGTGTGGGTCGCGTCCGGGAGGACGTCGCCCTTGCGCCGGACGATCACCGGGCCGTAGAGACCCTTGCGGATACCGCCCGTGCCGTGTTCCGTGCCGACGACGTGGTCGTGGTAGTGCCAGTAACCGGCGCTGCCCGCCCGCCAGGTGCCGTCCTTGCGGCGGCCGGGGGCGTGGGTGCGCCAGGTGTAGGTGCGGGTGCCTCCGGGCTCGACATCGCTCTTGTTGAGCTTGGTGCCGTCGCTGGTGATCTCGTAGTCGAGGCCGTGCACATGCAGGCTCACCGGTACGTCCATCGTGTTCTCGAACTCGATGTGCACGGTGTCGCCCTCGTTGAGCTCGATCAGCGGGCCGGGGGTCGTCGCCTTGCCCTTCTCGAAGCCGTAGCCCATCTGCCCGTCGGCGAGTTTCTCGGCGTACAGCTTGAGGCGCCGGACCTCGCCGCCGGCCGGGGCGGTCTTCGGCGGCGTGTCGGCGCTCACGGCCTCGGGCACCGAAGCCAGCGACAACGATGTCGCGACGGTCGCACCACCCAGCAGCATGCGTCTGTTGAAGGTACGCCTGTTGACGTTGCGTCTGTTCATGCCGAACTCCCAGCGGCGGTACGGAAATTACGGGGATGAACCGCTGAGACGGTACCGGTCGATCTCCCGTTTATCCACACTCAGGACAAAGTTGACCCCAGTACGGCCATAGGTATTGGCGAGTTGCTCAAAGGGGTCTAGCTTCCTTGTCGCTGTTGCTGTGACCGTGGAGGTGCCCATGCACTTACGAGGGTTGAGCACGAGAAGACAGACCTGGGTGGCCACTGTGACCGCCGGGTTCGTCGCCGCCGGGCTGATGTCCGCCCCGGCCGCCGACGCACGCCCGGCACCGGAGCCACCCCTGACAACGATGTCCGTGAAGTCGCCACCGGGCGGCGCGAATGTACGCGTGCTCATCTTCTACGGGTCCGCGGCCGCCGGCGACGAGTCGCCGCTGGTGAACGCCGGTATCGGGGCGATCGAGAAGATCGGCCTGTCGGGTCCGGCCGACCAGCGTTTCAAGGTCGAGGCCACCGACGACGCCTCGGTGTTCACCAATGAGACCAAGCTGGGCCGGTTCAATTCCATCGTCTTCCTCACGGGTGGCGGTGACGTCCTCGATCCCGAGCAGGAGGCGGGCCTGGAGGCCTACATGGAGGCGGGCGGCGGTTTCGTCGGCATCCATGACGCGGCCCGCGCGGAGCCGTACTCGGACTGGTTCACCGGTCTCGTCGGCGCCCGCCCCGCCGCCGGGAGCCCGACGGCCGTACAGCGGGCCGTCGTCGAGGTCGGTGACCGGCGGCACCCTGCCACCAAGGAACTGCCGGTGCAGTGGAAACGGCCCGACAAGTGGCTGAACTGGGCGAAGAACCCGTCGGGTGCGGTGCACACCGTCGCCCGGGTACGGGAGTCGACCTACCAGCCGGGGACCGGCGCCACCGGCTGGGACCACCCGGTGAGCTGGTGCCGTGACTACGACGGCGGCCGCTCCTTCTACACCGGTATGGGCGGCACGGTGTCGTCGTACGACGAGACCGACTTCCGTACGCATCTGCGCGGCGCCCTGGCGTGGACCACCCGCCTCTCGCAGGCCGACTGCAAGGCCACCATCAACGGCAACTACAAGGCCGAGCGCCTCACCCAGCCCAACCAGCCGGGCCAGAACGACCAGATCGGCGAGCCGCACGGCCTGGTCACGGCGCCCGACGGCCGGGTGCTCTACATCGGCCGGGGCGGCGCCGACTCCTCGCAGCCGGTGGTCACCGACTGGAACAACCCGGACATCGGCAAGGGCAAGGGCGAGATCCATGTCTACGACCCGAAGACCAAGAAGGTCACCCTGGCCGGGGCGTTGACGGTCTTCGGCAACAAGGGCGGCGGCGACGAGCTGATCAAGGTCGAGGAGGGGCTCCTCGGCATCGAGCTCGACCCGCGCTTCGAGGAAAACGGGTGGGTGTATCTGCACTACACCCCGCACTCGAAGCTCAACCGCGACACGCGGATGGCCGAGCGGTACGTCTCCCGCTTCACGCTCGACCTCGCCACGAACAAGCTGGACCTGGGCAGCGAGAAGGTGCTGCTCAAGTGGCCGGTGCAGGTGCACAGTTGCTGTCACGCGGGCGGCGGGATGGCCTGGGACTCCAAGGGCAACCTGTACATCGCGACCGGCGACAACAACTCCAGCGGCTTCAGCGGCGGTTACTCGGGCAACAACCCCGAGCCCGACTACAAGGGCGTGTCCTTCGCCGACGCGCGCCGCACCGCCGGCAACACCAACAACCTCAACGGCAAGATCCTGCGCATCCGCCCGGAGCCGGACGGCACGTACACACTGCCGGAGGGCAACCTCTTCACCGGGAAGGAGACCGACGAGGGCGGCGGAAAGACACGCGGCGAGATCTATGTGATGGGCGTCAGGAACCCGGCACGCATCTTTGTCGACAAGCAGACCGACGTGCTGTACGCGGGTTGGGTCGGCCCGGACGCCTCGACACCCTCCACCACCTGGGGCCCGGCGAAGTACGACACGTTCGCCGTGATCACCAAGGCGAGCAACCGGGGCTGGCCGTACTGCATGGGCAACAAGCAGCCCTACCGGGACCGCAATCTGCCCGATCCGAGCAAGCCGCTGGGCTGGTACGACTGCGACGCCCCGAAGAACGAGTCGCCGAACAACGACGGTCTCGTCAACCTTCCGCCGGTCACCGGCAACAACATCTGGTACTCGCCCCAGGGCGGCGCCCCGGACTTCCCGCGTGACGCGAACGGCGTGCCGTCGTACAAGCAGGAGGAGGCGACCTACGGGCTGCCGTGGCTGAAGGGCGGCGGTCAGGCCGCGATGAACGGGCCGGTGTACCGGTTCGACGCGGCGAGCACGAGCGGCACCAAGTGGCCGGCGTACTGGGACGGCAAGTGGTTCGTCGGTGACTTCTACGACGCCGACCAGCCGCGCAACGCGGTGATCACCGACCCGAAGACCCACGGTGACGGCGGACTGCCGGTGCACTCGGAGTCGCTGAAGAAGATCGTGCCGGTCGGCAACGACGGCATCAAGAACCTCATGGACTGGAAGTTCGGTCCGGACGGCGCGCTGTACGTGCTCGACTACGGCCGCGGCTTCTTCACCTCGGACGCCAAGTCGGCGCTGTGGAGAGTGACTTACACGGGCGGCGGGCCCACTCCGGCCGCCGATCAGCTGGCCAGGGGGGCGCAGTGACACGACAACGAAGAATGTGGGCGGCCCTGCTGGCCGCACTGCTCGTGGTACTCGGTCTGCAGGCCCTGCCCGCGACCGGACAGCCACAGGCACAGCAAGCCGCCGCCGCACAGGTCCTCACCTGGACCGCCGGTGACGACATCACGAAGTACGCCTCGGCGCCCGCGACCGCGGTGGCGGGCACGACGACGATCGTCTTCGAGAACAGCACGGCGACCGGCAACACCACCGGGATGCCGCACACGCTGACGTTCGACACGTCCGATCCCGAGTACAACAACGACGTCCAGCTGAACATCCTCGCCAACCCGAACGACGACCAGGGAGGCAAGCACACCGCCGAGGTCACGCTCACCCCGGGCCGCTACCGCTACTACTGCACGATCCCCGGCCACGGGCAGATGCAGGGCATCCTGGTGGTGACCGAGGGCAGCGGCGAGGACACCACGGCGCCCGAGGCCTCGGCCCACGTCAGCGGGACGCAGAACACGCAGGGCCAGTACGTCGGTTCGGCGAGCGTGGCGATCCACGCCACCGACGAGGAGGGCGGCTCCGGGGTCGACCGCGTCCAGTACGCCGTCGGGGACGCCGGCGCCTGGCAGCCGTACACCACCCCGGTCGTCGTCGACCAGGTCGGCGATCACAGGATCCGGTACCGCGCCCTCGACAAGGCGGGGAACGTCTCGGCGGAGAAGAGCGTCGCGTTCACGGTCGTGGCGCCGCAGTCCGACGACACGACCGCGCCGGAGACGTCGGCGGCCGTCAGCGGTGAGCAGAATCCCGACGGGACGTACGTCGGCATGGCGACCGTCACCGTCTCCGCGTCGGACACCGGTTCCGGCGTGAACACCATCGAGTACGCGCTCGGCTCCGGCGCCTGGCAGCCGTACTCCGCGCCCGTGATGGTGCACGAGGTCGGCGACCACACGGTGCGCTACCGGGCCACCGACAAGGCGGGGAACGTCGCGTCTGAGAAGAGCGTGCGGTTCACGGTCGTGGCGGCGCCGCAGCCGGACACGACAGCGCCGGTGACCGGTGTGAGTGTCGAGGGCACGAAGAACTCCGACGGTGCGTATGTCGGGAACGCCGAGGTGACCGTCACGGCGACCGACGAGCACCACGGCTCGGGCGTGGACCGGATCGAGTACTCCCTCGACGGCGGCCCGTATCTGGCGTACGGCGCCCCGGTGGTCGTCGACCGGGCGGGCACGCACACGCTCGCCTATCGGGCCACGGACAAGGCGGGCAACACCTCCGAGGCCCGTACGGTGACCTTCACCGTCGTGTCCAGTCAGGTCCCGGCGCCCAACTGCCCGGAGTTCGACGAGCGGTTGACGGTGATCGTCGGCACGGTCGACTCGGGTGTTCCGAACCGGCTCACCAACAGCCGGTGCCGGATCAACGAGTTGATCGAGGACGAGAAGGAGTGGACGTCCCAGGCGCTGTTCCTCAAGCATGTGAAGACGGTCCTGGACCGGCTTCTGAAGGACGGGGTCGTCGACCAGCGCGAGTACAGGGCCATCAACAAGGCCGCCCGTCAGTCCGGGATCGGCAAGCCCGGGCAGACCGAGGGCTACCGCACGATCCTCGACGGCAGCGCGGCGTCGTTCGCCAAGTGGCAGCAAGTGGGCGGCGGTTCGTTCGCACCGAACGGTGACGGCTCGATCACGTCCGGGACGACGAAGGCCGGCCTCGGCATGCTGTGGTTCCCCGAGCGGAAGTACGGCGACTTCTCGCTCAAGCTCCAGTGGCGCGACGACGCCCCGGGCACGGGCAACGCCAACTCGGGCGTGTTCGTCCGGTTCCCGTGGGTCCACGACCATCCCGAGGAGTCGCGGCCGGAGTGGGTCGCCATCAAGTACGGGCACGAGGTGCAGGTGCTCGACCGTCCTGACGGCGACATGTACAAGACGGGGTCGGTCTACGGCTTCGACCGGGTGGGGCTCGCCGGTGCGGGCGTCACCCAGAAGGGCACGTGGAACGACTACGAGATCCGGGTGGTCGACCAGCACTACTCGGTCTACCGCAACGGCGTGCTGATCAACGAGTTCGACAACACCGGCGGCCAGGAGTTCGTCCCGCCCCGCTCGGACGACCCGGGCACGGACGGGCGGAGGTTCGCCTCCGGCTATGTCGGGCTCCAGGTGCACGGCACGACGGACGTGGTGTCCTTCCGGGACATCCGGATCAAGGAGTTGTAGGCCCTTCCTTGCGGGCTCTGCTCGGCTGCACCCGCTTGGGTTCCCCCGGCATCTTCGGGTACTCGGGCGGGTACGGCAGATCGCCGAGTCCGTGGTCGCGTTCGTCCTTGTTGGCGAGCTCCAGCAGCGCGTCCAGCGAGAAGCGGTGGTCGTCCATGCCCGCGTGCACATCGCCGAGTTCGGCGAAGCGCGCGGGCATGGTCGCGATGTCGAAGTCCTGGGGGTGGGCGGTCCCCACCTCCTCCCAGCGCAGGGGCGCCGAGACGGGGGCGTGCGGGCGGGGCCGTACGGAGTAGGCGGAGGCGATGGTGCGGTCGCGGGCCGTCTGGTTGTAGTCGACGAAGATGCGCTCGCCGCGCTCCTCCTTCCACCACTTGATCGTCACCTGGTCCGGCATCCGCCGTTCCAGTTCCCGTCCGACGGCGATGGCGGCCCGGCGGACCTGGGTGAAGGTCCAGCGCGGCTCGATGGGCACGAAGACGTGCAGGCCGCGGCCGCCGGAGGTCTTGGGCCAGCCGCGCAGGCCGCCGAACTCGTCGAGGACGGCGCGCAGTTCATGGGCGGCGCGGACGGCGTCGTCGAAGTCGGTGCCGGGCTGCGGGTCGAGGTCGATGCGCAGTTCGTCGGGGCGGTCGACGTCGTCGCGGCGGACCGGCCAGGGGTGGAAGGTGAGCGTGCCGTACTGGGCGGCCCACAGGACGGCCGCCTCCTCGGTGGGGCACATCTCGTCGGCGCTGCGGCCGCTGGGGAAGGTGATGTGGGCGGTGGGGATCCAGTCGGGCATGTTCTTGGGCGCCCGCTTCTGGTAGAACCACTCGCCGGTCACACCGTCCGGGTAGCGCTCCAGGGTGGTGGGGCGGTCGCGCAGGGCGCGCAGGATGCCGGGGCCGACGGCGATGTAGTAGCGGGCGAGGTCCAGCTTGGTGTATCCGGGCTCGGGGAAGAAGACCTTGCCCGGGTTGGACAGGCGCACGGTCCGGCCGCCCGCCTGGAGTTCCACCGCTTCGCCCATGCGAGCCACGGTAGGCGGACCCGGCACACCTCGCACACCGGGCGTCAGCGGCCGGATGCGCGCAGAATCGGACCATGGACCTTCCGGTGATGCCGCCCGTGAAGCCGATGCTCGCCAAGTCGGTGGCGAAGATCCCGCCGGGCATGCAGTACGAGGCGAAGTGGGACGGGTTCCGGGCGATCGTGTTCCGCGACGGGGACGAGGTCGAGCTCGGCAGCCGTACCGGCAAGCCGCTGACCAGGTACTTTCCTGAGCTGGTGGCGGGGCTGAAGGAGCGGTTGCCGCAGCGGTGCGTGCTGGACGGGGAGATCGTCATCGCGCGGGAGGGGCGGTTGGACTTCGACGCGCTCACCGAGCGCATCCATCCGGCGGACTCGCGGGTGCGGACGCTGGCCGAGCGGACCCCGGCGTCGTTCGTGGCCTTCGACCTGCTGGCGCTGGCGGACGAGTCGCTGCTGGAGGTCCCGCTGGCGGATCGGCGGGCGCGGCTGACGATGGCGCTGTCCGGGGTGACGGCACCGGTGCATGTGGCGCCGGCGACGACCGACCTGGACACGGCCCAGGGGTGGTTCGAGGAGTACGAGGGGGCCGGTCTGGACGGAGTGATCGCCAAGCCGCTCACCTTGCGCTATCTCCAGGACGCGCGGGCCATGTTCAAGATCAAACACGAGCGGACGGCGGACGTCGTCGTGGCGGGCTACCGGCTCCACAAGAGCGGTCCGGTGGTGGGGTCGCTGTTGCTCGGTCTCCATGACGACAAGGGGGCGCTGCAGCATGTGGGGGTGTCGGCCGCGTTCTCGATGAAGCGGCGGGCCGAGCTGATCGAGGAGTTGGAGCCGCTGCGCATGGAGGACGTCGCGGGGCATCCGTGGGCCGCCTGGGCGCAGGAGGCGGCGCACGAGTCGGCACGGCTGCCGGGGGCGCCGAGCCGCTGGTCGGGCAAGAAGGACCTGTCCTGGGTGCCGCTCAGGCCGGAGCGGGTGGCCGAGGTGGCGTACGACCACATGGAGAACGGTGTGCGCTTCCGGCACACGGCCCGCTTCCGTCGCTGGCGCCCGGACCGTACGCCGGAGAGCTGTACGTACGCGCAGTTGGAGGAACCGGTCCGCTACGACCTGGCGGAGATCTTCGCGCCGCAGGCCTGACGGGCAACACCGGGTTGGTCAGGGCTTCATCAGCACCTTGACCGCGCCGTCCTGCTTGCGCTGGAACATCTCGTAGGCGTGCGGGGCGTCGCTCAGCGGCACGCGGTGCGTGGCGAAGTCGTCGACGCCGAGCGGATCCTCGTCGGTCAGGAGGGGCAGGATGTCGTCGGTCCAGCGGCGCACGTTGGCCTGCCCCATCCGCAGCTGGATCTGCTTGTCGAACAGGGTGAGCAGCGGGATCGGGTCGGCCATGCCGCCGTAGACGCCGGACAGGCTGATCGTGCCGCCGCGCCGCACCAGGTCGATGGCGGTGTAGAGGGCGGCCAGTCGGTCTACGCTGAAGCGTTCGGCGAACGGGCCGCCGATCTTGCGGGGCAGCATCGCCGAGGCCGACTGGGCGAGCCTGGCGGCGGCGCTGCCGTGGGCCTCGGTGCCGACGGCGTCGATCACGGCGTCGGGGCCGCGGCCGTCCGTCACGTCGCGGATGGCGGCCACGAGTTCCTTCTCGTCGTCGAAGCTCCTGAGGTCGTACGTCTCCACGCCCCGCTCGCGCGCCCGCCGCAGCCGTTCGGGCACCAGGTCCACGCCGAACACCCGCCCGGCGCCCTGCGCCTGGGCGACCCGGCAGGCCATGTCACCGATGGGGCCGAGGCCGAGCACGGCGACGCTGCCGCCTTCCGGGACCTCGGCGTAGCGGACCGCCTGCCAGGCGGTGGGCAGGACGTCGGAGAGGTAGACGAACCGGTCGTCGGGCGGCCCCTCCGGGATCTTGATCGGGCCGAACTGGGCCTGCGGGACCCGGAGATACTCGGCCTGGGCGCCCGGCACCGCGCCGTACAGCCGGGTGTAGCCGAACAGGGCGGCGCCCATGCCCTCGCCGGTGACCTGGGTGGTCTCGCACTGGGTCGGCAGCCCGGTCAGGCACATCCAGCAGTCGCCGCAGGCGATCTGGAACGGCACCACGACCCGGTCGCCCGCCTGGAGGTCCGGCACTCCGGCGCCGACCTCCTCGACGATGCCCATCGGTTCGTGTCCGAGGATGTCCCCCGGTGTCATGAACGGTGTCAGCACCTCGTACAAGTGCAGGTCGGAGCCGCACAGTCCGGTGGACGTGATGCGGATGACCGCGTCCGTCGGCTCCTGGATCGTCGGGTCGGGCACGTTCTCCACGCGCACGTCCCGCTTGCCCTGCCAGGTCACTGCCCTCATCGCCCCGCGCTCCCTCCGTGGCGTGTGCGTCCGCTGGTGCGGTGGGCGCCGGGTACCCCCGCGCCGGTCCGCCGAACCGCGTGGACGGCGGACAGCGGTGTGGGCCGAACGACGGATTTGCGGGGCTGATCACGCGAGATCGGGTATGGCCACCTATGAACAGATAAGCGCACAATTGATGACACGGACTGGGTGGGTGGCGACGGTGGGCAGGCAACGAGGGGCGCGCACGAGACGTGCCACGACCATGGCGGGGCTGCTGGCCGCCGCGCTGACGGCCTCCCTGGCGGCGGGCTGTACGACGTCCGGCGGACAGCGCGACGACGGGCGCGGCGGCACGAACCTGCCGTCGAACGGCAGCGGGAACGAGAGCCTGGCCAACGGCGGCTCGGTGCTCGCCGTGAAGATCGACAACGCCCGTGCCGCGCGTCCCCACACGGGTCTGGGCGCCGCGGACGTCGTGTACGTCGAGCAGGTCGAGGGCGGACTGAGCCGGCTGATGGCGGTGTACGCGACGAAGCTGCCGAAGGTCGTCGGGCCGGTGCGCAGCGCACGCGAGAGCGACCTGGAGCTGCTGCGCCAGTTCAACCGGCCGACCCTCGCCTTCTCCGGGGCGCAGGGCAAGCTCCTGCCGCTGATCGACAAGGCCCCGTTGCAGGCGGTGCCACCCGGCAAGGCGGGCGACGCCTACTTCCGCAACCGCAACAGGCCCTCACCGCACAACCTCTATCTGCGGCCCCAGCGGCTGATGGGCTCCGCCCCCGGCGGCGACGCCCTGACGACCGGCTTCCGCTACGGCGCCGCCCCGGCCGGCGGCAAGGCCACGAACTCGCAGTCGGTGCGCTACGACCTGGCCCGCTACAAGTTCACCTGGTCCAAAGCCCAGGACCGCTGGCTCGTCAGCATGGACGGCAAGGCCGCCAGGACGACGGACGGGAAGCGGGTCGGGGCCGGGACGGTCGTCGTGCAGTACGTGAAGGTGCGCAAGTCCACGTTCCACGACTCCCTCGGCAAGAACACGCCGTACACCGAGACGGTGGGCTCCGGGAAGGCGCGGGTGCTGCGCGACGGGCGCTCCTACGACGTCTACTGGACGCGTCCGAAGGCCGCGGGCGGCACCAGGTTCACGACCGAGGACGGCAAGCGGGTGAACTTCACCGGCCAGGTGTGGGTGGTGTACGCGAAGGCGTCCTGAGGATCCGGCGACCGGAGGGTTCGAACCGGGGATCAGGATGGTGCGACGAGGGGCTCCGAAGGGTTGCGGAGCCCCTCGGCCGCGTCCGCGACGCGCCGGATCAGATCGAAGAACAGCGCCTGCTCGTCGGCGGCGAGCGGGGCCAGGAAGACCTGGTTCATCCGGGCCGTGCGCACGGTCAGCTTCTTGTGGGTGCGCAGGCCGTCGTCCGTGAGGCGCAGCAGGAAGCGGCGGCCGTCCTGGGGGTCGCGGACCTTGTCGAGCAGTCCGCGGCGGCCGAGCCGGCTGATCACCTCGGCGATCGTGGACCGGTCGAGCCCGACGCGCTCCCCCACCGTCCGCTGGTCCAGTCCCGGCTCGGCGACGAGCGCGTTGAGGACGGCGAACTGGGGCGAGGTGATCTCCTCGGAGACCATCGTGTTCCACAGCAGGTAGTGCGCCTGCTGGAGCCGCCGGGCCAGATGCCCGGGGTGGGTGGTGAGGTCCACGGCGGCCATGCGCGCTCCCCTGTTCGTCATCGCCCTGTCGTAATCGTCGGTGCACTGAACAATACCGGACCTCTTCGGGCGTTTCCTCCGGCCGAAGAGTCCACGGAGTTCGCATTTGCCGAGGCCTTGACGGCTTCCCGCTCCGGTGGCAGCGTGATGGGCAACCTCACGGAAATACTCAGTGCCCTGACTAATTCGGGGGCTGGGAGCTCGGAAGAGATGGGGCTTCTCGGATGGACAAGGTGGTCGCCACGGCCGCGGAGGCGGTGGCCGATGTGCCGGACGGCGCGACACTCGCCGTCGGCGGGTTCGGGCTGAGCGGCGTGCCCAACGTGCTGATCCAGGCACTGTACGAGCGCGAGGTCACCGGCCTCGGCGTCGTCTCCAACAACTGCGGGGCGATGGAGACGGGCCTCGCGGTGCTGCTGGCGGCCGGGCGGATCGCCCGGGTGACCGGCTCCTACATCGGGGCGAACAAGGAGTTCGCCCGGCAGTACCTGGCCGGGGAGCTGGAGGTGGAGCTGATCCCGCAGGGCACGCTGGCCGAGCGGCTGCGCGCGGGCGGGGCCGGGATCCCGGCCTTCTTCACCCCCGCCGGGGTCGGCACACAGGTCGCTGAGGGCGGGCTGCCCTGGCGCTACGACGGTGCGGGCGGGGTGGCGCTGGCGTCGCCGCCGAAGGAGGTGCGGGAGTTCGACGGCGTGGAATACGTGCTGGAGCGCGGGATCCGTACCGACTTCGCACTGGTACGCGCCGCCAAGGGCGACCGGCACGGGAACCTGGTGTTCAACAAGTCCACCCGCAACTTCAACCCGCTGGCCGCGATGGCCGGGCGGGTGACGATCGCGGAGGTGGAGGAGCTCGTGGAACCCGGGGAGATCGATCCGGACGCGGTGCATCTGCCAGGCATCTTCGTGCAGCGGGTGGTGGCGCTGACGCCGGAGCAGGCGGCCGACAAGAAGATCGAGCAGCGGACGGTGAGCAGCTGATGGCCTGGAGTCGTGAGCAGATGGCCGCGCGGGCCGCGCGCGAGCTGGAGGACGGGCAGTACGTCAACCTCGGCATCGGGCTGCCGACGCTGATCCCGAACTACCTGCCGCCGGGCGTGGAGGTGATCCTGGAGTCCGAGAACGGCATCCTGGGCACCGGACCGTATCCGACCGAGGACGCCGTCGACCCGGATCTGATCAACGCCGGGAAGGAGACGGTGACCGTGCTGCCGGGCGCCGCCTTCTTCGACTCGGCGCTGTCGTTCTCGATGATCCGCGGTGGGCACATCGATGTGGCCGTGCTGGGCGCGATGCAGGTGTCCGCCAAGGGAGACCTGGCGAACTGGGCCATCCCCGGGAAGCTGGTCACCGGGATCGGCGGGGCGATGGACCTCGTCCACGGGGCGCGCACCGTCATCGTGGTGATGACGCACACCGCCAAGGACGGCTCGGCGAAGATCCTCGAGGAGTGCGCGCTGCCGCTCACAGGCAAGGCGTGTGTGAACCGAGTCATCACCGACCTGGGCGTGATCGACGTGACCGACGACGGCCTGGTGCTCGTCGAGACCGCTCCCGGCGTAAGCGTTGACGAGATCATCGCCAAGACCGACGCAAAACTCACCGTCGCGGAGAATCTGCTGTGAACACCGTTTACATCGTTGACGCCGTCCGCACCCCGATCGGCCGTTACAACGGGACCCTCGCCTCCGTCCGCCCGGACGACCTGGCCGCCCACGCCCTCCGCGAACTCCTCGCCCGTACACCCGACCTGGACCCGTCCCGTATCGAGGACGTCTACCTCGGCAACGCCAACGGCGCCGGCGAGGAGAACCGCAACGTCGGCCGCATGGCCGCCCTGCTCGCCGGTCTGCCGACCAGCGTCCCCGGCGTCACCGTCAACCGCCTCTGCGCCTCCGGTCTGGAGGCCGTCATCCAGGCGGCCCGCGCCATCGCCGCCGGGGACGCCCACATCGCCGTGGCCGGCGGCGTGGAGTCGATGACCCGGGCCCCGTACGTGCTGCCCAAGTCCGACAAGCCCTTCCCCGCCGCGCACACGGAGCTGTACTCGACCACCCTGGGCTGGCGCATGGTCAACCCGAGGATGGAGCCGCAGTGGACCGTCCCGCTGGGCGAGTCGGCCGAGCTGATCGCCGAGAAGCACAAGATCAGCCGTGCGCAGCAGGACGAGTTCGCGCTGGCCTCGCACCAGAAGGCGGCCGCGGCCCAGCGGCAGGGCCTCTTCGACGCCGAGCTCGCCCCGGTCTCCATCCCGCAGCGCAAGGGCGACCCGGTCGTCCTTGCCGCCGACGAGTCCGTACGGGCCGACGCCTCCCTCGCCGCGATGGCGAAGCTCAAGCCGTCCTTCCGCAAGGAGGGAGGCACGGTCACCGCGGGCAACGCCTCCCCGCTCAACGACGGCGCCGCCGCCCTGCTCCTCGTCGACGAGGAGGGCCTGAGGGCCACCGGCCGCGAGCCGCTCGCGCGGATCTCCGCCACCGGGGTCAACGCGCTCGACCCCGACTACTTCGGGCTCGCCCCCGTCGAGGCGGTCACGCGTGCGCTGGCCAAGGCGGGCAAGGGGTTCGGTGATCTGTCCGTGCTGGAGCTGAACGAGGCCTTCGCCGCGCAGGTGCTCGGGTGTGTGGCGGAGTGGCCCGAGTTCGACCCGGCGATCCTCAATCCCCAGGGCGGTGCCATCGCCCTCGGCCATCCCCTCGGTGCCTCCGGTGCGCGGCTCGCCGGGACGGTCGCCCATCAGCTTGCCCGCAAGGGCGGCGGCGTCGGCGTCGCCACTCTCTGCATCGGTGTGGGGCAGGGACTCGCCCTCGTTCTGGAGCGTTGAGCGCCGTCTGCGGCCGCAGGCCCGTTGTGGCCGGTCGCGCCGTTCCCCGCGTCCCTCACGGGGCGCAGTTCTCCCGCCCGACTTCGAAGTGACCGTCAGAATCACCAGGAATCCCGATGACTCTCACCCAGCACGACATCGACCTAGAGATCGCCGCCGAGCACGCCGCGTACGAGAAGCGCGTCGCCGACGGTGCCCCCGTCGAGCACCACCCGCGCCGCGACTACACCCCGTATCGCTCCTCGGTGCTGCGCCACCCGAAGCAGCGGCCGATCAAGATCGACGTCAGCAAGGACCCGGAGCTGGTGGAGCTGCACTCCCCCGCCTTCGGCGAGCGGGACATCACCGAGATCGACAACGACCTCACCCGGCAGCACACCGGGGAGCCGATCGGTGAGCGGATCACCGTCGAGGGCCGGCTCCTGGACCGCGACGGCCGTCCGCTGCGCGGCCAGCTGATCGAGGTCTGGCAGGCGAACTCGGCCGGCCGCTACGCCCACCAGCGCGAGCAGCACGACGCCCCGCTGGACCCGAACTTCACCGGCGTCGGCCGCACCCTGACCGACGACAGCGGCTTCTACCGGTTCACCACCATCCAGCCGGGCCCGTACCCATGGCGGCAGCACGTCAACGCCTGGCGGCCGGCCCACATCCACTTCTCGCTGTTCGGCACGGCGTTCACCCAGCGGCTGGTGACGCAGATGTACTTCCCGAGCGACCCGCTGTTCCCCTACGACCCGATCATCCAGTCGGTGACGGACGACGCGGCCCGCCAGCGGCTGGTCGCCACCTACGACCACAGTCTGTCGGTGCCGGAGTTCTCGATGGGCTACCACTGGGACATCGTCCTCGACGGACCGCACGCCACCTGGATCGAAGAGGGACGCTGACCTGCCATGACGAAGATCGACACGAGCCGCCCGGAGACCGTCCTCCCCACCCCGTCGCACACCGTCGGCCCCTTCTACGGCCACGCCCTGCCCTTCCCCGGCGGCGGCGACATCGCGCCCGTCGGACACCCGGACGGCATCGTCCTCCAGGGCTACGTCCAGGACGGCGAGGGCGACCCGCTGCCCGACGCGTTCGTGGAGCTGTGGAGCGCCGACCCCGACGGCAACGTCCCGCAGGTCGACGGCTCGATCCGGCGCGACCCGGCGAGCGGCGGCTACCTCGGCCGCAACGGCGTGGAGTTCACCGGCTGGGGCCGGATCCAGACCGACGCCAACGGGCACTGGACGGCGCGGACGCTGCGACCGGGCGCACGTGGGCAGAGCGCCCCGTACATCAGTGTGTGCGTGTTCGCGCGCGGACTGCTGGTGCATCTGTACACGCGGATCTATCTGCCGGGCGACGAGGCGGCCCTCGCCGCTGACCCGTTGCTCGCCCGGGTGCCGGCCGAGCGGCGCGACACGCTGATCGCACGGGAGCAGCGTGATGGCACCTACCGTTTCGACATCCGCCTTCAGGGCGAAGGCGAGACGGTCTTCCTGGAGTTCCAGTGACTTCTCCCGATCCGGACACCGGCCTGCTCGCCCCCGGGTGGGCAGGCTCCCCCGCCGCCTCCGCGACTGGTGACGGCGCCTGTCTCCAGGCGCTGCTGGACGCGGAGGCTGCGCTCACCCGGGCGCAGGCCTCCCTGGGCCTCGCCCCGGCCGAGGCTGCCACCGCGGTGACCGAGGCCGCCGACGCCGGCCGCTACGACGTACGGTCCCTCGCCGAACGTGCGCGCGGCGGCGGCAACCCGGTCATCCCCCTGGTCGCCGGCCTCACCGAGGCGGTCGGCGCGGAGTACGGGCCGTACGTCCACCGGGGTGCCACCAGCCAGGACATCCTGGACACGGCACTGATGCTGGTCGGGGCACGCACCCTCGACCTGCTGCTCGCGGACCTCGACCGCACCCAGCGGGCCCTGTCCCGGCTGGCCGCCGAGCACCGCGACACCGCGATGCCGGGGCGGACGCTCACCCAGCACGCCGTACCGACGACGTTCGGGCTGAAGGCGGCCGGGTGGCGGTCGCTGGTGCTGGACGCACGGGACCGGGTGACGGCCGTACGGGACTCGCTGCCTGCCCAACTGGGGGGCGCGGCGGGCACGTTGGCGGCCTTCGGGGCATACGGCGCGACCGATCCGGTCGAGCTGGCGACGGTGTACGCCCGCGAACTCGGCCTGCGTGCTCCGCGGTTGCCGTGGCACACGCTGCGCACACCCGTCGCCGATCTCGCCGGATGCCTCGCCTTCACCGCGGGGGCGCTCGGCAAGATCGCCGCGGACGTCCTCACGCTCTCGCGCACCGAGATCGCGGAACTCGCGGAGGGCAGCGGCGGGGGCTCGTCCGCCATGCCGCACAAGTCCAATCCCGTACGGTCCACGCTGATCGCCGCCGCGGCGCGACGGGCACCTCATCTCGCGGCCACCCTCTACGGGTCGCTGGCGGCGGAGGACGAGCGGGCGGCCGGCGCCTGGCACGCGGAGTGGGAGCCGTTGCGGGAGCTGTTGCGGCTGGTCGGCGGTGCCGCCGGGGACGCCGTGGAACTGGCCGAGGGGCTGCGGGTCAGACCCGACGTCATGCGCGAGCACCTCGACCTCACCCATGGGCTGATCGTGTCCGAGCGGCTGTCCGCCGAGCTGGCCCCGGTGCTGGGCCGGGCCCGCGCCAAGGAACTGCTCACCCGACTGGCGTCCGAGGGCCGCCCGCTCGCCGAGGCGCCGGAGCTCACGGGCGTAGACCTCGATCCCACCCACTACACGGGCTCCGCAGGGACCCTCACCGACCGTGCCCTGGAGCGACGTTGACCGACAAACTCCTCAACCACCGCACCGAAGGACCCACTTCCGCGCCCGCGCTGCTGCTCGGGCCCTCGCTCGGCACCTCGTACGCCCTGTGGGACAAGGTCGCGCCCGAGCTGTCGATCACCCATCGGGTGGTCCGCTGGGATCTGCCGGGGCACGGGGGTTCGGCGGCGGATCTCGTCGACGCCGGCGCGACCGTCGGTGACCTCGCCGGACTGGTGCTGGCGCTCGCCGACTCGCTCGGCGTCGAGCGGTTCGCGTACGCCGGGGTGTCGCTGGGCGGTGCGGTCGGGTTGCACCTGGCCGTGCACCATCCCGAGCGGATCTCCTCGCTGGCCGTGATCTGCTCGTCGGCGCACTTCAACGGTGCGAAGCCGTGGGAGGAGCGGGCCGCGCTCGTGCGCCGCGACGGGCTGTCGCGGCTCGCCGACAGCGCGAACGGCCGCTGGTTCACCTCCGGCTTCACCGTGCCGGAGCTGGTCCAGGACCACCGGGACGCCGATCCGGCCGCCTACGCCGCCTGCTGTGACGCGCTCGCCGCCTTCGACCTGCGCGAACGGCTGCCCGAGATCACCTCGCCCACCCTGCTGATCGCGGGCCGCGAGGATCCGGCGACACCGCCGGCGCATCTGCGGGAGATCGCGGACGCCGTGCCCGGTGCCACGCTCGTCGAGCTGCCCGGGGCCTCGCATCTGGCGCCGGCGCAGTGCTCGCAGGCCGTGCTGACCGCGATGCGGGCGCACCTCGGCGGCGGCGCCGGGCTGGGCATGGAGGTGCGACGCGAGGTGCTCGGTGACGCCCACGTCGACCGGGCGCAGGCCCGGCAGACGCCGTTCACCGCGCGCTTCCAGGACTTCATCTCGCGCTACGCCTGGGGCGAGATCTGGACCGACCCGACGCTCACCCGCCGCGAACGCAGCATGATCACCCTGACGGCACTGGTCGCCCACGGCCACTACGACGAGCTGGCCATGCATGTCCGCGCGGCCCGGCGCAACGGGCTGACGCCGGAGGAGATCGGCGCCGTACTGCTCCAGACGGCCGTGTACTGCGGGGTGCCGGCGGCGAACTCGGCGTTCGCGGCGGCGCAGCGGGTCCTCGCGGAAGAGGAAGGGTGACCCTGCTGGTCGTACCACCGGCAGCGCCTCGCACATGTCCGCACGCCGTGCCTACGGTGGAGGCATGTCCACGATTCTGCTCACCGGCGCCACCTCGGGGCTCGGCCGCTACGTCGCCTTCGAGCTGGTCCGCTCCGGGCACCGCGTCCTCGCGCACGGCCGGGACGCGGGCCGCACCGAGCGGCTCGTCGAGGAGCTGCGGGCCGACGGCGAGGCCGAGGGGTTCGTCGCCGATCTGGCCTCGCTGACACAGGTGCGCGAGCTGGCGGCGCATGTCGCCGAGGCCTACCCGGAGCTCGACGTGCTGATCAACAACGCGGCGGTGGGCGCCGGACCGCACCGGTCCGTGCGGGAGCTCAGCGCCGACGGGCACGAACTGCGCCTCGCGGTCAACTACTTGGCGCCGGTCGCGCTGACCCGCGCCCTGCTCCCCGTCCTGCGCGCCAACGCGCCCGCGCGGATCGTGAACGTCGGCTCGGCCGGGCAGGAGCCCCTGGAACTCGACGACCCCGAGCTGACCCGCGGCTACGACGGGCTTTCGGCGTACTGCCGCAGCAAGTTCGCCCTCGCCGCCCATACGTTCGTCCTCGCCGAGGAACTGGCGGGCACCGGAGTCTCGGTGAACGTGCTGCACCCGGCGACCCACATGGACACGGCGATGGTCCGCGAAGGTGGCTTCACACCCCGGCACACGGTCGCCGAGGTACTCGCGGGCCTCTTCCGGCATCAGGGACAGCAGCGCGGGTTGGAGCAGCTGCCGTACGACGTTGAAGGGAACGGAGCTCAGGGTCTCGCTGCCCCGGGCGGACCACACGGTGCAGCCGCGGGCCTCGGCGATACGGCGGGTTTCGGCCAGCAGCGCGGTCTTGCCCAGTCCCGCCTCGCCCCGGAGCACCAGGAGGCTGCCCGAGGAGGACCTGTCCGCGCACAGGGTGTCGAGGGCCCGCTCGACGGCGGCGACTTCCTCGTCGCGCTCCCACAGCGAGGCCGAGGCGGCCTGTGTGGGCCGTACCTCCGTCATCCCGCTACCTCCCCAAGTCGCCCGAACGACGTACAGACCCCGAGCGTAGTCGTCCGATTGCCTAAGCGGAGGCGGCTCCGGGCAGCTGTTGCCTTGACGGGTGACGACGGGTGCACGCGGGCGACGCGCAGGGCCTGCGACCTGCACCGCCGAAACTGACCGACAGTCAAAAACCGGTTCCCCGACCGGAATTCGGGATTCAGGAGGCGCGGGCATGAAGTCGACGTTCCCCGAGCAGGCCCCGGTCCGGTCCCGCAAGGCGCTGGTCGCGGGGTCGGTGGGCAACTTCATCGAGTGGTACGAGTTCGGTGTCTACGGCTACTTCGCGACGATCATCGCGGCGCGGTTCTTCACCCCGGAGGGCGGCAGCGAGATCGAGGCCCTGGTGAAGACGTACGCGTCGTTCGCGTTGGCGTTCTTCTTCCGGCCGGTCGGCGCGGCCGTGTTCGGCCGGCTCGGCGACCGGATCGGCCGGCGTCCGGTGCTGATCCTGGTGATCACGCTGATGACCGGGGCGACGACGCTGATCGGTGTGCTGCCCACGTACGACACGGTCGGCGCGCTCGCCCCGTGGCTGCTGACGCTGCTGCGGGTGCTGCAAGGGCTGTCGGCGGGCGGGGAGTTCGGGGGCGCGGTGTCGGTGATGACGGAGTTCGCGCCACCCGGGCGGCGCGGGCTGTACGGGTCGTGGCAGTCGTTCACGGTGGCGCTGGGGCTGCTGGGCGGTGCGGGGGCGGCGGCGCTGCTGGCCACGGTACTGACCGAGCGGCAACTGGGTGACTGGGGCTGGCGGTTGCCGTTCCTGCTGACGTTGCCGCTGGGGCTGGGGGCGCTGTGGTTGCGGCTGCGTCTTGACGAGACGCCGGCGTTCCGGGAGGAGCGGGAGACGGAGCGGCCGGCAGGGCGTGAGGTCGCCGGGGCGATCGTGCTGGGCGCCGGGCGGATCATGGGGTGGGCGGCGGCCGGGTACACCTTCCTGGTCGTGCTGCCGTCGTATCTGCAGTCCACGCTGGACGCGAGCTTCCAGCAGGCGCTGGTCGCCACGGTGCTGGCCAACCTCGGTTTCGCGATGACGATCGTGCCGGCGGGGTGGCTCAGCGACCGGGTCGGGCGGCGGACGGTGATGCTGGCGGGGGCGGCGCTGGTGGTGGTCCTCGCGGTGCCGCTGCTCAACCTTCTCCAGGACCCGGGCGTTTCCCTCACCGTGAAGGGTGTGGCGGTGTGGGGCGCGGGCGCGGTGGTGGGGCTGATGGCGGGGCCGGGTCCGGCGATGCTCGCGGAACTGTTCCCGACGAACGTGCGCTACACGGGGCTGGGGCTCGCCTACGCCCTGTCCAATGCGGTGTTCTCGGGGTGTGCCGGGCTCATCATCACGGAGACGATCGAACGGACCGGGAACGTGGACATCCCCGCGTACTACGCGGCCGCGACCTGCGCGGTGAGCGTCCTGGCGTTGGCCACCGTATCGAGGGAAGCTGAGAGAAGGGCGGATTGAGCGGATGCGGGTGATCGGCCTGATGTCGGGCACGTCGTACGACGCCATCGACGCCGCGGCCGCCGACCTGAGCCTCGTCGGCGACAGCCTGGTGCTCGAGCCGCTGGGGCTGGTGAGCGAGCCGTACGACGACGTGCTGCGGGAGGCGCTCGGGGCGGCGCTGCCGCCGGGGACGACCTCGATGGCGGAGGTGTGCCGGCTCGACACGCGGGTCGGGCAGGCCTTCGCGGCGGCCGCCGTGCGCGCTGACCGTGAACTGTGCGACGGGCGGGCTGAGTTGGTGGCCTCGCACGGGCAGACGGTCTATCACTGGGCCGAGGAGGGGAAGGTGTTCGGCACCCTTCAGCTCGGGCAGCCCGCGTGGATCGCCGAGGCGACCGGGCTGCCCGTGGTCGCCGACTTCCGGCCACGTGACATCGCCGCCGGCGGCCAGGGCGCCCCGCTGGTCAGCCTGGTCGACCTGTTGTGGCTGCGCGGCCGGCCGGGGACGCCCGTCGCCCTCAACATCGGCGGGATCGCCAACCTCACCGCACCCGACGGCACGGCCTTCGACACCGGGCCGGGCTGTGCGCTGATCGACGCGGCGGCGCGGGGGTTCAGTGGCGGACGGCTGGCGTACGACGTGGACGGGGCGCTTGCCGGTCGCGGTGGCGTCCATGAACCGCTGCTGATGCGGCTGCTGGAGGAGCCGTACTACGCGCTGCCCGCGCCCAAGACGACCGGCAAGGAGCTGTTCCACCTGGGGCATCTGCGGGATGCGTTGACCGGGTTCGGCACTCTGCCCGCTGAGGATGTCGTCGCCACGCTGACCGCGCTGACGGCGCGGACGGTCGCTGATGCGGTGTGTGCGGCGGGTGCGACGGAGGTGATCGCCTCGGGGGGCGGGACCCGTAACCCGGTGCTGATGGCGATGGTGGGGCAGTGCCTGCCCGGGGTGGCGCTGCGCACGTCCGACGAGTTGGGGCTCCCGGCGGCGGCGAAGGAGGCTTACGCCTTCGCCGTTCTGGGCTTCCTGACTGCCCACGGCCTGCCCGGGACGGTCCCGTCGGCCACGGGGGCCCGGCACGCGCGCGTGCTCGGCTCGATCACGCCTGGGCGGGAGGGGCTGCGGCTGCCGTCGCCGGCGGGAGGGCGGCCGGAACGGCTCGTGCTGGGGTGATGCCGACTCGCCCCCGCCGCCCCTACC